>NZ_JBCNMA010000013.1:0-51271 GCF_039595165.1 Sphingomonas sp.
CTGGACGAAGATGCCCTCGAGCTCGATGTCGTGCTCCGCGCCCGAGCTGCGGTCCTTGTAAGTGAGGCCAGTCACCTTCTCGGCACCGTTGACGCGCGTGGTGAGCGCCGACGTGATGACCTTGACGTTGGACAGGCTGGCGAGCTTGCGCTGGAGCACGGCGTCGGCGCGGAGCTGGCTGTCATATTCGATCAGCGTGACGTGCGCGACGATGCCGGCGAGGTCGATCGCCGCCTCGACCCCGGAATTGCCGCCGCCGATCACCGCGACGCGCTTGCCCTTGAACAGCGGGCCGTCGCAGTGCGGGCAATAGGCGACGCCCTTGTTGCGATACTCCTCCTCGCCGGGGACGCCCATCTGGCGCCAGCGCGCGCCGGTGGAGAGGATGACCGTCCTGGCCTTGAGGCTGGCGCCGTTGGCCAGCACCACCTCGTGGAGCCCACCTTCGCGCGTCGCCGGGACGAGCTTGTCGGCGCGCTGGAGGTTCATGATGTCGACGTCATTGTCCTTGACGTGGCCTTCGAGCTGCGCGGCGAGCTTGGGACCTTCGGTATAGGGGACCGAGATGAAGTTCTCGATGCCCATCGTGTCGAGCACCTGGCCGCCGAAACGCTCGGCGGCTACGCCGACGCGCAGCCCCTTGCGCGCGGTGTAGATCGCCGCGGCCGCGCCGGCAGGGCCGCCGCCGACCACGAGCACGTCGAACGGCTCCTTGGCGCCGAGCTTCTCCGCCGCCTTGGCTTCGGCACCGCTGTCGAGCCTGGCGACGATCTGCTCGAGTTCCATCCGGCCCGAGCCGAACGGCTGGCCGTTGAGGAAGACGGTGGGGACGGCGAGCACCCGGCGGGCGTCGACCTCGTCCTTGAACAGCGCGCCGTCGATCGCGACGTGGCTGATCCTGGGGTTGAGCACCGCCATCAGGTTGAGCGCCTGCACCACGTCGGGGCAGTTCTGGCACGACAACGAGAAATAAGTCTCGAAATGCAGCTCGCCTTCGAGCCCCTTGACCTGCTCGATCACCTCCTGCGCGGCTTTGGAGGGGTGGCCGCCAACCTGGAGCAGGGCGAGAACCAGCGAGGTGAACTCGTGACCCATCGGGATGCCGGCGAAGCGCACGCCGATGTCGGTCCCGGCGCGGCGGATCATGAAGCTCGGCTTGCGCTTATCGTCGCCGCGGACGAGCGTGATCTTGCCGCTGAGCTCGGCGATCTCGGTGAGCAGGGTTTCGAGCTCGTGCGACTTGGCGTCATCGCCCAGGCTGGCGACCAGCTCCACCGATTCGCGGATATGGACCAGATAGCCCTCGAGCTGCTGCTTGAGATGTGCGTCGAGCATCGGAAACTCCTGAAACTGAAAACAAAACGGCCCGGGGCGACGGGAAGATTCGCCCCGGGCCGCCTGTGCGCCCGCTAAGGGGGAGGGGAGCGAGCGCTTGGGATCTTGCTTAGATCTTGCCGACGAGGTCGAGCGACGGGGCGAGGGTCTCTTCACCCTCTTCCCACTTGGCCGGGCAGACTTCGCCGGGGTGCGCCGCAACATACTGTGCCGCCTTGATCTTGCGCAGCAGCTCCTGCGCGTTGCGGCCGACGCCCTCGCTGGTGATCTCGACGATCTGGATCACGCCCTCGGGATCGATGACGAAGGTGCCGCGATCGGCCAGGCCCTGGCTCTCGCGCAGCACGTCGAAATTGGTCGCCAGCGCGTGGTTCTGGTCGCCCAGCATGTAATAGTTGATCTTGCCGATCGCGGGCGAGGTGTCGTGCCACGCCTTGTGGCTGAAATGCGTGTCGGTCGACACCGAATACACCTCGACGCCCATCTTCTGGAGGGTCGGGTAGACGTCGGCGAGGTCCTCGAGCTCGGTCGGGCAGACGAAGGTGAAGTCGGCCGGATAGAAGAAGAAGACGGCCCACTTGCCGCGCACGTCGGCGTCGGTGACCTCGACGAACTTGCCTTCCTTGAAGGCGGTCGCGGTGAACGGCTTGAGCGAGCTTCCGATGAGGGCCATGTTCTGGTTTCTCCGTTATGATGCAGTGCAGCTTGTGCGACGCCGCATCTAGGGTGCGGCGCAGCGCGAGTGAAATGGGAAGTCTCGTTCGGATTGATCGAGACAATCACTCAATTTCGGAGAATTGATCGGGCGATCAGACCAGCGCTTTGTAGACGCTGTAGCTGCTGGTAAGCGTCAGCACGATGCCGACCATGATCAGCAGCGTCTTGGTCGGCACCCGCTTGGCGAGCAGGGCACCGAACGGCGCAGCCAGCACGCCGCCGACGAGCAGGCCGACGACCGCCTCGGTGAATGCCGAGAGGCCGAGGTGGAAGATGAAGGTGATCGACACCGACAGGGTGAGGAAGAACTCGACGCTGTTGACCGTGCCGATCGTGTAGCGCGGCTGCGTGCCCTGGATCAGCAGGTTGCTGGTGACCACCGGGCCCCAGCCACCGCCGCCCGCCGCGTCGAGGAAACCGCCGGCGAGGCCGAGCGGCTCGACCACCCTCGGCTCCTTGTGATGGCGCGTCGGGAAGCTGATCCCGCGCCACAGCAGGTAGATGCCAATCGCCGCGAGATAAGCCATCACGAACGGCCGCGTGACCGAAGCGTCGAGCGAGGTGAGCAGATAGGCGCCGGTGACGCCGCCGATCACGCCGGGGACGAGCAGGCGGAAGAACAGCTTCCAGTTCACATTCTTGTGGATCGCATGGCTGATGCCCGAGACGCCGGTGGTGAAGCATTCGGCGAGATGGACGCCGGCCGACGCGGTGGCCGGAGGCACGCCGAGGACGCTGACCAGCAGAGTGCTCGAGATCACGCCGAACGCCATGCCCAGCGCGCCGTCGACGATCTGCGCGGCGAAACCGACAGCGAGGAAAGGAAGCAATGCCTGGAAGTCGAAGGCTTCGAACATCAATCCTCTTTCGCGCTGGTTGCGGGCGGCCGGGTGTGGCCCGGCATTTCAATCCCTACAAGATACATCGTGTTTAGACGAGACAAGCGGGAAAAATGCGCCAAGCTGGAAAAGTCATTGTTCCATGCCTAAATAGCCGCGCAGACAAAGGGGCCTGTTCCATGTTCCGTCGTCTCGGAGCCTATCTCGATTCGATTCGCGCGCGGGATCCCGCGCCACGGAGTCGCGCGGAAATCCTGCTTTATCCAGGGGTTTGGGCGCTGTTCTGGCACCGCGTCGCGCACCGGCTGTATCGCGCCGACCTGTTCTTCCTCGCCCGTTTCGTGAACCACGGCTCGCGCTGGCTGACCGGCATCGATATCCATCCGGGTGCGAAGATCGGGCGCAATTTTTTCATCGATCATGGCTTCGTGGTGATCGGCGAGACTGCCGAGATCGGGAATGACGTCACCATCTACCAGTGTGTGACACTCGGCGGGACGAGCCCCGACAATGGCGTCGCGGGCAAGCGGCACCCCACGCTGATGGACGGCGTGATCATCGGCTCGGGCGCGCAGGTGCTGGGGCCGATCACGGTGAGCCCGCGCGCGCGCATCGGCGCCAATGCGGTGGTGACCAAGGACGTGCCCGAGGGCGCGGTGATGGTCGGCATCCCGGCCAAGGCGACCTTGGTCGAAGCCGACAAGTGGCAGAAGGATTTCGTGCCTTATGGCACGCCGTGCAGCGAGCTCTACGACCCTGCGACGCAGAAGCTCGAGATCATGCGCTGCGAGCTCGAGGCGATGCGCAAGCGCGTCGACGAGTTGCTCGCCGAGCGTGAGACCCGGCGCAACGCCGAGGAGCAGCGCGACCGCGCGTGACCGGCATCGTCACCCCGTTTCCGCTGCGCGCGCCCGGCCAGGTCGGGTTCGAACGCGCCGAGCTGACGCGCATCCTCGACCTTTACGGTCGCATGGTCGCCGCCGGGCACTGGAAGGACTATGCCATCCAGATGGGCCGCGACGCTGCGGTCTTCGCCGCCTTCCGCCGCGCCGCCGAGCGGCCCGAGTTCCGGGTCGAGAAGCGCCCGGCGCTGCGCAACCGCCAGGGCATGTGGGCGCTGGTCAACGAGGCCGGCGCGGTGCTCAAGCGCGGGCACGAACTCGGCCCGGTGCTCGCCCCGGTCGAGCGGCGGCTGATGAAGCTGGTCGAGGACTAGGACAGGCCGCGGCGCCTCAGGCGGTGAAGCGCTTGGTGAAGCCCTTCACATTGCCCGCTTCCGCCGGCATCGCATCGACTCGCTCGACCTGCGCCATCATCGGCCCTTCGCGGCAGCGGTCGACAAAGGTGTCGAGCGCCATGTCCTCGCCGTCCGCGAGGATCTCGACTCGCCCGTCCTGAAGGTTGCGGACCCATCCGATCACGCCGAGCTGGCGCGCGGTGCGCACCGCCCAATCGCGATACCCGACGCGCTGCACGCGTCCCTCGATCACCAAACGCTGAGCACTCATATTCACTTGACCCCGCACACATGCGCCAACGCGGCGCATGCGATTGTCATAATTCAGGGATGGGGCGGCTGCGAAGGCCGCTCAGGCGCGAATCCGGGGCATTTCAGCGCGGATTCAGTGGTGTTAGGGTGCCGCGCATGAAGATCGACCTCAGCCACTACGAAAGGGGCGACAAGTTCGCCGGCGACTATGACGACGCGCTCGCAGCGGTGCAGGAGCGGCTGGAGCACATCCAGGTCGCGCACATCGTGCACAAGCGCGCCGCGATCCTGGTACTCGAAGGCTGGGACGCCGCGGGCAAGGGCGGGATCATCAAGCGCATGACCGCGCAATGGGACCCGCGCTTCTTCGAGGTGATGCCGATCAGCGCGCCGAGCGAGAACGAGCTCGCGCATCATTTCCTGTGGCGTTTCTGGCGACAGCTGCCCGCCAAGGGCCATATCGCGATCTTCGACCGCAGCTGGTACGGCCGCGTGCTGGTCGAGCGCGTCGAGGGCTATGCCGGCAAGGCCGAGTGGACGCGCGGCTATGACGAGATCAACGATTTCGAGGCGCAGCAGATCGACGCGGGGGCGACGGTGGTGAAGCTGTTCGTTCACATCACGCAGGAGAAGCAGGACAAGGAGCTCGCGGAGCGGCTCGACGATCCGTGGAAACGGTGGAAGACGGGCCCCGACGACTATCGCAACCGGGCGAGGCGGGCGGACTATATCGACGCGATCGAAGAGATGTTCGCGCGGACCAGCACCAAGGCCGCGCCGTGGACGGTGATCGACGGCAACAGCCGCAAGGCGGCGCGGATCGCGGCGCTTACCGCGATCGCTGACCAGCTCGCGGCGAAGGTGCCGATGGTGCCGCCCGCGATCGATCCCGAATTCGAGAAGATGGCGCGGCGCGCGCTGGCCGCAGGCAAGCCCTAGGTCGAGTTGCTGTCGGCGCCGCGCGCCGGCTTCACCGCGGTATCGTTGTCGATATCGTCCTGCTTCTCGACGTCGGCGCGCGCCTCAGGATCGCGGACGCGGTCGAGCTCGTTCCGTGACGCCATGTCGCGCGCGAGATTGCCGCCGCCGCTGCCCTGCGCCTCGGGGAAGGTGTCCTCTTCCTCGATCAGGTCGGCATCGGTGGTCGCGCTGTCGGTCTTGTTGATGTCCATCATCCGTCTCCTCGCATCCTCAATGGGCGAGGCGGGGAGGCGTTCCGTCAGGCGGGTGCGAACTGCCCGTTTTCGTCCATGACGTGCAGCACGCCATCGGCGATCGCGAAATAGGCGCCGTGGATCGTGAGCAGCCCCTTCGCCTCTCGCTCGGGGATGCAGGGGAAGGTGCGCAGATTGGCGATCGAGACCCGAACGGTCTCGAGCTCGAGGGCGCGGATCGCTTCAGGGCCATGGCCGTGTTGCTTCACGATGCGGTCGCGCGCCTCGTCGAGCAGATCGACCCAGTGCGCGATGAAGCCGCCTTCCCCCGGGCGGGCCCCGGCGAAGCGGTGCGAGAAGGCGGCATGAACGCCCCCGCATGCGCCATGCCCCATCACCACGATCTCTTCGACTTCAAGCTGAGTGACCGCGAATTCGAGTGCGGCGCTGACGCCGTGGCGGCCGCCACCGAGCTCGAAGGGAGGCACAAGGTTGGCGATGTTGCGCACCACGAACACCTCGCCCGGGTGTGTGCCGAAGATCGTCGCGGGGTCGACGCGACTGTCGGAGCAGGCGATGACCATCACTTTCGGACTCTGGCCGTGGCTCAGTTCCGCCCAGCGCGCATGCTCGCGCGGCCACTCCTCGGCGCGGAAGCGATGATAGCCGGCGACGAGATCGGAGAAGTGGGTGTGAGTCATACGGTCCCCCATGACGCAGGCGGTAGGGGCTGGCAAGCCGCGGGCGGGATCGCTATCTGCGCCCCATGAGCGAAATGGCCCCGATCCCCGAAGCCCGTCCAGAACGCCAGCGCAAACCCGACTGGATCCGCGTTAAGGCGCCGACCTCCGCCGGATTCGCCGCGACGCGCGCGCTGATGCGATCGAAGAGCCTGACGACGGTGTGCGAGGAAGCGGCCTGCCCGAACATCGGCGAATGCTGGAGCAAGAAGCACGCGACGGTGATGATCCTGGGCGACACCTGCACCCGTGCCTGCGCTTTCTGCAACGTCAAGACCGGCATGCCGCGCGCCGTCGATCCGATGGAGCCGAACAACGTTGCCGACGCCGCGGTGCAGATGGGGCTCGAGCATATCGTGATCACCTCGGTCGACCGGGACGACCTGCCCGACGGCGGGGCGAAGCAGTTCGTCAAGGTGATCGAGGCGATCCGCAAGGCGAGCCCTACCACCACGATCGAGATTCTGACGCCCGACTTCCGTAACAAGCACGAGCAGGCGATCGAGATGATCGTCGCGGCGCGGCCCGACGTCTACAACCACAATCTCGAGACGGTGCCGCGGCTCTATCCGACGATTCGCCCGGGTGCGCGCTATTATGCCTCGATCCGGCTGCTGGAGACGGTCAAGAAGCTCGATCCGTCGATCTTCACCAAGTCGGGCGTGATGCTCGGGCTGGGCGAGGAGCGGCTCGAGGTCCATCAGGTGATGGATGACATGCGCTCGGCCGACATCGATTTCCTGACGATGGGCCAGTATCTCCAGCCCACACCGCGCCACGCCAAGGTGCAGGATTTCGTGACCCCGCAGGCGTTCGACGCCTATGCCGCGATCGCCCGGGCCAAGGGCTTTCTGCTGGTCGCCTCCTCGCCGCTGACGCGGTCGAGCTACCATGCCGGCGACGACTTCGCGAAGATGAAGGCGGCGCGAGAGGCCAAGCTGGCAAAGGCGGCGGTTCCGGCCTGATGCCGAAGCACAGCGAGACCCGGCGGCTGCCCTATACGCCGGAGCAGATGTTCGACCTGGTCGCCGATGTCGGCCGCTATGGCGAGTTCCTGCCCTGGGTCAGCGCGGTGCGGGTCCGGTCGGACAGCGAGACCGAGATGGTCGCGGACCTGATCGTCGGCTTCAAGGGGCTGCGCGAGACGTTCAGCAGCCGGGTCGAGAAGCAGCGGCCGGAGCATATCCGGGTCGACTATCTCGACGGGCCGCTCAAGCACCTCCACAACGACTGGACCTTCCGGCCCGACGGGCAGGGCGGGGTGCTGATCGACTTCTGCGTCGACTTCGCCTTCAAGAGCCGGGTGTTCGAGATGCTGGCGGGGCAGGTATTCGACCGCGCGCTGCGGATGATGATCAACGCGTTCGAGGAACGCGCGGCGCGGCTCTACGGCGATTCGACGTCGGGCGCGGCGGGCTCGCCGGGGAGCAGCAGCTCGAGCGCGCACAGCGCCGCCTGAAGCCGCACGCCGCCGCGGCCGAGATCGCCGAACTCGCGAGTATCGGCGACCACCACATCGGGGTTGGCATCCTTCTCGGCACGGGCGAAGACGACATGGCCGACGGGCTTCTTGTCGCTCCCGCCGCCGGGGCCGGCGATGCCGGTGATCGCCACCGCGACATCGGCGCCGCTTTCCTCGAGCGCGCCCTGCGCCATGCTCCACGCCGTCGCGATCGACACCGCGCCGAAGGTCTCCAGCACGTCGCGGCTGACCTTGAGCTCGGCCATCTTGGCGTTGTTCGAGTAGACCACGAATCCGGCCATCAGCACCTCGGACGAGCCGGGGATTTCGGTGATCGCGGCGCTGACCAGGCCGCCGGTGCAGCTTTCGGCGACCGCGACGGTGCGGCCGGCGAGGCGGTTGGCATCGACGACCTTACGGGCGGCCTCGACCAGCTTCTGGGGGAGAATCGTGTCCATCATCGCGGGCGGGCCATAGTGCATATCGGAAGCCTTGGCGCGCGCTTTTCGTCATTCTGGCTGAGCTGGAGCAGCGCGGCGAACACCGCCGCGAGATTGCGCGGCGGCAGCGGCGCGAGATTGGACACGATCTTGTCCAGCCCCGGACAATCGGCGGGCTGGATCTGTTGCGCGATCGCGGGCGCGACGATCGTGCGCACCGCGGGCATCGCGAACTGCGAGTCGGCGATCGCCTCCCCGCCCGGCCCGAGCAGCTTGCGGATGCCGCCCTGCGCCGCGGGCATCGCGGGCGCCACACCGGCGTTGATGCGCGCCAGGAATGCGGCGCTGGGCTGGCGAAGGAACGGCTGCTGCGGGCAGGCGCGGCCCATCTCGCGGATGACATCGGGCAGCATCACCTGGAACAGCGCTTCGGCCTCGCCATCGGTGAGACACGGACGGGCGGATTGGGCCGAGGCGGCGGTCGAAGCAGCAAGGCCGGCCCAGAGCAGGGCCGTGGCGGCGAGACGGGAAATACGCATGGGAGTTACTCCGGTACACGGACCGTGGCGATGGCCTGGGCGGCCATGCCTTCGCCGCGGCCGGTGAAGCCCAGCCGCTCGGTGGTGGTCGCCTTGAGGCTAACCCGTGAGACGGGGAGGCTCAAGATGGCGGCGATGCTGGCGCGGATCGCCTCGCGGTGCGGGCCGATCTTGGGCGCCTCGCAGATCAGGGTGAGGTCGACGAAGTCGATGGTCCCGCCCTGTTCTCGAACCAGTGCGGCGGCGTGTTCGAGAAACCGCGCCGAAGCCGCGCCGCGCCATTGGGGGTCACTCGGCGGGAAGTGCATGCCGATATCGCCCGCGCCGATCGTGCCGAGCAGCGCGTCGGTGATGGCGTGGAGCGCGACGTCGGCGTCGCTGTGGCCCGATAGGCCCCTGTCGTGGGAGATCAGGATGCCGCCGAGCCACAGCTCCTGCCCCGCTTCGAAGCGGTGGACGTCGAAGCCAGTGGCGCTGCGCGAGACCAGGGGGGGAGCATGGCGGGCCTCGGCGGCGGCGAAGTCCTGGGGGTGGGTGATCTTTTCGAGCATGGGGTCTCCCGGGACCAGCATGACGTCATGGCCCGCGCGGCGGAGCATCTGAGCGTCGTCGGTGGCCTCTTCATGTTCCGGCCACACGCGGTGGGCGGCGAGGATCGCGTCGAAGTGGAAGGCTTGAGGCGTCTGGATGCGGTTGAGGCCGGTACGGGGCACGTTGTTGCCGAGCGTCGCGTCGCCATGGGCCAGCGTGTCCGCGACGGGGAGGACGGGGACGGCCCCCGGAGCGTGGTCGAGCGCTTCGAGCAGGGCGTCGATCACGGCAGCGGGGAGGAAGGGGCGGGCGGCGTCGTGGATGAGGACACGGGTGACGCCCTTGGCTGCGAGGGATTCCAGGCCGGCGCGGACGGAGTCGCGGCGTTCGGTGCCGCCAGTGACGAAATTGACAGATTCACCGAGATTTTCGCGGGTGTAAACTTCCTGCCCTTCGCCGATGACGACGGTGACTTCGGTTATCGCGGGGTGGGAAGATAGCGCAGCAACACTATGCGTGAGCATGGGTTTTCCGCAGAGCATAGCGAACTGCTTGGGGACGGAGCCGCCGGCGCGGACACCCTTTCCGGCGGCGACGATGAGGGCGGCGATTGTCATTGGATGCGGGCCGCGGAGGTTCGGAAAGTCCCAAAAGTCACACTGCCACGCGCGCGAAGGCGTAAGCATGCCGCGAGCGAACGGATAACGGGATGGGAGACGGGGTTTCGCATCCCGGCTGCGTAGCGTTTGGAGGGCGTGTAGGAAAGTTTGCTAGGCCTACGGATTAGCGGATCTTTGGTTGGCTTGGACGGAACGGCGCAAAAACCCTCAACACGGTCGGTGCCTCATCGGAGATCTTTCCAACCGCGCATCGTGGTAGATGAGCTTCATCTTGAAGCGGTCGGTCTCAATCATTGTGGCAAACATATCTCGCCGCAGCCGCGCTGACCAAACCGCAGCCTCCTTGTCGTCGTTGAGAAAAACGAAACCCGGATCGGCCAGTGACCAGTTTGTACCGAAAGGATATCCGCCCGGTTCCCCGGCCGCCTCCCAGCGTTCATAGTCGGTCAGTTCATCGCGCCAGGAATGCTGCCAGGTGTCATCACTCAACGCGGTCGCATTGGTCGAACTCGACGACATGGGTAAGCGTGAGCAAATAGGTTCCGCGCGCGGGATCGAAGCAGTTTTCGATCTCGAAGACATAATCGCGGCCATGATCCGCGAGGCCGTGCCCCATAACGCCGAAATCGTCCGTCGGTAGATGGTGGTCGTGCAGAAGCTGAAGGAGCGGACTCATTCCGAAGTCGTAGAAGTGGGCGACACGGCTTACAAGCTGGCGCAGGCGAAGAAGCGGGACACTGGCTCAAGGCCCGGGGTGATGGAGAGAGGAGACAAGAAGACACTCCCCAACGCCTCCCGCAGGCGGGAGGGGCAAGAAGAGATCGGCGATAGTACCTCCCTTGCATCTCCCCCGTTGCGCCTGTAGAGGCCGCTGCCTATTTTTCAGGCACACATGACGATGCTCAAGCCCATCCAGATCGGCCCGGTGACGGTCGAGACGCCGGTGCTGCTCGCGCCGATGACGGGGGTCACCGACCTGCCGTTCCGCCGGCTCGTGCGCCGCTACGGCTCGGGGCTCAACGTCACGGAGATGATCGCGAGCCAGGCGGCGATCCGCGAGACGCGCCAGTCGATCCAGAAGGCGGCATGGGACCCGATCGAGGAGCCGGTGTCGATGCAGCTGGTCGGCTGCACGCCCTATGAGATGGGCGAGGCGGCGAAGCTCAACGAGGATCGCGGGGCGGCGATCATCGACATCAACATGGGCTGCCCGGTGCGCAAGGTGACCAATGGCGATGCCGGGTCGGCGCTGATGCGCGTGCCGGAGCTGGCCGCGCAGCTGATCGAGGCGTGCGTCAAGGCCGTGAAGGTGCCGGTGACCGTCAAGATGCGCATGGGCTGGTGCCATGACAGCCTCAACGCGCCCGAGTTGGCGCGCGTCGCCGAGGATATCGGCGCCAAGATGATCACGGTGCACGGGCGCACCCGCAACCAGATGTACAAGGGCAGCGCCGACTGGGCGTTCGTCCGCAAGGTCAAGGATGCGGTGTCGATCCCGGTGATCGTCAACGGCGACATCTGTTCGCCCGAGGATGCGCGCACGGCGCTCGAGCAGTCGGGCGCCGACGGTGTGATGATCGGGCGCGGTGCGTATGGCAGGCCGTGGCTGCTGCGCCAGGTAATGGACTCGCTGAGCGGGCAGGGGGAACGGCCGGACCCGAGCATCGACGAGCAATATGCCCTGATCGCAGAGCATTACGCCACGATGCTCGACCATTATGGCGAGATGACCGGCGTCAACCTCATGCGCAAGCACATCGGTTGGTACACCAAGGGGCTCCACGGTTCGGCGGAGTTCCGCAACAAGGTGAACCAGGAAGCCAAGGCGGCGACGGTGCTGGCGATGCTCGACGAGTTCTATGGCCAGTTCCGCGGAAAGCCGCTGCACGAGCTATGGCCCCGCCAAGAAGCGGCCTGAGGCCGCCGCCGCAAGCCGGCGAGCCCGACCTGACCGAGATTTTCGGCGGCCTGCCGGTGGCCGCGCTGGTGCTCGATCCGCAGGACCGGGTGGTGCGCGCCAACATGGCGTGCGAGCATCTGCTCAATCATAGCGAAAAGGCGATGCTGGGACAGCGGCTCGATCGCATCGTGACGCCGCCCGAAGGCTATCTGGGGCGGCGCGACGGGCACGGCTTCGCGGCCTTCGACGTCGAGATCGAGCCGACCCGGTCGCCGCGCATCCGCGTCGATTTCGTCGAGCAGCCGATCACCGAGCATCCCGGCTGGCGCATCGTGACCTTGCACCAGGCGCCGACCTCGCGCCGGCTGTCGGTGGGCGCCGACCGCAGTGCCGGCGCGCGCGCCGCGGTGGGTGCGGCGGCGATGCTGGCGCACGAGATCAAGAACCCGTTGTCGGGCATCCGCGGTGCGGCGCAGCTGCTGGCCGATGACGGCGGCGAAGGGCGCGCCGAGCTCACCCAGCTGATCACCACCGAGGTCGACCGCATCGCCGCGCTGATCGACCGGATGCAGGACTTCACCGACACGCGCCCGCCCAAGCTGGCGCCGCACAACATCTATCCGTTGCTCGACCATGCGCGGCGCGTTGCACTGGCCGGGTTTGCGCGCGGGATCGTGATCGAGGAGCGCTTCGATCCCTCGCTGCCGCCGGTGATGATGGACAAGGACGCGTTCCAGCAGGTGGCGATGAACTTGCTCAAGAACGCCGCCGAGGCCCTCAAGGACACGCCCGAGCCGCGGATCGTGCTGGCGACTCAGTATCGCCATGGCGTCGCGATGCGGCCGGCGCCCGACCAGCCGCGGCGCTGGCTGCCGATCGAATTCTCGGTCAGCGACAACGGGCCGGGCGCGCCGGCCGACATCGCCAGCCATTTGTTCGAGCCCTTCGTGTCGGGCAAGCCCGAGGGCAAGGGGCTGGGCCTTCCGCTGGTCGAGAAGCTGGTGCGCGACATGGGCGGGGTGGTCGAATATGCGCGGGCGGGCGATCCCGAGATGACGGTGTTCCGCGTCAACTTGCCGAGGGCGGACGGGTGATGCTCGACTGGGTCGATATCGTCGGCTGGGCCGGCGCGGTGCTGGTGCTGGCGGCCTATGGCCTCGTCTCGACCAAGCGGCTCGACGGCGACAGCGTGATCTATCAGCTGCTCAACGTCGCGGGTGCGGCGGGGATGCTGGTCAACACCTATGTCCGCGGGGCACTGCCCTCGGCGGCGCTCAACGTGATCTGGATCGGAGTCGGCATCTACGTGCTGGCGCGGATCGCGTTTCGAACGCGGCAAGACGCATGAGCGTGACCGGCTCCGTCCTGATCTGCGACGACGACGCCGCGATCCGCACCGTCGTGACCCAGGCGCTGCGCCGGGCCGGGCATCGCGTGACCGCCGCGGCCTCGCTGGGCGAGCTCAAGCGGGAAATGCGCGGTGCCATCCCCGACGTGGTGGTGACCGACGTGGTGCTGCCCGACGGCAACGGGCTCGACTTCGTCGCGACGCTGACAGGGGAATATCCCGACCTGCCGGTGATCGTGCTGTCGGCGCAGAACACGCTGGCGACCGCGGTGCGCGCGACCGAGGCGGGGGCGTTCGATTACCTGCCCAAGCCGTTCGACCTCGACGCGCTGACCACCGCTGTCGGGAGCGCGCTGGCGCGCGGGCGGCGGCTGGTCGACGACCTCCCCGCCGCGGAGGATCATGCGCTGTCGCTGATCGGGCGCTCGCCGGCGATGCAGGACGTGTACCGGGTCATCGCGCGGGTGGTCTCGAACGAGCTCACCGTGCTGATCAGCGGGGAGAGCGGGACCGGCAAGGAGCTGGTGGCGCAGGCGATCCACGATCTGGGGCCGCGGCGGCGCGCGCCGTTCGTCGCGCTCAACATGGCGGCGATTCCGCGCGAGCTGATCGAGGCCGAGCTGTTCGGGCATGAGAAGGGCGCCTTCACCGGCGCGGCGGCGCGGGTGGCGGGCAAGTTCGAGCAGGCGTCGGGCGGCACGCTGTTCCTCGACGAGATCGGCGACATGCCGATGGAGGCGCAGACTCGGCTGCTGCGCGTGCTGCAGTCGGGCGAGTTCACGACGGTGGGCGGGGCGCGGGCGATCCGTGCGGACGTGCGCATCGTCGCGGCGACCAACAAGGACCTGATGGGGCAGGTGGTGGCGGGGGCGTTCCGCGAGGACCTGTTCTACCGCCTCAACGTGGTGCCGATCGCGCTGCCGGCGCTGCGCGAACGCCGGCAGGACATCAAGCTGCTCGCGCGGCATTTCCTCGACCGTGCGGTCGAGGACGGGCTGCCGCGCAAGGCGATCGGCGACGATGCGATCGCGGCGCTCGAGGCGCATGACTGGCCAGGCAATGTCCGCGAGCTCGAGAACCTGATGCGGCGCATGGCCGCGCTGCACCGCGACGAGTGGATCGACGCGGCGGCGGTGCGCACGATGCTGGGCGAGGCGGCGGCCTTGCTTCCCGCGGCGCGCGACGAGGGGATCGAAGCGGCGGTGCATGCGCGGCTGGCGCGGATCGCGGTGGAGGAGCCCAAGGTGCTGGAGGACGGCACGCTCTACGACCGCATCATCGGCGAGGTCGAACGCCCGCTGATCGAGGCGATGCTGGCACGCCATGGCCAGAACCAGCTGCGCGCGGCGCGGGCGCTAGGGATCAATCGGAATACGTTGCGCAAGCGGCTGGATACGCTGGGGATCGATGTCGGCGGGCGGCAGGACGATGCGGTCTAGCGGCGGCGCGTTCGAATAAGTGTGTTTTCAAGGCAACGGTCTTGTTGTAGCCCTGCAACGATGACTGCCGTCGCCGAGCCGATTGTCGAGACCGAAGTGCCCGCGCGGCGCTTCACGGTTACGCCAATCCTCGAGCTGGTGGTGTTCGGGATCGCGGTCGGCGTGATGCTGACCACTTACTTTGTGGTCAGCGGCAATACCGGATCGCAACGGTTGTTGACCCCGCCACTGGTCGCGCTGCTGCTGGTGTCGAACCTCGTGCCGCTGGTCGCGCTGATCGTGCTGATCGGCCGCCGTATCGCGATGCAGCGCGCGGCGCGTTCGCCGCTCGGCGGGCGGGCGCGGCTGCACGTTCGGCTGGTGGCGATCTTCTCGATCCTGGCCAGCGTGCCGACCATCTTCGTGTCGATCGTGGCATCGCTGCTGTTCCAGTATGGCGTCGAGTTCTGGTACTCCGATCGCGCGCGATCGATGCTGGAGAATGCGTCTGCGGTGGCAACCGGCAGCTTCGACGATCTCAGTCAGCGTGTCGGCGCGAATACCGAAGCGATGGCAATCGACCTAGCGGTCCGCCTGACCGAGGTGCCGATCGACAGCCAGGACTTCATCAATACCCTGTTGGTGCAAACGACGCAGCGCGAGCTTTCCGAAGCGGCGATCGTCCGGCAGTCCGGAAATGGCGAGCTGCAGACGCTTGCGATTCTGAATCCCTACGAGCGCCTCATCGAGGAGCAGGTCAGCGCCAGCGCGATCCGCGAGCTCAAGGCAGGAAAGAAGCCCGTGGTGGTCGAGGATGCCGGCGGGCGCATCCGCGCGCTCACTCGCTTCCCCAACAGTCAAGATACGTACCTCTACGCCGCGCGCGTCGTCGACCCTGCGCTGCTGGAACGCAAGGCGCGGGCGGAATCAGTGGTGAGCAGCTATCGCACACTGACCGAGCGCTCGCGCACGCTGCAGCTGCAGTTCAACGTCGCGCTGCTGCTGCTGTCGTTGCTGATCGTGGGCCTCGCGGTATGGGTCGCGCTGGAGATCGCCGACCGGCTCGTGCGGCCCGTCGGCGACCTGGTGAAGGCGGCGCGCGACGTGGCCGAGGGCGATCTCGGCACACGCGTACCGACGCCCAAGTCCGAGGACGAGATCGGCATCCTCGCCACCGCGTTCAACCGCATGACCGACCGGCTGCAGGAGCAGACCAACGCGCTGGTCGACGCCAATGCCGAATCCGAGAGCCGCCGCGCGCTGATCGAGGCGGTGATGTCCGGCGTGACCGCGGGCGTGGTGTCGATCGACGCCGACCGCCGCATCCGCGTGATCAACAGCTCGGCCATGGCGCTGCTCAACCCCGGCGAGGCGCCGGTCGGGCGCGTGCTCGGCGAGATCGCGCCCGAGCTCGACGCGGTGCTCGACGGCGCGCTGCGCGAGGATATCGTGCAGATCACCACCGGCGGCGAGGCGCGTACGCTGGCGGTGAAGGTCACCCGCGACGAGGCGGGGCAGGTGCTGACCTTCGACGACATCACGCAGCAGTTGCTCGACCAGCGCCGCGCGGCCTGGTCCGACGTGGCGCGGCGCATCGCGCACGAGATCAAGAACCCGCTGACCCCGATCCAGCTCGCCGCCGAGCGCCTCCAGCGGCGCTACGGCAAACAAGTCGATGCCGAGGACGGCACCTTCGCCAAGCTCACCGACACGATCGTGCGCCAGGTCGGCGACCTGCGGCGCATGGTCGACGAATTCTCGTCCTTCGCGCGCATGCCCAAGCCGATCTTCCGCGAGGAGTCGCTGCTCGACATCGCACGCCAGACGATGTTCCTGCACGAGGTGGCGAAGCCCGAGATCCGCTTCAGCCTCACTCATCCCGATCCGGTGCCGACCCTGGTGTGCGACCGCCGCCAGCTCGGCCAGGCGCTGACGAACCTGGTCAAGAACGCGGTCGAGGCGGTCGAGGCGCGCACCGAGACCGAGAGCGGCGAGCCGGGCATGGTGTCGATGACGATTCGGGCCGGCGAGGGGCATCAGCTGCTGCTCGACATCGCCGACAACGGCATCGGGCTGCCCGCCGAGCGCGAGCGGATCGTCGAGCCCTATATGACGACGCGAAGCCGCGGCACCGGCCTGGGGCTCGCGATCGTCAAGAAGATCGTCGAGGAGCATTTCGGGACGATGGCGTTCGCCGACCGGCCGGGCGGCGGCACGCTCGTCACCTTGTGCTTCGACACCGCCACGCTGGAGCGGTTGACGGGAACCGGCGGCGAGGACGGGGAGGCGCCGGGGGGCGCCGTGCCCGCCGCACTCACAAGAACGAAGAACGGGTAGGCGTATGACGTTGGACATTCTGGTCGTCGACGACGAGAGCGACATCCGCGAGCTGGTCGCGGGCGTGCTCGAGGACGAGGGCTATGAAACGCGCGGCGCGGCGGACAGCGACGCCGCGCTGGAGGCGATCGCCGAGCGGCGGCCGAGCCTGGTGCTGCTCGACGTGTGGCTGCAGGGATCGCGGCTCGACGGGCTCGAGCTGCTCGACGAGATCAAGCGGCGCGACGCCTCGATCCCGGTGCTGGTGATTTCGGGCCATGGCAACCTCGACACCGCGGTGGCGGCGATCCGGCGCGGCGCATCCGACTTCATCGAGAAGCCGTTCGAGGCCGAGCGACTGCTGCTGCTGGTCGAGCGCGCGACCGAGACCGAGCGGCTGCGGCGCGAAGTCGCCTCGCTGCGCGCGAGCGTGGGGCGTGAGACCGACCTCACCGGCAGCTCGGGATCGATCAACGGGGTGCGCGCGACGCTCAAGCGCGTGGCGGCGACGGGCAGCCGGGTGATGATCACCGGTGGCCCGGGCACCGGCAAGGAGGTTGCCGCGCGGCTGCTGCACGAGTGGAGCAACCGCGCGACCGGGCCATTCGTGATCGTCAGCGCGGCGCGGATGACCCCGGAGCGCGTCGAGGAGGAGCTGTTCGGCGTCGAGGACGGCGACCTGGTCCATCCGGGACTGCTCGAGCAGGCTCATGGCGGGACCTTGTTCCTCGACGAGATCGCCGACATGCCAATGGCGACTCAGGGTCGCATCCTGCGCGTGCTGACCGAGCAGAAGTTCAACCGCGTCGGCGGGCAGCGCCAGGTCAAGGTCGATGTCCGCGTGGTCTCCGCGACCGCGCGCGACCTGATGGGCGAGATCGCCGAGGGACGCTTCCGCGAGGACCTGTTCTACCGGCTCAACGTCGTGCCGGTGGCGATCCCTCATCTGACCGAGCGGCGCGAGGACATCCCGCCGCTGGTCGAGCATTTCGTCGCGCATTACGCCAACGAGCGCCGCGTGCCGACGCCTGAGGTCGCACCCGATGCGATGGTCGCGCTGCAAAGCTATGAATGGCCGGGCAATGTCCGCCAGCTGCGCAACGTGGTCGAAGCGACGGTGATCCTCGCGCCGGGCGACCGGATCGGCCGCATCGACATCGACATGCTGCCGACCGAAGTGCTCGGCCGGCGCAATAGCGAGAGCGACGGCGCCGGCGCGACCGCGATGATGGGCGCGCCGCTCAAGGAAGCGCGCGAGACGTTCGAGCGCGAGTATCTGCGCATCCAGATCCGGCGCTTTTCGGGCAACATCTCGCGCACCGCGCACTTCATCGGGATGGAGCGCTCGGCACTGCACCGCAAGCTCAAGCTACTCGGGATCCACGAGGGTCGCGAGGAATGATCGAATCCTCCCCCGCCAAGGGTGGCGGGATTTCCAGCATCACGCTGCCGTTACGTAAACGCTTGTCGGGCGAGCTATAGACCTTCGCCTGCCGACCCCTTACATTGCCGCCACGCGCCTCGGGTGGCGCGCCTCCGACGCCGGGAAACGGCGCCATTGCGGGAAAAATCCCGCCAAGAACAGGACCGCTAATATGGCCGACAAGCAGACCTCGCTCCAGGACCTCTTCCTGAACGCGCTCCGCAAATCCAAGACCCCCGTCACGATGTTCCTGGTCAAGGGCGTCAAGCTGCAGGGCATCGTCACCTGGTTCGACAATTTCTCCGTGCTGCTGCGCCGCGACGGCCAGTCGCAACTGATCTACAAGCACGCCATCTCCACGATCATGCCCTCGGGCGCGGTCGACGTCGCGTCGATCGTCGACGCGGTGCCCGAGAACGCCTCCAAGAACCCGGTTCTGCAGGAGATTTTCCTGAACGCCGTCAAGCGGCAGCAGGAGAATGTCACGATGTTCCTGGTCAATGGCGTGATGCTGCAGGGCGGGATTGCGGCGTTCGACCTGTTCTGCATGCTGCTCCAGCGCGACGGGGTCTACCAACTGGTCTACAAGCACGCGGTGTCGACCATTCAGCCGGCGCATCCGCTGAACCTCGCCGACGATGGCGAGGAGGGGTGAGGGGCGACCTCGCCTAGCGGCCTATGAGTACCGGCTTCGATCGTGATCAGGACGAATTCGCGCGCGGCGCGCGAGCAGTCGTCGTCTATCCCGACCTCGGCGGCAGCACACGTGACGCCGAGGCGCGGCTGGAGGAGACCGCCGGCCTCGCGCTCGCCATCGGCGTGGAAGTGGTCGAGCGCGTGCCGCTGCGCATCCGCGCGCCCAAGCCGGGCACGCTGATCGGATCGGGCCAGGTCGAAGCGCTCGCCGAGACGGTGCGCGACCGCGAGCTGGGGCTCGCCGTGTTCGACGCCGCACTGACCCCGGTGCAGCAGCGCAACCTGGAGACCGGGCTCGGCTGCAAAGTGATCGACCGGACCGGGCTGATCCTCGAGATCTTCGGCGAGCGCGCCCGGACGGCCGAGGGCCGGTTGCAGGTCGAGCTTGCGCATCTGGACTATCAGGCGGGCCGGCTCGTGCGCAGCTGGACTCACCTCGAGCGCCAGCGCGGCGGCTTCGGCTTCCTCGGCGGCCCGGGCGAGACTCAGATCGAGGCCGACCGCCGGCTGATCCGCGACCGCATGGCGCGGCTGAAGCGCGAGCTCGATTCGGTGAGCCGCACGCGCGGGCTGCACCGCGAGCGGCGCCAGCGCGCGCCGTGGCCGGTGATCGCGCTGGTGGGCTACACCAACGCCGGAAAGTCCACGCTTTTCAATCGTATGACCGGCGCTGACGTCATGGCGGAGAATCTGCTGTTCGCGACGCTCGACCCGACATTGCGGCAGATTTCGCTGCCGGGCATCGACAAGGCGATCCTCTCCGACACGGTGGGTTTCGTCTCGGAACTGCCCACCCAGCTCGTTGCCGCGTTCAAGGCGACGCTCGAGGAAGTGGTGTCGGCCGACCTCCTGATCCATGTCCGCGATATCGCCCATCCCGACAGCGCCGCGCAGAAGGACGATGTCGAGAAGGTACTGAGCGAACTGGGCGTCGATGCGGCAACGCCGCGGCTCGAGGCGTGGAACAAGCTCGACCTGCTCGACGACGCGCGCCGCGGCGGGTTGCTCGCCGAGGCGGACAAGCGTGACGATGTCGTCGCGGTGTCGGCGCTGAGCGGGGAGGGGATCGATACGCTGGTCGACAAGGTGTCGGGCCTGCTCACCCAGGGCCATCGCCGCTACACCATCACGCTCGATCCCAGCGACGGCGCAGGTGCGGCATGGCTTCACCAGCATGGCGACGTCGTCGAGCACTGGATGGCCGGCGAACGCGCGGTCTATGAGGTGCGGATGGCACCCAAGGATTATGAGAGGTTCGAGGTTCGAGGCGCATGATGTTGAACAAGCGTGCGTTTCTTGCGCTTGCAACAATCGCGCTCGTCTCCGCCGCACCGCCCGAGCCGGCGACCGTGCGGGTCCGGCTGGTGACCTCGGCGGGCAACATCACGGTGGCGCTCGACGCGCGGCGGGCACCGAAGACGGTCGCCAACTTCATGTTCTATGTCGATGACGGGCGGCTGGAGGGCACGAGCTTCTACCGCACGGCGCGGCGCAAGGGTGACCCGAAGCTGGGCTTCGTCCAGGGCGGGATCGGCACCGACGCGCGACGGATCCTGCCCGCTCTGCCGCTCGAGCCGACCAGTCGCACGGGGATCAGGCATGTGAGCGGCGCGATCTCGATGGCGCATGGGCTCGATCCCAATTCGGCGAACGGCAATTTCTCGATCATGGTCGGCGACAATCCCGCGCTCGACGCGCGGCCGGGCAATCCCGGTTTTGCGGCGTTCGGCAAGGTGGTCGGCGGGATGGACGTGGTGCGCCGCATCCTCGCGCTGCCGAGCGGAGGCGGGCGCGGGGTGATGCGCGGGCAGATGATCCTCAAGCCGGTGCGGATCCTGCGCGCAGAGCGGCTCGACGGGGCGCCGCGCCCGAGCGGACGCCCCAAGCCGTGGCTGATCAAGATGCCGTGGCGCGACAGCTGACCGAACCGTCAGCTTTTCCCCTCGATCGGGCGATTCCCACTTGCTGCAACGCAGCATCATCGTCACATTGTAGGGATGGATACCAACGGGGCCGACTCGCCGGCCAACCCGACACCGATCGTGCTGGAGGGGATCGTCAGACAGCTATGCCTGACCGCGACCTATAACCGCACGCGCATGGTGCTGGCGCCGCACATCCTCTACCAGCGCGGCGAGGCGCTCTATGTCGACGCTCAGGTGGTGTCGCGCGACTTCGTGATCCCGCGCGAGGAGAAGATCGGCACGTTCAAGATCGACGGGCTCAAGGGCCTGACGCTGACCGAGCGGAGCTTCGCGATCAGCAAGCTGTTCGAGCCCGAAGCCGAGAAATATGCCGGCACCACGCTGATGGCGGTCGAGACGGCGGTCAGCGCCGCTTAGCGGCCACCCACAATTCCTCTTTCGCATTGAGCGAGAGCCCGGCGAAGGCGTCGCCGGCCTCCGCTTCCATCGCGCGAAAGCGGCCTTCGAACTTGGCATTGGCGGCGCGAAGCGCGGCTTCGGGGTCGATGCCGAGCTTGCGCGACCAGTTGACCACCGCGAACAGCAAGTCGCCGATCTCCTCCGCGCGAGTCGCGTCGTCGGCCGCCTCGACCTCGGCGAGTTCCTCGTCGATCTTGGCGCGGGCGCCGCTGGGATCGGGCCAGTCGAAGCCGGTGCGTGCGGCGCGCTTCTGGAGCTTCTCGGCACGGGTGAGGGCGGGGAGACCGATCGCGACGCCGTCGAGCGCGCCCGCCGCCCCCTTGCTCCCCCGCTCGGCGGCCTTGATTTGTTCCCAGAGGTGATGGCCGCCCTCGGCCGCGCCACGGAAGATGTGCGGATGGCGGCGCTCCATCTTGTCGCAGATCCCGGCAATGACGTCGGCCAGGTCGAATTGGCCGGCTTCTTCCGCCATGCGGCTATGGAAGATCACCTGGAGCAGCAGGTCGCCAAGCTCGTCCTTGAGATCGGGCATATCGTGGCGTTCGATCGCGTCGGCGACCTCATAGGCTTCCTCGATCGTGTACGGCGCGATCGTGGCGAAGGTCTGGACGGTATCCCATTCGCAGCCGGTCACGGGATCGCGCAGCCGCGCCATGATCGCCATCAGCCGCTCGATCCCGGGGGGCTCGATCGCCGCGAGATCGATGGCAGGGGGCAATTTCCGGTCACTCATACGAAAGTCCGATAATACACATTATGTTAAATCACATTGCGGTTGCGGTGCGCGGTTGCGGCTCGAGGATCAGGACGTTCCCCTCCACCCGCCACGAACGCAGTCGCGACAGGAAGTTCATCCCCAGCACGTCGAGATCGCCGAAGCTCGGCGCGACGAACACGACGAGGTCGTCGGTGCCGAGCGGCCCGACCTCGACTCGCTCGGCGCGTGCGCGACGTGCCTCAACCGTGCCGTTGGCAGTCGACACGCGCACCGGCGCGCCGCGGTCATAGTCGATGCCGGCAGCCTGCGCGGTCGCCGCGCTGATCGCGCTCACCGTGGCGCCGCTGTCGATCAGCATGCGCCGCTCGACGCCGTTGATCGTCGCACGCGCCCAGAAATGGCCGTCGGGCGACAGGCGAATGCGCACGGTCTCGCCCTCGGCGACCTGTGGGGCTTCCGAGATGCCGATCTGCGCGCCGAGCGTATTTAGCTGGTCGAGGATCGTGTGACGGTTGACGACCAGGAGATAGAGCAGCCCGCCGATCACCGCCCAGCCGAGGATCGTCTTGACGATGAAACC
This sequence comes from Sphingomonas sp., assembly GCF_039595165.1. Classification (GTDB taxonomy): domain Bacteria; phylum Pseudomonadota; class Alphaproteobacteria; order Sphingomonadales; family Sphingomonadaceae; genus Sphingomonas. The sequence continues at coordinate 22,650 of NZ_JBCNMA010000013.1, forward strand.
CATGGGCAGCCGCCGGATGCTGAGCGAGCCCAGAACCAGCACCAGGAACCCGACCAGCGCGACGAGCTGAACGATCTGCGATTCGTTCAAACCTGAATCTCCATGCCGTCATAGCCGGGCTCGACCCCTTTGGGCAGCTCGGCCAGCAGCGTTCTATAGTCCATCGTCTTGTCCATATGCACGAGGACGGTGCGGCGTGCACCGCATTTGCGCGCCCAGGCGAGCGTCTGTGCCAGATGTGGGTGCGTCGGATGCGGCTCGTGGCGGAGCGCATCCGCGACCCACAGGTCGAGGCCAGTATAGAGCCGTTCCATGTCCGCGGTAAATTCATTGAAATCAGTTGCATATCCAACTGATCTCCCATCATGTTCAAAGCGCAGGCCGGCCGAGATGATGCCGCCATGCGGCTGATCGACCGTGCCGATCCGGATATCGCCGATGGTCATGCCGTCGGCGAGGAGGTCCATCGTCGCGGTCGCGCGATACGGGCCACCGCCCTCGAACACATAGCGGAAGCGCTCGGGCAGGCCGCGCATCGTCGCCTCCGGGGCGAACCCCGGCACCGGGGCGCCGCGCATGTGCATCAGCTGACGCAGGTCGTCGATGCCGTGGCAGTGATCGGCATGGTCGTGAGTCCAGATGACCGCATCGACGTCCGCGACATCGGCAGCGAGCAACTGTGCGCGCATGTCGGGACTGGTGTCGACGAGGATACGCGTGGTCGCGCTCTCGACCAGGATCGAGGCGCGGGTGCGGCGGTTGCGCGGCTCGCCAGGGTCGCAGGTCCCCCAGTCGTTGCCGATCCTCGGGACGCCCGAGGAAGTCCCGGAGCCGAGGATGCGGACTTTCACGCCCCCACCCTTACACCAACGTTTTCGCGAACAGTTCGTGGAAGTTGGCGCGCGTCGCCTCGGCCAGCTCCTCGGGATCCTCGCCGCGCAGCTGCGCGAGGAAGCGACAGGTGTCGGCGACGAAGGCCGGCTCGCCGGTCTTGCCCCGGTGCGGCACGGGAGCAAGGAAGGGGGCGTCGGTCTCGATCAGCAACCGCTCCAGCGGCAGGCGCGCGGCGGTGTCCTGGAGGTCGCGGGCATTCTTGAAGGTCACGATGCCGGAGATCGAGATGTAGAAGCCGAGCTCCATTGCCTTGTCGGCGAAATCGCCGCTCGCAGTGAAGCAGTGGATCACGCCGGGATAGGCGCCCTTCCCCATCTCGTCGGCGAGGATGCGTGCCGTGTCTTCCTCGGCGTCGCGGGTGTGGACGATCAGCGGGAGGCCGGTCTCGCGGCTCGCGGCGATATGGGCGCGGAAGCTCGCCTGCTGGCGGGCGCGGTCGCTATGGTCGTAATAATAGTCGAGCCCGGTCTCGCCGATGCCCACCACGCGCGGATGCCGGGCGCGATCGACGAGCCTGGCAGTGTCGATGTGCGGATGCTCGTCCGCCTCGTGGGGGTGGATGCCGACGGTGGCCCAGACGTCGGGCTCGCGCTCGGCGGTGGCGAGCACCTCGTCCCATTCGCGCTCGCGCGTGGCGATGTTGAGCATCGCCACCACGCCGCTCGCGCGGGCGCGCGCCAGGATGTCGGGCTGCTGCTCGCCGAGCCCCTTGTAGTTCAAGTGGCAATGGCTGTCGGCAAGCCTCATGCGGCCGCGTCCGCCAGCTCGAGCCGCGGAAACACGCCGGTCGGCGGCGCGAGGCGGAAGCTCGAGGAGGTCAAGGCGTCGTACCAGCCCTTGTCGTCGAGCGCGGCGTGATCGCGCGCGTCCTGGCCGAGCTGGTCGAGGATTTTGCCGGCGGATTCGGGGATCACCGGCAGCACCAGGATGGCGAGATCGCGGATCGCGCGGACGAGGGTGCCGAGCACGGCGTGCATCCGCTCAGCGTCGGTCTTGCGCAGCGCCCAGGGTGCCTGCGCATCGATATACTGGTTGCAGGCGAAGACAGCGCGCATCCACGCTTCCAGCGCCTGGCCGAGCGCGAGGTTCCCGAACGCCTCGCGGAACTCGCGGCCGGCGTCGTCCACGATGGCGAGCAGTTCGGCATCGGCTGCGTCACCGCGCCCCGCCCCCGGCAGCTCACCCTCGAGGTTCTTGGCGATGAACGCCAGCGTGCGTTGCGCGAGATTGCCGAAGCTGTTGGCGAGATCGGCGTTGGCGCGGGTGACGATCGCTTCGTCGCTGAAGCTGCCGTCGCTGCCGAAATTGACCTCGCGCAGCAGGAAATAGCGCAGCGCATCGACGCCATAGAGCCGCGCCAGCTCCATCGGGTCCACGACATTGCCCGTCGATTTCGACATCTTCTCGCCGCGGTTGAGGATGAAGCCGTGTGCGAACACCTGTTTGGGCAGCGCGATGCCGGCGGACATCAGGAACGCCGGCCAGTAGACGGTATGGAAGCGCGTGATGTCCTTGCCGATCAGATGCAGGTTCGCCGGCCAGTAATGTGCCAGCGGGGCATTCGTGTCGGGATAGCCGATACCCGTCAGATAGTTGGTCAGCGCGTCGACCCAGACATACATGACGTGCCCCGGCGAATCCGGCACCGGCACGCCCCAGTCGAAGCTGGTGCGCGAGATCGACAGGTCGACCAGCCCGCCCTCGACGAACTTGACGATCTCGTTGCGCGACCGCTCGGGCCGGATGAAATCGGGCTGCGCGACATAGAGGTCGAGCAGCTTCTGCTGGTAGTTGGAGAGCTTGAAGAACCACGTCTCCTCGGCGGTCCACTCGACCGGCGTGCCCTGGGGCGAAAGCCTGACGCCCCCTTCCCCTTCGGTCAGCTCCTTCTCCTCGTAGAACGCCTCGTCGCGGACCGAGTACCAGCCCTCGTAGCGGTCGAGATAGAGATCGCCATTGGCCTCCATCGCCTGCCAGATCGCCTGGCTGGCGGCATAGTGATCGGCGTCGACGGTGCGGATGAAGCGATCATATGAAATATTCAGATCGCGTGCCATATCACTGAAATAGGATGACATTTCATCCGCAAGCTGGCGCGCAGTGAGGTCGCGTGCACGGGCGGTCTGCGCCATCTTGAGGCCATGCTCGTCGGTACCGGTCATGAAGCGCACGTCGCGCCCCGCCTGGCGCTGGAAGCGGGCGATCGCATCGGCGGCGATCATTTCATAGGCATGCCCGATATGCGGCTTGCCGTTGGGGTAATGGATCGCGGTGGTGATGTAATAGGGTTCGGCCATGCGGCGGCTCTAGAACAAGCGCGCGCGGGTTTGAAGCGCTAGCGCGCCGCCAGCCGTGCGAGAATGCCGCCCATCTCGAATACCGTCGCCTGCGCGTCGAGCGACTGGGCGAGCGCGAGCGGGCCGAGCTGGGCGGCCTGTTCATAGGCGTCGAGCGCGTCGGCGAGCGCCCTGCCCTGCTTGCCGCGCGCCTCTGCGGCGATGAAGGCGGGGACGCGGGCGAGGAACGCCTCATAGCGCGGCTGTGCGGCCTTGGGCCCGAGGGTTTTGGCGAGCCGCGAGCGGACCGCGTTGTCCGGGTCGCCGCGGGTGGCGATCGCCGACATCTCCGTATCCAGCGTGGCGAGATCGAGCCCGGCAAAGCCCAGCGCCTTGCCCGGCGAGCCGCCGCCGGCCTTGACCAGCGCGTCGATCTCGGCCGCGCTCGCCGTAGGCAGCTCGGCACGCAGCACCGAGGCGACCTCGGCATCGCTCAGCGGGTCGAAGCGCAGCAGGCGGCAGCGCGAGCGGATCGTGGGGAGCAGCCGGCCGGGGGAATGGCTGACGAGCAGGAAGATCGTCCCCTCGGGCGGTTCCTCGAGATTCTTGAGCAGCGCGTTGGCGGCGCCGGGGCGCTCGACGTCGTCGATCGCATCGATCACCACGACTCGCCGCGCCGACATGCTCGGCTTGGTCGCGAACATCGGACCCAGGCCGCGCACCTGCGCGATCGGGATCGAGCGCGCCAGATTCTCGCCGGGCTTGTCGGGATCCTTGGGCAGCCGCGCCATTTCGCGATAGTCGGGATGCGCGCCGGCCTCGATCATGCGGCGCGTGGGGCTGTCTTCGGGCACGTCGAAATCGCCGGCCCCGCCCTTCCCCGCCGCCTCGGCCAGCATGCGCATCGCCGCCTGGCGCGCGAAGCTCGCCTTGCCGACGCCCTCGGGGCCGGCGAACAGCCAGGCGTGGTGGAGCTGAGCGCCGGACATGGCGGCACGGAAGGCGGCCTTTGCCGCGGCGTTGCCGGCAAGTGACGTCATGGCAGCAGGTCGGCGAGCGCGTCGAGAAGTGACGCCGTGACGTCATCCTTCTCGCGCGAGGCGTCGATCACGCGAACCCGATCGGGCTCGGCCGCGGCGATGCGGCGGAAGTGCGCGGCGACCGCGGCGTGGAAGTCCGGCCCGCGCGCGCCGAAGCGGTCGTTGGCCCCGCCGTCACGCGCCAAAGCGCGCTCAGCGCCTGCCCCGGCGGGCAAGTCGAGAAAGAAGGTACGGTCGGGCAGCAGGCCCTTCGAGCCGAAGCCGTGCAGCGCGAGGATCGCGGCGTCGTCGATATCCTGCGCGCCCTGATAGGCGCGGGTCGAATCGACATAGCGGTCGCAGATCACCCAGCTGCCGGATTCGACCGCGGGGCGGATCAGCTTCTCGACATGGTCGGCGCGCGCGGCGGCGAACAGCAGCGTCTCGGCATGCGCGCTCCAGCGGTTGACCGCGCCCTGCATCAGCAGGCCGCGGATCGCTTCCGCCCCCTCGGTGCCGCCCGGCTCGCGAGTCAGCACCACGGGGATGCCGCGTTGCTCCAGCGCTTCCGCCAGCCGGCGCGCCTGGGTGGACTTGCCGGCGCCCTCCCCGCCCTCGAGGCTGAGGAAGCGCCCCCTCACGCGAACAGCGACATGAGGCCGGCCCAGGCGCGGCCGAAGAAGCCCGCCTCGCCGACATCGGCCTCCGCCACCAGCGGCATGCGCTGCTCGGGCAGGCCCGGCGCGGTGACGACGAGATCGGCAATGTGCGTGCCGGCCTTGATCGGCGCCTTGATCGGGCCCTGATAGACGACCTTGGCGCTGAACTGCGGGCTGGTGCCGGCGGGGATCGCCACGGCGAGGTCCCGCGGGGCGATCAGGCCGACCTCGGACGCGTCGCCGAGCTGGACCTGCGCGGCATCGACCTTGCGGCCCTTGCTGACGACCTTCTGCGAGGACCAGGCACGGAAGCCCCAGTTCATGAACTTGACCGATTCATCGATGCGCTGGTTGAAGCTGCCGAGCCCGGCGACGACCATCACCAGACGGCGGCCATTCTGCTGCGCCGAGCCGGTGAAGCCGTAGCCCGCCTCCTCGGTATGGCCGGTCTTGAGGCCGTCGGCGCCCTGTACCTTGCCGAGTAGCGGGTCGCGGTTGGCCTGGGTGATCGGCGCGCCGCCCATGGTGGTGCCGAAGGTGAAGCTCTCGCGCGAGTAGAAGCGCTTGTAAAGGTCCGGATGGTTCGAGATCGTCGCCTTTGCGAGCTTGGCGAGATCGCGCGCCGTGACATAAGTGCGGCCCTCGTCGGGCCAGCCGTTCGAGGTGCCGAAGCGGCTGTTGGACAGGCCGATCTCCTTCGCCTTCTGGTTCATCAGGTTGACGAAGGCTTCCTCGGTCCCGGCGATCGCCTCGGCCAGCACGACGCAGGCGTCATTGCCGGAGACGACGACGATGCCGTTGAGCAGATTCTCGACGCTCACCTTCTGACCCGGCGACAGGAACATCGTCGAACCCGCTGAAGGGCCGTGCCATTTCGCCCAGGTCTCCGGCCGCACATCGACCATCTGGTCGAGCTTGAGCTTGCCCTGCTTGATCAGGTCGAACGCGACATAGGCGGTCATCATCTTGGCCATCGACGCGGGCGGCATACGCCGATCGGCGTCCTTGGCGAAGAGCACCGCGCCCGAGGACAGATCCTCCATGAACGCGACCGGCGCCGCGGTGTCGAACGGCGGGGTCTGCGCGGCGGTCGGCGCGATGACGGTGGCAAAGGCGGCGGCGGTAAGCAGGAACGTCTTCATGGGTCTCTTCAAGTCCGAAAGATGGGTCAGGGAACGGAGATCAGGCGGGCATCGCCATAGCCGCGTTTGGCGGCGTCGGCACGCGCGCGCTCGGCGGCGGCGCGGTTGGGGAACGGGCCGAGCTGGACGCGATGGAAGTTGCCCGCGCTTCGCACGCTGCCGCCGAGCTGGTCGGCAAGCGCACGGGCACGCTGGGCATTGGACAGGGCGGCGACCTGGACGAACAGGCCGCTGGTGGCGCGGGCGGGCCTGGCGGGCACCGGCGCGGTGGGCGGCGCTTTGGCCGGCTGGACCTTCGCGGGGCGCGGCCCCGGGCGGGGCGGCGGGGCGGCCTTGGCCACGGCCGGCGTCTGCTCGGCGAGCTTCCGGCGCAGTCCGACGAGCAATGCCTGGGGGGCATCGGCGCGCGGCGGCGCGGCCTGCCCGGCGGACAGCAACACCGAATCCTGCGGGGTCACGGTGACGCGGCGCACGCGCACGGCCGGATTGCCCGACACGCCAAGCTGCGCGGCGGCACCGCCGGAGAGCTCGATCAGCCCTTGCCCCTCTCCGCGTACCTGCACCAGGATGGTCTTGCCGCTGTCGAGCGCGGTGACCTCGGCGAAGCTGCCCGCGGTCAGCTCGTCGCTCAGCGCGAAGACGCCCTGGCCTTCGGCGTAACCGGCCAGGCCGACACGATCGTAACGCGCCTCACCGGGACGCAATTGCGAGGACCCCTGCGGGCCGGCGCTGGGCGGAGGGCCATCTTCCGCGCCAATCGGCGACGATTCGTCCTGGGCCGTCGCGGGCGGCAGCTCCTCGAGACGCTGCGCCGCGCTCGCGCCGCTCCCGACGAACATCAGCAGGGGCAGGAGCAGGCTAGTGTTCGACTTCATCGGCGAGCAACCCCACGGACAGCGCATAGAAATTGGAGCAGTTATAGTCGAGGATCACGCGGTAGTTGCCGGTGAGCAGATAGGCGGTCCTGCCCGGTCCGTCGGGCTCGAGCAAGGTCGCCTGGATATTGGCGTCGGGCCAGCTTCCCGATTGCGGGACGATGCCGAGCGCGCGCCACTCGGCCATCGTCTTCCACCTCGAGTGCCGGTCGAACACGCGGCCACAGCGCGGCGAGTTTGTGCGGTTGGCGATCGCGGCGCGGTCGAAGCCCGAGGGCACGTTGACCGCGACGCCCCAGGGCTGGCCCGGCCGCCACCCGGCGTTGACGAAGTAATTGGCGATCGAGGCGAGCGTATCCGCCTCGTTCGACCAGATGTTGGCGACGCCGTCGCCGTCGCCGTCGCGAGCGAGGCGCAGATAGATCGAGGGCAGGAACTGCGGATAGCCGAACGCCCCCGCCCAGCTTCCCACCAGCCGCTCGCGCGGTACGCCACGGTCGATCATCTTCATCGTCGCGATGAACTCGCCCGAGAAGAGCGTGCGGCGGCGGCCCTCATAGGCGAGCGTCGCCAAGCTGCGCGGCAGGTCGAAATCGCCGGTGTAGCTGCCGTAATTGGTCTCGTGCCCGAAGATCGCGACCATGATCGATTCGGGTACCCCAGTCTCGCGCTCGACTCGTGCGAGCTGCGCGCGCAGGCGGCGATAAGTCGCGCGGCCACGGTTGATCCGGGCGGCATCGACATGGCGCGCCTTGTACGGCGCGAAGTTCGGGATCGGGGCGTTGGGATTGGTCCCGCCGGGCTGATCGCGGTCGAGTGCGACCACGCGCGGATTGTAGCTGAGCGTCGGCAGCACTCGGTCGAGCGTCCGCGCGCTCACCCCTTCGCGCAGCGCCTGCTGGCGGAGGGGTCCGTTGATATAGGCCTGGAACCCAGCCTCGTCCTGAGCCGCGGCAGGAGCGCCGGCGACCATGCACGCCGCAATCACCGTTCCCGCCAAACCGATACGCCGTACAAGGCCCTGAAAATCCCGCATCCGGCATCTGTGCCACAGCGTTTGGCGGGCATGAACCCCCTGCTTGCCGAAAAGGCGAGGCTCTTGCAGAAAACACGGCGAACGCCCAAAGGCGCGGTCGCGCGGAGAGGTGGCCGAGTGGTTTAAGGCAGCGGTCTTGAAAACCGCCGTGGGTTCACGCTCACCGTGGGTTCGAATCCCACCCTCTCCGCCAATTGCGCTCGATCTGCACAATCAGGCGGGAACATAGGTCAGCCTGACCGTTTCCTCGCCGATGACGTCGGTGGAAACCAAGCGGAGCCGCGGTCGCGGACCGGCGAAGAACGGTTTGCCGCGACCGAGCACGACCGGATGGAAGTAAAGCCGATATTCGTCGATCAGGCCGAGGTCGGTGAGGCTTCCTGCGAGCGCCGGTCCGGAAACCGCGATCTCCCCGTCGAGCCGGGCCTTCAGAGGCGCAGCGTGGCGAAAGTGGCGCCGCCGGTCAGCTCCGGCCGATCAACCGCTTCGCGATCGTGTCCGCCACCTCGCTCGACGGCGCGCCGGTGCGCTCGCTCTCGTCCCACACCTCGTCGAGCCGCTCGGGGATCTTGGCGATACGCGCCTCGACCTCGGCGCGGTTGCCCTTGCCGAGATATTCGAGGCCGACATTGATGATGCCGCCGGCGTTGATGACATAGTCCGGCGCATAGAGGATGCCGCGGGCATGGATGCGCGCGCCCTCCGCCGGCGTCGCCAGCTGGTTGTTGGCACCGCCCGCGACGACCTTGCAGTCGAGCGCGGCGATCGACTCTTCGGTCAGGATCGCGCCGAGCGCGTTGGGGCTGATCACATCGGCCGCGACGCGCAGGATTTCGTCGGCTGCGACCGTATCGGCGCCCAGTTCGGCCGCCAGCGCCGCCGCCTTGTCGGCGTTGACGTCGGCCAGCGTCAGCTTGGCGGCGTCCGCGGCGAGACGGCGGGCGAGCCCCCCGCCGACGCTGCCGACACCCTGGATCGCGACATGGATGCCCGCCATCGAGTCCGCGCCGAGCGCGCGCTTAGCCGCGGCCTTGACGCCGAGATAGATGCCGAGCGCAGTGAACGGGCCGGGGTCGCCGCCCGCCTCCCCGCCTTCGACCGGCAGGCCGGAGACGTGGCGCGTGCGGGTCGCGATGACCTTCATCCGCTCCTCGGACATGCCGACATCCTCGGCGGTAACGTAGCGGCCGCCGAGCGATTCGACCGCCTCGCCGAAAGCGAGCAGCTGCGCCTCGCTGATCGTCGCGCCGCGCTCGGGTGCCAGCACCACGCCCTTGCCGCCGCCGAGCGGAAGCCCCGCCATCGCGTTCTTGAACGACATGCCGCGCGATAGGCGCAGCGCGTCGGTGATCGCCGCGCCGCTATCGGCATAGTGCCAGAAGCGCACCCCGCCCGCCGCCGGTCCGAGCTGGGTCGAGTGGATCGCGATGACCGCCCTGAGTCCACTCGCCGGATCGGTGATGAGGTGCACGCCCTCATGCTCGTCGAAATCGGGAAGGTCCCAGACCGCGCTCATACGCCCGCTCCACTTGCGCTAACAAAATTTCCGAAGCGCGTAATATTGTTCTGCGCGACGAAGCGCCAGCCCTAATGTAGCGAGGCGGAAAAATGGGGCGACCGACGGGACTTGAACCCGCAACCCCCGGCATCACAAGCCGGTGCTCTAACCAATTGAACTACGGTCGCCGTGGAGCCGGGCGCTTAGCGGCACGACAGGCTTACCGTCAAGCCACTCTCCGGAAGACGGCGCGATATGGGGATGGCGGGTCCCCGCGGCAACCGCGCCGCTGCCCCGTGCGATGCGAATCGCCTCCTCGGCGGTGATCCGCCCTTCCCGCGCCAGTGTCCGCGCCGAGGCCGCGAGCGTGGGGGCGGCGAGGAAGGCGTGGCGGGCGAGCAACGCGGCATCGCGTCCCTCGGCGAGCAGGCCGTGGAAGGCGGTATCGACCGCGATCGCCTCGAACGCGAGCGCTGTTTCGGCATAGCCGGTGCCGTCGCACGCGCCGCAGCCGGCCGGTCGATAGATCACCGTGCCGGGATCGATGCCGAGCAGCGCCGACTCGGACGCTTGCGCCTGGTCCGGAAGCCGGCACGCGCCGCACAGCCGCCGCGCGCCATGCGCCGCGACCACGGCGCGCAAGCCGGCGCCGAGCAAATGGCGCTCGATCCGCAGCCCGCGCAGCTGATCGATCGCGGCGACAGCACCGGGCGCGTCGCTGGCGACGACGATGCGCTGGCCCGTGCGCGCGAGATCGAAGGCCAGCGCCGCGGTGGTCCGGTCGAGCAGGCCGTCGACGAGGATCGCGTCGCAATCCATCCGCGCCGCCGCTTCGAGGGCAGCGCGTTCGCCCGCGACCCACGGTGCGTAACCGCGCCGCGCCGATCCGGCGAGCGCCTCGGCAAGGCCACGCCGGTCGCCGGCATCAGGCGCCGCGGCGAGCACGACGCCGCCCGCCAGCGCCAGCGCGCCGGCGATCGACTTGCGCATGCCGCCGGGCATGCCGAGCCTGGCGAGCGAATCATGGGCTGCGCCGTGCGCGTCGATCCGGATCACGATGCGGCCGTCCATGCGGCTGGCGTCGGGCCGCGAGCCCGCCAGGTCGAGCCAGGGCGGCGGGGCCTGGAACTGCGCGATCGGCGCAAGCCCCTGCCCTTGTCGTGTCATCGCGGTGACCGACCCGCCCTCCACGCGCAGATGCAAGGTGGTGGCGCCATCGCGCGCGGCGGCGGCGATGAGGTCTTCAAGAGCCGGCACCGGTGTCATGTGTCGCAGCTATGTCGCTTGCATGACAGTTTCACTTCCATTTCATGACTCTTTCGAGACGTTCTTTCGATGGGTCTTGCACAGCTGGCGATCCCGAAAACCTTCTGGCATCTAGCGCCAATGATCACCCCCTCCGGCTTTCCCATCGAACCGGTCGTCGAGCGGCTGTCACGCGAGCCGGGCGTCCAGAAAGTGCCGAGCCCCAAGCTCACGCTCTTCGTGCGCAAGAACTTCCTCGAGCCCGAATTGTGTGCTGAGCTGATGGCGCTGATCGACCATGACCGGCGGCCGTCGCTGGTGTCCGACTATAATGGCGACAACGCCTTCCGGACGAGCGAGACCTGCGACCTCTCCGCCGATCTCCCGGCGACTCAGGAAGTCGACCGGCGGATCGCCGCATTGACCGGCCTGTCGCCCGCGCATGGCGAGCCGCTGCAAGGGCAGCGCTACGCCATCGGCCAGGAGTTCAAGGCGCACACCGACTATTTCGAGCCGACCGGCGTGGACTTCACCAAGTTCTGCTCGGTCGCGGGCCAGCGCACCTGGACGGTGATGATCTATCTCAACGACGTCGAGGCGGGTGGTGCGACGCGGTTCAAGGCGATCGACAAAATCGTGCAGCCGGAGACCGGGAAATTGCTCGCGTGGAGCAACCTGCGCGCCAACGGCACGCCCAATCCCTCGACCCTGCATCACGCGATGAAGGTCCGCGCGGGCCTCAAATACGTCATCACCAAATGGTTTCGCGAACGCCCTTGGGGCTGAGGCAAGAAGAAGCCCCGGCCGCGCAGGAGCGACCGGGGCCTTCCCCCTTTTATTCCGACCGCGCGGCGATCAGAATTTTGCGCTGGCGCTGATGCTGAACACCCGGCCCAGGCGATAGCGGTTGATGTGGACGAGGCCGTTTTCGCCGAAGTCCTGATACTCGCTGTAGCGCGTGCCGGTGAGGTTGCGCGCCTCGAACTTGAGCTCTAACTCGCCACCCAGCACGTCGATCCCCTGGCGCGCGACGACATCGAGCCGGATGCCCGGCTTTTCGATGATGTCGGGCAGCAGGTTCGGACCGCGGTTGGTCACGCGCTCGCTGGCATAGTTGAACAGCACCGTCAGCTGCGAGAGCGATTCGGTGTCCTCAATGCCGAACTGGAAGTTGACCAAATGATCCGACTGGCCGGTGAGCGGCGCGCCGTCACGGAAGATCAGGTTGGCGGGCAGCAGCACCGGCGTGCCGCTGCCGTTCTGGATCGGGCTCGGCACCAGCGAGTCGTCGGCTTCGATCTCCGACTTGGTGTAGGTGTAGTTGAGCGACAGCATCAGCCGGCGCGTGGCGAAGAACTCGCTGCCCAGCGTGTCGAGCGGGACGTACTTCAGCACCTCGAACTCGGCGCCGTAGAGCTTCGCCGACGGGGCGTAGGAGAAGCCGGTCTGCAGCGGCGATTCGTTGGTCGGGAAGAACGCGACCTGCTCGGTCGGATTCTTGATGTCCTTGTAGAAGCCGGCGAGCGTGATGCGCTGGCCCTTGGGCATGAACCACTCGTAGCGCGCCTCGAAGTTCTTGAGCTCCGAGTCCCGCAGCTGCGGGTTGCCGAAGAACAGGCGGTCGGATTCGAAGTCGCGATAGACCTGCGGCGCGAGCTCGCGGAATTGCGGGCGCGCGATCGTCTTCGAGCCGTGGAGACGCAGCTGCATGTCGGGCGCGAAGTTCCAGGTGACCGTCGCGGCCGGCAGCCAATAGTCATTGGCGATCGTGGTGCCGACGAACTGAGTCGAGCTGGTCGTCACCGTCTGCTTGCCGTCCTCGTAGCGCACGCCGAGCGTGGCGCGCAGCCCGTCGGCGAGCTCGCCTTCGGCCTGGAGGTAACCGGCATGGATCCGCAGCTTGGCGTCGTACGCCGCCGCGCCGTCCGCGCCCGAGACGTTGAACAGCCGGATACAGCCCTCGCCGTCCGGGTTGACGCAGGCGTTCATGATCGAGTCGACCGAGAGCAGCAGGTCGGGCCGCAGATAGCTCCACGGCGTCGAGATGCTGCCGCCGAGATACGAGCGGTAGCGGAAGTCGTAGCGGAACGAGGCGCGCTGCGTGTCGCTGTAGAAATAGCCCGCCGAGATCGTGATCGGCCGCGCCGTCGGCAGGCGATAGGCGACGTCCGCCTGGCCGCTCCACAGATCCTCGCTGAGCTCGCTGAACGCGATCGTCGCGGCTTCGCCGAGGCCGTTGAGGCTGTTGACGTAAGCGCCCTGTCCGCCCGCGGCATTCTTGTCGAAGCGGTAGCTGAAATAGCGCTCATACGGCGCGTTGCGCTCGGTATTGGCGTAGCTGCCGCGCAGGTCGACCTTGAAATCGTCGAACTTGAACTCGCCCGCTATCTGGGTGTTGATCAGCTGGCGCTCGAACCAGTTGGTGTTCTGCTGGACGACGAGATCGCCGCTGCTGTTCGGATAGATCGTCGCCGCACCGAGACGCGCCTGCTTGAGCGTGTCGTGGATATAGACGTTGGTCCAGCGCACCTTGTGCTCGCCGAACTCGGCGCCGAAGCCGAGCAGGCCGTTCACCACCGCGCGATTGTCGGTGAGCACGGTGTGGAAGTCGCTGCGCAGCGCGCCGTCGACGTCCGTGGTGTCCTGCTGGGTCGCGTCGCGGGTGCGGAAGCTGTTGCTGACGCTCGCCGAGGCGATCACGCCGAGGCGGACCGAGCCGACATCGACCGAGTGGCCGAGGTTGAGGTCGCCGCTCCAGTTGGGCGGGAGGTGATAGTTGGCCCCGACCAGCGTGGTCTCGGCGTTGGTCAGCGTCGCGATCTGTGCCGAGCTGAATCCCGGCTGGGTCAGACCGCCCTCGCGGATGAAGGCCGGAACGTCGCGCTCGCCGGTGTCGTAGCCGAGCGTGTCGAGACGGCCGCCGTCATAGACATAGCCGAGCTCGCTGGTCGAAACGGTATCGAACCCCACCGACCCGCCGAACTGGATGAAGCTCTCCTCAGGCACCGCGCGGGTGGTGAGGTTGATCACGCCGCCGCCGAACTCGCCGGGATAGTTCACCGAATAGGTCTTCTGGACCAGCGCCGAGCCGACGATCGTGGTCGGGAAGATGTCGAGCGGCACGGTACGCTTGAGCGGCTCGGGCGAGGGCAGCGGCGAGCCGTTGAGCATCGACGAGGAATAGCGGTCGCCGAGGCCGCGGACGAAGACGAAGCCGTTGCCGACGACGCTGAGGCCGGTAACGCGGGTCAGCGCGCCGGCGATGTCGCCCTCACCCGTGCGGGCGATGTCCTCGGCCGACAGGACCGAGATCACCTGCGGCGTCGCGCGGATGACGTTGGGGATGTTGCGGCCCGTGACGACGATTTCCTCGCCGGCATCGACATCGACGCCGGGCGCCGAGATCTCCGGGGTTTCCTGCGCGTCGGCCGGAGCTTCGGCCTCGGTCTCGACCTGGGCCGGAGACGTGGTGGTTGCGGGCGGCGTGGCGATGTCCTGCGCCAGCGCCGCCGGCGACACCAGCTGGGTCGAGACGAGGAGCAGGGTTCCAAATGCGAGGCGCTTGGTCATGGTCGCGGGTCCGGAGTCTTGAGGTCTGTCTTGTTGGCGAATGCCGGGACAGCGGGGTCAACCGCCGCCCCGGCACAAGCCGTCGAGCGCAAGGGCGCGGGATTACGCGCCGTTGCAGGCGAAGTAGACCGAGTTGAACTTCGGCGGGCCTTCCTCCTGCAGCGCCGCGTCGGCCGGACGGATCGTCGTCTTGCCGCCGGCGGTCGTCGCGCCCGCCACGATGTTGAGGCACGGGACCGCGGACTTCACGATGCCGTTGACGAAGGTATAGTCCGCGCCGCCGCGGAGACGGATCGCCGCGGGCGCGGCAGCCGTCTGGATGAAGGTGAAGTTCGCGAGACGGCCGAACTGGCGCGGCAGGAAGTCCTCGTTGTTGTTCGAGTCGATCTCGGTCGAGAAGGAGTCGTTGGTCGCGCCGATGGTCTTCTGCACCACGATCGCGAACTGGATGAAACCGCGCCAGCCCACATCGGTATCCAGGCCGTCGTCGTCCGAGCCGGTGAGCGCGAGATATTTGAGGTTGCTGGTGCCGCCGAAGATCTCGATGCCGTCGTCCGAGCTGTTGTGGACCTGAACGTGGTCGATCACGGTGCCCGAGCCGACGCCGCCGAGGGTCAGACCCTGCAGCTCGTTGCCGAGGCTGATCTCGGTGCCCGAATAGCGGATCTGGACATACTGGACGGTGCCGCTGCTGTCGTTCTGGACGTTGCCGCCGTAGAGTGCGTTGCCGGTGCCCTCGACGACGTTCTCGCAGGTCGTGCTGGTGCCGCCGGCGTCGTTCGAGCCGGTCGAGCAGTTCGAGATCGGCGCGCGGCCGGCGAGGATGATGCCGCCCCACTGGCCCTGGCTCGCATCCGAGTTGGTCGCCGGGTTGAGGTTCTGCGTCGAGGTGAAGATGATCGGCGCGCTGGCGGTGCCGATCGCGTTCATCTTCGAACCGCGGTTGACGACCAGGAAGTCGTTCGCGGCATCGGCGTTGTTGGCGACGAACAGCACGCCCGCACCGATGTTCAGCGTCGCCGCGGCGCCGCCGGCGCCGGTCGCGCCGACATCGGTGCCGACATCGACGCGGCCGTTGATCTGATAGGCGACGCCGTCGACCTTGTTCAGCGTGACGGTGCCCGAGATCAGCGCCGGGAGGCGGCACAGGCGATAGTTGGTGTTGGTGCCGGCGTCGGTGGTGCCGGCCGGGCACGCGCTGGCGGCCGGAGCCGCAGCCGAACGCGCCAGCGAGGCGATGCAGGTGCTGGCCGTGGGAGCGGGCGACGCGCCGAAGTTCGCGGTGCTCGAGTTGCAGGTCCAGTTCTGGAACGCGGTGTCACCCGCGCCGCCGATCGCGCCGATGAAGCTCGTGCTCACGAAGAACGCGTTCAGCGTCGAGGCGTTGAAGGGGGTGACACCCGCGGCGGCGCCCTGCGCGACCAGCGCGTTGAGCGGGTTCGAGCCGGCGACGGTGTTGTTGGTGCCCGCGTTGAAGACGGTGAGCTGCTCGTCGCGCGTCACGGTCACGCCGTTCACGGTGGTCTCGGCGAACGAAGCGGTGGGGGTCGGCGACGGCGACGGCGACGGGCTCGGCGAAGGGCTCGGCGAGGGCGGCGGGACGACGATCGTGCCCGGTCCAGGCGAGGCGACGCTCGACGCGCCGTCGCAGGCAGCCAGCGTGGCGCCAGCGACGCTGGTCATCAGAATGATGCTGAAACGCTTGAAGTCGGCCATGAAAATCTCCGTTCCGGTGACCCGGTCTATCTGGGTGCGGGCGCACTGGCCCCGGATCGACTCGGAACATCCCCCTGCCGATCGCAGGGGCCGCGCTAGGCATGTCACATGACGCGCGGATGGGATTTCGGAGAAAGTTCAGTGACTGATTTGTGACTGATTGGTGACGATGCTGCAGCGCCACAGTTCTCGACGTACCGACGATATTGCATCTCGCGCGGGCAAAGAAAAACCCGCCAGGCGGCGCCCGGCGGGTCTTTGCGGATGGTGGGCGCGGCAAGGATTGAACTTGCGACCCCTGCGGTGTGAACACAGTGCTCTACCACTGAGCTACGCGCCCAAGCTCCGGCGAACCAAAGCCCCCCGATCGCTCGGGGAGCGGAGCCTCTAGGAGGACGGAGCGGGCTTGTCCAGCCCCGTCGCCCAAATCAATCCATGGCTGTCAGTTGACCGCGTCCTTGAGGCCCTTGCCGGCCTTGAACTTGGGCTGCGACGAGGCCTTGATCGCCATCGGCTCGCCGGTGCGCGGGTTGCGGCCGGTCGACGCCTTGCGCTTCGAGACCGAGAACGTGCCGAAGCCGACGAGGCGGACTTCATCGCCCTTCTTGAGCGCGGTGGTGACCGCGTCGAACACCGCTTCCACGGCCTTGCTCGCATCGCCCTTGCCGAGCCCAGCGGTGTCAGCGACCGTCGCGATCAGTTCCTGCTTGTTCATGCCCTTAGAACCCCTGCTCTTCTGTGGCTTTTGTGATGAGAAGACTCGCGGCGTCGAAACGCCGGTTGGGCAGCAAACAGTCTTGGCCCGCCGCTGTAAAGCGGAAAGCGCGCAAAATGCGCCGAACCCACGCGATAATCTGCCTTAATGCTCCGTCGACTAGTGGCGAAGCGTCTCCCCTCCGGTCAGCTGCGCGGGCGGCTGCGCCGCGAGCTCGTCGGCCTCGGTCCAGTCGATCGCGGCGAGCGGTTCGGTCAGCGCGAGCTCGAGCACCTGGTCGACATGCGCGACGGGGATGATCTTCAGGCCCTCGCGGATGTTCGCCGGGATCTCGGCGAGATCCTTCTCATTCTCCTGCGGGATCAGCACGGTGGTGATGCCCCCACGGAGCGCGGCGAGCAGCTTTTCCTTGAGCCCGCCGATCGGCAGCACGCGGCCGCGCAGCGTGACCTCGCCGGTCATCGCCACGTCCTTGCGCACCGGCACGCCGTTGAGCGTCGAGACGATCGCGGTGACGATGCCGATGCCGGCCGACGGGCCGTCCTTGGGCACCGCGCCTTCGGGCAGGTGGATATGGATGTCCTTGCGCGCGAAGATGCTGGGCTTGATGCCATAGGCCGGGGCGCGCGCCTTGATGAAGCTGAACGCGGCCTCGACCGATTCCTTCATCACGTCGCCGAGCTTGCCGGTGGTCTTGATCGCGCCCTTGCCGGGCACGGTGACGCTCTCGATCGTCAGCAGCTCGCCGCCGACCTCGGTCCAGGCAAGCCCGGTGACCGCGCCGATCTGGTGCTCCTCCTCGCCGATGCCGAAGCGGTATTTCCGCACCCCGGCGAACTCGTGGAGGTTCTCGGGCGTCACCGTGACGCTCTCGGCCTTGCCCTCGAGAATGCGGCGCAGGGCCTTGCGCGCGAGCTTGGCGATCTCGCGCTCGAGCGTGCGGACACCGGCTTCGCGGGTATAGTAGCGGATCAGGTCGCGCAGGCCCGCCTGAGTCAGCTCGAACTCCTCGGGCTTGAGCCCGTGGGCGTCGATCTGCTTCTCGACCAGATGGCGGGTCGCGATCTCGACCTTCTCGTCCTCGGTATAGCCCTCGAGCCGGATGATCTCCATGCGATCGAGCAAAGGCTGAGGCAAATTCAATGAATTAGCTGTCGTAACGAACATCACGTCCGAAAGATCGACGTCAATCTCCAGATAATGATCGTTGAACTTGCTGTTCTGCTCGGGATCGAGCACCTCGAGCAGCGCCGAGGCGGGATCGCCGCGGAAGTCCTGACCGAGCTTGTCGATCTCGTCGAGCAGGAACAGCGGATTGGAGGTGCCGGCCTTTTTCAGGTTCGACACGATCTTGCCCGGCAGCGAGCCGATATAGGTGCGGCGGTGGCCGCGGATCTCGGCCTCGTCGCGCACGCCGCCGAGCGACTGGCGGATGAACTCGCGCCCCGTCGCCTTGGCGATCGACTTGCCGAGCGAGGTCTTGCCGACGCCCGGGGGGCCGACGAGGCACAGGATCGGACCCTTGAGCTTGTTGGTGCGCGCCTGCACCGCGAGATACTCGACGATGCGGTCCTTGACCTTCTCGAGGCCATAGTGATCCGCGTCGAGCACTTCTTCGGCCTCGACGAGGTCCTTCTTGAGCTTCGACTTCTTGCCCCAGGGCAGGCCGAGCAGCACGTCGAGATAGTTGCGCACGACAGTCGCCTCGGCGCTCATCGGCGCCATGGTCTTGAGTTTCTTGAGCTCGCCCTGCGCCTTGGCGCGCGCTTCCTTCGACAGCTTGAGCGTGGCGATCTTCTGGGTCAGCTCGGCGATCTCGTCGCCCTCGCCTTCCTCGCCCTCGTTACCCAGCTCGCGCTGGATCGCCTTCAGCTGCTCGTTGAGATAATATTCGCGCTGGGTCTTCTCCATCTGGCGCTTGACGCGCGAGCGGATCTTCTTCTCGACCTGAAGCACGCCGAGCTCGCCCTCCATGAAGGCGAAGACCATCTCGAGCCGCTTCTGCGGATCGGCCTCGACCAGCAGCGACTGCTTGTCGGCGACCTTGACCGCGATGTTGCCGGCGATCGCGTCGGCGAGGCGCGAAGCCTCCTCGATCTCGCCGAGCTGGACGGCGGTCTCCGCCGGCAGCTTGCGGTTGAGCTTGGCATAGTTCTCGAACTGGTCGACCGCCGAGCGCATCAGCGCCTGGATCTCGGTACCCTCGACCTCCTTCTCGTCGACCGGCGCGACGGTGGCGGTGAGGAAGCCGTTCGCCTCTTCGACCGCCTCGAGCCGGCCGCGCTCCTTGCCCGCGACGAGCACGCGCACCGTGCCGTCGGGGAGCTTGAGCAGCTGCATCACCTCGGCCGAGACGCCGATGTCGTAGAGGTCCTCGCGGCCGGGATCGTCCTGTGCGGGATCGAGCTGCGCGACGAGGAAGATCTCCTTGTCGTCGGCCATCGCCGCTTCGAGCGCGGCGACCGACTTGTCGCGGCCGACGAACAGCGGCACGATCATGTGCGGGAAGACGACGATGTCGCGGAGCGGAAGGACGGGATAGGTGGACTTCATGTGTACTCCAGGGTCCGCCGCTGGGAGCGGATTCGTTCAACTATATGGGGTGTGGGGGCGCGGCATCAATCGGGGGCTGTGGACGGCTGCATTTCTTCTTTGTTCCCCGACACTTGCGCAGAAGGGCGAGCCGCCGATCACGCCCCTCACGATGCGCTCCGGGGGCGAGATCGAGGCGGAGCGCGCTGCGCTGAAAGTGGAACATGTCACACTAGATGTTGGCTTGCAGCCCGAACGGCGTTTCCTTTCCGGGGTGGCGGAGCTGACACTGTCGACACGTATCCAACAGACCCGGCTGCTGATCGACCTGGACAAGAACTTCAGCGTCTCGGCGATCACGATCGACGGGACGCCGCTCAAGGCCGGGAGCTGGCGCAATCCCGACGGGCGGCTGGCGATCGACCTGCCAAAACCGGTCGCGGCGGGCGGAAAAGTGGTGGCGAAGATCACTTACGCCGGAACCCCGCACGAGGCGGTCAACGCGCCCTGGGACGACGGCATCGTCTGGTCGAGCTGGCAGGGCAAGCCGTGGGTCGCGACCACCGCGCAGGGCTATGGCTGCGACCTGTACTGGCCGTGCCTCGACTTCCCGGCGGGGGAGGTGCCCGAGATCAAGCTGGCGATCACCACGCCCGCCGGCACCCAGGCGATCGCCAACGGCAAGCTCGTCTCGGTCGAGCCGGCCGCGGGCGGCACCTCGCGCTGGACGTGGGTGGCGAAGAACATCAACCCCTATCTCGTCGCGATCAACATCGGCCCCTATGGCGAGATCAAGGGGTCCTACGACAGCAAGTTCGGCAACAAGGTGCCGCTGCACCTATGGCACCTCGCGGGCAAGGAGAAGCAGGCCGCCGGGCTGTTCGCCGAGTTCGCGCCGACGCTCGACTTCTTCGAGAGCATGATCGGCCCCTTCCCCTTCGCCGACGAGAAACTGGGCGTGGTCGAGACGCCGCACATGGGCATGGAGCACCAGACGGTGAATGCCTATGGCAACGACTACAGAAAGGACGAGACCGGGTTCGACTGGCTGTTCCAGCACGAGCTGGCGCACGAATGGTTCGGCAACCAGGTGACCGCGGCCAATTGGGACGATTTCTGGCTGCACGAGGGCTATGGCCAGTACATGCAGCCGCTCTATGGCCAGTGGCGCGAGGGCGAGGCGCGCTATGCCGCGATGATGGCGAGCCAGCGGCGCAACATCCTCAACCGCAAGCCGCTGGTGTCGGGCAAGGTCAAGACCTCCGAGGACGTCTATCAGGACGCCAATGGCGGGCCCGGACAGGACATCTACTACAAGGGCGCCTGGGTGCTGCACACGCTGCGCTACCTGATCGGCGACAAGGCGTTCTTCGATGCGACGCGGCGGCTGGTCTATGGCCGGCCCGATCCCAGGCCGGGCAATTTCAAGCCGCGCTTCGCCTCGACGCCCGAGTTCGAGCAGCTGATGAACGCGGCGGCGGGGCGTGACCTGAGCTGGTTCTTCGACGTCTATCTGCGCGAGGCGGCGCTGCCCGAGCTGGTCGAGACGCGGGCGGGCGGCAGGCTGACCTTGAGCTGGAAGACGCCGAAGGGCGAGCCCTTTCCGCTGCCGGTCGAGGTCGCGGTGGACGGCACGGTGCGCAAGCTCGCGATGGCGGGCGGCAGCGAGACGATCGAGGTGCCAGCCGGCGCGCATGTGGTGGTCGACCCGATGGCGCGCGTGCTGCGGCGGAACGAAGCGATCGAGGCGATGCAGAAGCGCTAGGCACGCGCGGCGTGAATCCGTGATCCCGCTTCGCAGAGCCGGTCGAGCAGCCAGGCGAGTCCGGCATCGGCCAGCGCCGCGCGCGAAACGAAGGCGTTGAGGCGGAAGGTGCCGAGGGGGAGCGGCGGATCCTGGACGGCGATGCCGAAGCGCGCCGCGTAGCGCGCCGCGAACTGGCGCGGGATCGCGCAGACCAGATCGGTCTCGGGCAGGATCGCGCAGGCGAACATGAAGTTGGGCACCGTGAGCGCGACGCGGCGCGACCGGCCGTCCCGCGCGAGCACTTCGTCGACGAAGCCGTGCGGGTCCCCGGTGAGCGAAACGACGAGATGCCGGCTCGCACAATAAGCGGGCAGGCTCGGGTCCCGCTGGAAGGGGTGCCCCGCGCGCATCGCGAGAACGAAGTCTTCCTCATAGAGCAATCGCTTCTCGAATCGGACGGGCGCCTCCCCCGCCGGTATCACCGCGATGTCGAGCGCGCGGGTCTCGAGCTCGGAGAACGCGTCGCGCCACGCGCGATCGGGCGCGGTCTCCCCGGCGATCGGGAGGAGCTGGCGAATGCCGATATCGATCCCCGGCGCGGCGGCGGCGAGCGCGGCGAGCAGCGGCTGGAGGAATACCGCGGAGACGCCGTCCGGCGCGCCGACCGCCATGCGCCGAGTCGAGGTCGCGGGATCGAACGCCTCGGCGCTGGACAGGACGGTCCGCACGCGCCGCAACACATCGGCGATAGACGGCGCCAGCTCGTTCGCGCGGTCGGTCGGAACCACGCCCTTGGGGGTCTTGAGAAAGACCGGGTCGTTGAGCAGCCGGCGGAGGCGGCCGAGCCCGTGGCTGACCGCCGAAGGCGACAGGCTGAGCCGGTCGGCGGCGCGGCCGACATGCCCCTCCTCGAACACCGCCTCGAACAGCACGAGCAGGTTGAGGTCGGCGCGGGACAGATCGATTTCATTCAGCATATCGGTGAAATCATACCATTTTATGCATCACGCGGAACCCGTCATCTGAAGCGAACCGGGACACATGCCCGGCCACTTCCAGATCGAGGGATTTGATCATGATCTTGAGCCGTTTCTTCGCAATCTTCGCCGCCGGCGCCGCGACCACCGCGACGCTCGGCGCGTTCGGTGCGCTCGCCCAGGTCGGGCCCGACCCGCGTGTCGCCGAACTCGCCGATCGCGCCGCGCAGGCGCACGCCAGCCTGATGCGCGGCGACATCGCGCGCTATCGCAGCGTGATGCCGATCGCGTCCGATTTCACGCTGATGGACCCGTTCGGCGGAAAGCCGACCGGAACGCCCGCTTCGGATGCGCACTGGCAACGGATCGGCCGCTTCTTCCGCGACGGCCGCGACGCGCGGTTCGACCTGATCCGCGCCTATCACGCGCCCGACCTGGTCGTGCTCGTCGCCAACGAATATGCGCATGTCGCGGTGGGATCGCTCGCGGCGCAGGACTGGTCGCTCCGCGTCACGCTGGTGTTCCGCCGTCACGAGGACGGATGGCAGCTGGTGCACCGCCACGCCGATCCGCTGGTCAAGGGCGTCAGCCTCGAGCGGGCGGCGCAGCTCACGCTCGGCCGGTTCGCGCACATGACGGGCGCTTGAGCTGGCCCGTCCTCCTACACCGCGCGCAGGTGCTGGCGGCCGACCCGCACCTGGTCGCGGCCATTGCGCTTGGCGGCGTAGAGCGCTTCGCTGGCGCGGGTGACGGCCTGGTCGAAGGGACCGCCCTCGAGATCGACCACGCCACCGGAGAAGGAGATCGGGATCGTGTCCGGCCCCTCCACCGCGCCCGCGGCGAGGCGGCGGGTCAGGCGGTGGAGGATCACGCCCGCCTCCTGCTCGCTGGTCGCGGGGAAGAACACCGCGAAGGCGACCCCGCCCCAGCGCGCGACGATGTCGCCGCTGCGCAGCACGCGCGAGAGGAAGCCGGCGAAGTCGCGCAGCACCTGATCGCCGGCGTCGCGGCCATATTGCTCGTTGATCGCCTTGAACTGATCGAGGTCGAGCAGCGCGACCGCGCCTTCGCCCGCCACCGCGGTCTGCGAGAGAAAGCCGCGGCGATTCCACAGGCCGGTCAGCGGATCGCGATAGGCGGCGCTGTCGAGCGAGACCACGCGCGCGCCGGCGGCCTGCGCGACGCGATCGATGCCGGCGATGAGCTCGCCGAGCAACTCGTTGCGGCGCACCGCGCGGATCGCGGAGAGCTGGCGGCGATTGGTCGACGCGATCGCCTCGCTCGCCGAGCGCGCGACGATGAGCAGGCTGTCGATCGCGAGCAGGATGAAGGCGATGCCGATCAGCGTCGCGCCGAGCACCACGCCGAGCGTCGACCAGTCGATCACGCCCCGCGCCGCCTGCCACAGCGCGAGCGCGACCAGCGGGAGCGCGGCGCTGACGCAGCACAGCGCGAAGATCCGCGGCCTGAGACTGCGTGGGAAGATGGGGCGCCTCGCCCGGTCGAATCGCAAACCTACCTCCGCATGCCGCCCCGGCGGGAGCTCAGGCTTCGGCGAGATTGGTAAACGGCACCCCAATCCGATTGGTTAATCCTGTGGGCGAATCATCGACCAGAAATGCGGCCCGCCGCCGGGAACGTCCCATTCGTCGCGGACGCGGAAGCCGAGCTTCTCGTAGAAACCGATATTGGCTTGCTTGCCGGTCTCGAGATAGGCGGTGGCGTTGCCGATGCGGTCGAGCCCGGCCTGCACCACCGCGGCCCCCAGCCCCTCGCCCTGACGCGCCGGATCGGCGCCGGCGATGTGGAGATACCAGAAGGGCTGTGGCGGGAAATGCGCCTCGACCGAATCACCGATGCGCTTGAAGCGGAAGAAGGCGCTGCCGGCCGCACGCCAGACTCGCCACAGCTCGCGCAAGCCGCCCTCGGGGGCGTTGGGCGCGTGCCAGAGCGTCGCGGCGCTGCAATCGCCGGTGACCAGCCGCATGTTCGGCGCCGCGTTCGCGTCGAAGAACATGTCGAAGACCCTGGGCCCGCGCCGAGCGCGGACGGCCGGGTCGGGGAACACCCAGTCGAATATGGGATCCTGGTCGAAGGCGCGGGTCAGCGTCGCGACGACGCGTGGCTTGTCGGCCGGCGTCGCCTCGCGGACCTCAGTGGGCGTCGGCTTTCCCATGGAACAGCTTCCCTGCGACGAAGGCGATGACGGCACCGATGACGAGACCGACGATGCCCGACCCGATCGCCGTAACGACCCAGCCGATCAGGCCGTTCCCATGGCCCACCGCCTCGGCGGCGTGGTGGATGACCTCCTCGGGCGCGTGCCAGCCGAGCTGGGCGGCGCCGTGGACGAGGATGCCGCCGCCGACCCAGATCATCGCCGCGGTGCCGATGATCGAGAGCGCGCGCATCACCACCGGCATGCCCTTGACCAGCCCGCGGCCGACCGCCTGGGCGAGCCGCGCCGGGCGCTGCGCGAGGTGGAGGCCGATATCGTCCATCTTCACGATCAGCGCGACCACGCCATAGACCGCGGCGGTGATCGCGAGGCCGACCACCGCGAGCACCGCGGCGCGGGTGACGAAGGGCTGGTCGGCGACCTCGGCGAGCGCGATCGCCATGATCTCGGCCGACAGGATCAGGTCGGTGCGGATCGCGCCGGCGACCTTGCTCGCCTCGAGATGCGCGGGATCGCCGGTCGCTTCCTCCTCGGCGCCGTGATGGCCGCCGGCGACCGCCTCGAGCACCTTCTCCGCGCCCTCGAAGCACAGGAACGCGCCGCCGAGCATCAGCAGCGGGGTGATCGCCCAGGGCACGAGCCAGCTGAGCAGCAGCGCGCCGGGGAGCAGCAGCAACAGCTTGTTGCGCAGCGAGCCCATCGCGATCTTCCAGATGATCGGCAGCTCGCGATCGGGGGTCAGTCCGGTGACGTAGCGCGGGGTGACCGCGGTATCGTCGATCACCACGCCCGCGGCCTTGGTCCCCGCCTTGCCCGCCGCAGCGCCGACATCGTCGAGCGAGGCGGCGGCGAGCTTGGTGATGGCGGCGACGTCGTCGAGCAGGGCGGCGAGGCCAGAGGGCATGGGAAGTCCTTCGATTACGGATGAATGCGCCGCAAGGGCGGCAACGGGCATAGCGGGGAATGCGGGCGGGCGGAACGGGGAAGCGCGTCGCCTTTATTCCTCCCCCGGAGGGGGAGGGGGACCGGCGCAGCCGGTGGAGGGGTAGTCTCCATGCGCAGTGACGACGATGTGCCGGACGACCGCCTCCAAATCGCGCATCACTTCCGTCGCCGGGATGCGCAGAGTTCGGACACCCTGCCCCAGCACCCAGGCGTCGCGAGCGGCATCACGCTCAGGCCGATCGCCGCGCCCGTGCGCCTCGCCATCGACTTCGACCGCCAGCTTGAAGCGCGGGCAGAAGAAATCGAGCACATATTCTCCGGCGGGATGCTGCTTGCGGAAGCGCAGGCCGGCGGGGCGTTGCTGGAGCGCCTGCCACAGCAGGATTTCCGGCAGCGTCATTTGCCGGCGCAGTTGCTTGGCCCGCCTTTGCGTTTGCTTCGGGCCGTGCAGCATATGGCGACCTATCCCTCCACCAGCTTCGCTGGTCCCCCTCCCCCTCCGGGGGAGGAATTAGGATATGGCTAAAGGTCGTGAAAAGGAAACGGGCGCCGGTTGACCCGACGCCCGTTCGTGTTCGGTCGATGTCCGGCTGGATCAGGCGGCGTCGCCCGTGCCCGCCTTCTTCTTCTCGGCATAGACGCGGATCGGTTCCTTGCGGCCCTCGACCACGTCCTTGTCGATCATCACCTCGTCGACGCCGTCCATCGACGGCAGGTCGAACATCGTATCGAGCAGGATGCCCTCGAGGATCGAGCGCAGGCCGCGGGCGCCGGTCTTGCGCTCGATCGCCTTCTTGGAGACCGAGACGAGCGCGTCGTCGGTGAAGCCGAGCTTGACGTTCTCCATCTCGAACAGCTTCTGATACTGCTTGACCAGCGCGTTCTTCGGCTCGGTCAGGATCTTGACCAGGGCCGCGATGTCGAGGTCCTCGAGCGTCGCGACGACCGGGAGACGGCCGACGAACTCGGGGATCAGGCCGAACTTGAGCAGATCCTCCGGCTCGGTCTGGCGCAGCACCTCGCCGGTGCGGCGCTCTTCCGGCGCGGCGACATAGGCGCCGAAGCCGATCGACTTGCCCTGGAGGCGGTCGCCGATGATCTTCTCGAGGCCGCTGAACGCGCCGCCGCAGATGAACAGGATGTTGGTCGTGTCGACCTGCAGGAACTCCTGCTGCGGATGCTTGCGGCCGCCCTGCGGCGGGACCGAGGCGGTGGTGCCTTCCATCAGCTTGAGCAGCGCCTGCTGGACGCCCTCGCCCGACACGTCGCGGGTGATCGAGGGATTCTCGGCCTTGCGGCTGATCTTGTCGATCTCGTCGATATAGACGATGCCGCGCTGCGCCCGCTCGACATTATAGTCGGAGGCCTGGAGCAGCTTGAGGATGATGTTCTCGACATCCTCGCCGACATAGCCGGCTTCGGTGAGTGTCGTCGCATCGGCCATGGTGAAGGGCACGTCGAGGATGCGCGCCAGCGTCTGGGCGAGCAGCGTCTTGCCGCAGCCGGTGGGGCCGACGAGCAGGATGTTCGACTTGGCGAGCTCGACCTCGGCGCCCTTGGCGCCGTGGTTGAGGCGCTTGTAGTGGTTGTGCACCGCCACCGAGAGCACGCGCTTCGCCTGCTTCTGGCCGATCACATAATCGTCCAGGACGTCGCAGATCTCCTGCGGCGTCGGAACGCCGCCGTCCTTCTTGCTCACGAGCGCCGACTTGGTCTCCTCGCGGATGATGTCGTTGCAGAGCTCGACGCACTCGTCGCAGATGAACACGGTCGGTCCGGCGATGAGCTTGCGCACCTCGTGCTGCGATTTCCCGCAGAACGAGCAGTAGAGCGTGCTCTTCGAATCGCCGCCGCTAAGCTTCGTCATTCAGTCTTCCTTTGCGTGCCGGCCAGTTACGCAGCCCGGCATCCTACACCCGGGATCATCCCCGGCAATCCAAATTCGCCTTCTACCCCAACAAGGGTGAGCGGGAGATTAAGCGGCGCCGCCCTCGCTGTCAGCGGGCTGCGGGCGCTTTTCATACACTTCGTCGACCAGACCGAACGCCTTGGCCTCGTCCGCTTCGAGGAAGGTGTCGCGGTCCATCGCGGCCTCGATCTTCTCGAGCGGCTGGCCGGTATATTTCACATAGAGGTCGTTCATGCGCTTCTTGATGCGCAGGATCTCCTTGGCCTGGATCTCGATGTCCGAAGCCATGCCCTGCGCCCCGCCCGACGGCTGGTGCACCATGATGCGGGCGTTGGTGAGCGCGACGCGCAGCCCCGGCTCGCCGGCCGCCAGCAGGAAGCTGCCCATCGACGCCGCCTGGCCGATGCACACCGTGCCGACGCGCGGGCGGATGTACTGCATCGTGTCGTGGATCGCCATGCCGGCGGTGACCACGCCGCCCGGCGAGTTGATGTACATCCAGATGTCCTTCTTCGGGTTCTCGGACTCGAGGAAGAGCAGCTGGGCGGTGATCAGCGAGGCCATGTGATCCTCGATCGGCCCCGTGATGAACACGATCCGCTCGCGCAGCAGGCGCGAATAGATGTCGAAGCTGCGCTCGCCGCGGCTCGACTGCTCGATGACGATGGGAACCAGCGCGCCGGTGACGGGATCGTGGGTAAAGCCTTCAGGGGTCATATGACCGGAAAGGGGATGCATGTGCGGGAATCTCGTGCGTTTGTTTTTGCCCGGAGCCTACATCGGCGCTCGGTCAGCGCGGCGCAAGGGGGGAAGACGGTGAACGGAGGCACTTGAGCCGCCGGCGCCGGGATCCTCCCGCGCCAGGGGGAAGTGGCATGCGAAGCATGACGGAGGGGGCGGAAGCACCACATCAGCGTTCTGGGATCCGCCCCCTCCGTCGCCTACGGCGCCACCTCCCCCTGGCGGGGGAGGATTGCTCCGCTCAGCCAGGCGAAGCGGTGCCCGCGTGCCGCGGCAGACGCACGCGGACGACGAAGCCGTGCGCATCGCGCTCGAAGTCGATCTCCCCGCCATGGCCGCGCACCACGTCGCGGCTGATCGTGAGGCCGAGCCCGGTGCCGCCGGTCTCGCGGCCGCGCGAGCTTTCGAGCCGCACGAACGGGGCGAAGGCGCGCTCGGCATCCTCGGGCGGGATACCGGGTCCGCGGTCGCGGAACGCGATCGCGACCTGGTCCGCGCCGTCCGCGAGCACGATGTGCACCGCCTCGCCATATTTGCAGCCATTGGCGATGAGGTTGGCGAAGGCGCGCCGCATCGCCACCGCCCGGCAGCGCAAGTCGAGATGGTCGGGCCCGTCATAGACCACGTCCTCGCCGAGGTCGTGATAGGCGTCGGCGAGGCTGATCAGCAGCGCGGCGACGTCGACCGTCTCCATCGGGTCGCGGCTCGCCTCCTCGCGCATGAAGGCGAGCGCGTCGGCGACCATCGTCTCCATCTCGGCGAGGTTGGACTGGAGCTGCGCGCGCTGGGCGGGGTCCTCGACATATTCGGCGAGCAGCCGCAGCCGCGTGAGCGGGGTGCGCAGGTCGTGCGAGATCGCGGCGAGCATCTGCACGCGCTCGTCGACATAGCGTTTGAGGCGAAGCTGCATCGCGTCGAAGGTCTCGGCGATGGCGGCGACATCGACC
>NZ_JBCNMA010000014.1:0-50742 GCF_039595165.1 Sphingomonas sp.
CGTCCGTGATCGTGATCATGGTGTTGTTGAAGCTGGCGTTCACATGGGCGACGCCGGCGGTGATGTTCTTGCGTTCGCGACGGCGAAGACGCTGCGGTGCTTGTGCCATTGTTCAGTAATCCTTCGAAATGCGAAGCAGGCGGGCCACCGCGAGGCGGCCCAGCGGCTTACTTCTTCTTGCCGGCGATCGGCTTTGCCTTGCCCTTGCGAGTGCGCGCATTGGTGTGCGTGCGCTGGCCGCGGACGGGGAGACCCTTGCGGTGACGCAGGCCGCGGTAGCAGGCCAGGTCCATCAGGCGCTTGATGTTCATCGCGGTCTCGCGGCGAAGATCGCCCTCGACGGTGTAGGCGCCGTCGATGGTCTCGCGGATCTGAAGCACTTCCTGGTCGGTCAGGTCCTGCACGCGACGCTCGGCAGTGATGCCCAGCTTGTCGGTGATTTCCTTGGCCTTCGCGGGGCCGATGCCGTGGATATACTGAAGCGCGATCAGAACGCGCTTGTTGGTGGGCAGGTTAACGCCCGCAATACGTGCCATGAATCTTGTTCTCCCAGCTCCACGGGGCCTGCATGGCAGCAAGCCCCATCTCGTCGCGTTGACCCGAAACGCATGCGCGCGGCACACGCTCAAGAGCGCTGCCGGTCGAACGGGTTTCGGAAGATGCGCGACATATGGAGTCGGACCCACGCTGTCAAGCGCCCGGGCCGAATGGAATTCGCGTTAGAGCCATATACACCATTCGCCGCGCCCGGCCAAGCGAATGACGATCAGCCGACGCTCCGTGAGGTCGGGACAATCCTCCCCCGCCAGGGGAGGTGGCGCATCGCGCGACGGAGGGGGAGGAAGCACGCTCCTCGACGTTCTGGCATCCGCCCCCTCCGTCAGCCTGCGGCTGACCCCTCCCCCTGGCGGGGAAGGATAAGTCTACTCACCCTGCTCAGCGGCGTTCTTGAGCGCGGGCCATTGCGCGGCGAGCACGCCGTCCACCGCCTGCGCGAAGCTGGCGACGCCGTTGGGATGATAGCCTCCGACGACATAGGTGACGGTCACCGCCGTTCCCTGCCCCTCGGGCTTGAGCGCGAAGGTCATCGTGCCCGTCACCGCGCCGCTCTGCAGCGGGCCGAAGGCACCATCGACGCGCAGCACCTTGCCGCGGTCCGCATAGATCACGCGCGCATGCTCGATCGCGCCGCCGGTCACCTTCTCGCACCAGCAGCCACCGGGCCGCGGATCGATCGAGAGGTTGGCGGCAATGCCCGAATAGCTATGGTCCTTGCTCCACCAGGCCGAGGGCCGGACGATCGTGTCCCATACTTTCTCAGGCGGGGCGGCGACGACCAGCCTGTGAGTCGAGACGAACCCGCCCGGCTCGGACTTGGTCACCTCGCCCGCTGCCGGCCATCCGGCGAGCAGCGCCGCCGCCACGATCACCTTGCGCATCACCTGCCCCTCCTCTTGCACCGAGGGTGAGCGTGGCCCGCGCGGCCGTCAATTCATTTCGCGGCGGTGCTGCGATCGAGGAAATCGAGGATCGTCTTCCACAGATGAACGCTGACGCCCGGCCCGCCGACACGGTGAGTCTGGCCGGGATAGAGCATCGTCTCGAACGGCACCGCGCCGCCCTGGAGCTTGGCCATCATCACCGTCGAATGCTCGAGCACGACATTGTCGTCGGCCATGCCGTGGATCAGCAGCAGCGGGTCGGCGATCTTGAGCGCGTCCGCCACCGTGTTCGACTTGTCGTAGGCCGCTTGCACCTGGCGCGGGTCGCCCATGTAGCGCTCGGTATAGTGCGTGTCGTAAAGCTCCCACTTGCTCACCGGCGCGCCCGCAACGCCCGCGGCGAACACGCCGGGGCCGGCTTCGAGCATCTTGAGCGTCATGTATCCGCCGTACGACCAGCCATAGGTCGTGATCTTGCCGGGGTCGACGAAGTCGAGCGTCTTGAGATACGCCGCCCCGGCGAGCTGGTCCTGCACCTCGACCCCGCCCATCGCCTGGAACAGGTGGTCCTCGAACGCCTTGCCGCGATTGGCGGCGCCGCGATTGTCGAGCTGGAACCAGATATAGCCGCGATCGACGATATACTGTTGAAGCGCCCCGCCCCATTGCCGGCTCACCGTCTGCGCATGCGGGCCGCCATAATGCTGGAAGAACACCGGGTATTTCTTGCCCGGCTCGAGTGGCGGCGTGATCATCTCCCAGTGCAGGACAGTGCCGTCGGCCGCCTTGATCGTGCCGAACTGCTTGGCACGGTGGCTGGCGAGATAGGGCGCATAGGGATGGTCGCCCGCCACCGCATTCTCGTTGACCCAGGCGAGGCGCTTGCCCGCCGCGTCGGTGAGCATCACCTGCGGCGGCTGGTCGCCCTTCGAGCGCGTGACGATGATCCGGCTCGCCGCGGCGTTGGCGGTCGCGGCGTTCCAGTAGCCGGGTTCGCTAAGCCGGGTCACGGTGCCGGGCTTGCCCAGATCCACCGCATAGAGGTGCCGTTCGAGCACGCCGTCCTTGTTGCCGAGGAAGGTCACCCGCCCCCTGGTCTCATCGACTCCCACCAGCTCGGCGACTTCCCAGTCGCCCTTGGTCAGCTGAGTCCATTTGCCGTCGCGGAAGCGGTAGAGGTGGCCGTGCCCGTCGCGCTCGGACCACCAGATCAGGCTGCCGTCCTTGAGCGCACGATACGCGTCGGAGAGGTTGACCCAGCTGCGCGCGCCCGACTTCTCGCTGAACAGGACGCGCGACTTGCCGGTCGCGGGATCGACCGCAAGCATGTCGAGCACCGTCTGCGCGCGGTTCTGGCGCTGGACGAGCAGCGTCTTGCCGTCGGGGGTCCAGTCGACGCGGGCGAGATAGATGTCCGTCTCCGTACCCAGATCGACCTTCACCCGCCCGCTGCCGTCGGGGTTCATCACATGGAGCTCGACCAGCACATTGGCGGTGCCGGCCTTGGGATAGCGTTGGTCGTAGACCTTGGTCCCCTCGGCCCCGATCGCGGCGCGGCTGACGATGCCGACCGGCGCCTCGTCGAAGCGCTGCACGGCGATGCGCTTGTCGTCGGGCGACCACCAATAGCCGGTGCGACGCCCCATCTCCTCCTGCGCGACGAACTCGGCCTCGCCGAAATAGACCGTGCCTCCGCCATCCGTCGTCACCTTGTTCTCTTTTCCGGAGGCGAGATCGGACACGATCAAGTTCTGATCCCGAACATAGGACACGAAATGTCCTCCCGGGCTGATTTCGGGATTCAGCTCGCCCGTCTCGCTCTTGGTCAGCCGCCGCACCTCACCCGAAAGGCTCGCGAGGTAGAGATCGCCGTCGAGCGGCACCAGGATCGACTTGCCGTCGGGCGCCCAGTCATAGGCGACGATCCCCCGCGTCCCGCCGATCCGCGCGCGCTCGCGCTGCATCTTCTCGGCCTCGGACAATTCGGCGCCGGTGCCGATCTTCTGGCTGTCGACCAGCATCCGCCACTCGCCCGTGGCCGTGTCCATCGCCCACAGGTCGAAGCGGTCGCGATCCTCGGCGCGGTTGCGCAGCACGGTCACATATTTGCCGTCGGGCGAGAGTTTCAGCGTGCGCGGCGTGGCGCCGGCGAGATCGGGACTGGCGAAGACTCGCTCCAGTGTCAGCGCCTGCTGCGCCTCAGCCGGCATCGCGGACACCCCCGCCATTGCCATCAATCCGCCGACCACCGCTTTCCACATCCCGCAACCCGCTCATATTCTTGTCGATGCGTCGGCTATCGGGCCTCGGGCCCGTCGCGTAAAGTATCGAATGCGATCAGCCGCGGCCGAGTATCTGGCGCGGTCCCGGCCCCTCCGCGCCCAGCCGGTCGCCGGGATTGTAGAGGCCGCACTTCCTGAGCGAGAGACAGCCGCAACCGATGCAATTGTCGAGCGTGGCGCGCGTGCGTTCGAGCAGCGCGATGCGGCGGTCGATCTCCGTGCGGAAATTGCGGCTCATCGCCTCCCAGTCCGCCTGAGTCGGGGTGCGGCCCTGCGGCAGCTGCGCCAGCTCCGCGCCGATCTCCTCGATCGTCAGTCCCAGTTTCTGCGCGATCAGCGCGAACGACAGGCGGCGGATATCCGAGCGCAGGAAGCGCCGCTGGTTGCCGCCGGTGCGGATCGGCTCGACCAGCCCGCGCCCCTCGTAGAAGCGGATCGCCGAGACCGACAGGCCGGTCCGCGCCGCCAGCTCGCCGATCGTCAGCAGCTCGTTCCCGCGCATCGCTCCCTCGCAAATTAGCGCTTGATCTCAACTTAAGTTGAGGTTGTACCGGAGCCGGGCAACCACGCAACCGCAAAGGACATGCGCATGCCCGGCCCGATCATCGAGCACGTCAATCTCACCGTCACCAACCCCGCCCGCACCGCTGCGCTGATGGAGCGGCTGTTCGACTGGCACATCCGCTGGGCCGGGTCCGCGCGCGACGGCGGCACATCGATCCATGTCGGCGACGAGCGCTTCTACATCGCGCTCTACGCACCCCCGGGCGAGCCCGAGGCGCGTTTTCCCAAGGGCGAGCCGCTCAACCATGTCGGCATCCTGGTCGCCGATCTCGATGCGATCGAGGACAAGGTCGCCGAGGCAGGCCTCAAGCCCTTCAACCATGGCGACTATTCGCCCGGTCGCCGCTTCTACTTCCTCGACTATGACGGGATCGAGTTCGAGATCGTCTCCTATGGCTGACGCGCCAGCGGCACCGCGCACAGGCTGAGCATGCGCGAGGCGATCTCGCGCTCGCCCATCACCACCTCGCCGGCGCCCTTGGCCTCGAGATGCTCGACCTCGGCGTCCGAGTGCGCGCGGGCGACGATCGCGATGCCGGGGTTGATCGCCCGCGCGGCCTCGACCACCGCGCCGCCCTCGAACCCTTCGGGGATCGCGATCAGCAGCTTGGCGGCGCGATCGACTCCGGCGGCCTTGAGCGCCTCGGGATCGACCGCGTTGCCGCGCACGACATCGAACCCCTCGGCCTTGGCGTCGCGCGCCATGTCGGCCTGATCCTCGATCAGGATGAAGGCCCGCTTCCTCGCGAGCAAATCGCGCGCGAGCAGCTTGCCGACTCGGCCGAAGCCGACCAGCACGACATGGTCCTGCAGGTTGCTGGTGTCCGCCGGCGGCTCGATCGGGTCGGTCTTCTCCTGCCGCTTGGGCACCAACCAGGTGAAGATGAAGGGGTTGAGCAGGATCGAGAGCAGCGCGCCGGCAAGGATCAGGTCGCGGCCGGCCGCGGGCAGGATCTCGAGGCCGGTGCCGAGCGTCGCCAGGATGAACGAGAACTCGCCGATCTGCGCGAGGCTGGCGGCGGCGGTGATCGCGATCCGGTGGCTGTATCGGAGCGCACGCACGATCAGATAGGCCGCGACCGATTTGCCGAGCACGATGATCAGCACCGTCGCGATCAGCGGCAATGGCTGCTGGACGACCACGGACGGATTGAACAGCATCCCGACCGAAACGAAGAACAGCACCGCGAACGCGTCGCGCAGGGGCAGTGTCTCTTCGGTCGCCTGACGGCTGAGCGGAGTCTCCCCCAGGATCATGCCGGCGAAGAAGGCGCCGAGCGCGAACGACACGTCGAACACCACCGCCGCGCCGAATGCCACCCCCAGCGCGATCGCGAGCACGGCGAGGCGAAACAGCTCGCGCGAGCCGGTGTGTACCACCCAGTGCAACGCCATCGGGATCACCCGGCGCGCGACCAGCAGCATCACCACGAGGAATCCTGCGACCTTGAACCCGGTCTGCGCCAGCGGAACGAGCAACGCCGACCAGCTCGCCGGAGCGTCGCCCTTCATCACCTCGGCGAGCGCGGGCAGCAGCACCAGCGCGAGCACCATCACCAGATCCTCGACGATCAGCCAGCCGACCGCGATGCGCCCCCGCTCGGTATCGACGATGCCGAAGCCCTGCAGCGCGCGCAGCAGCACCACGGTGCTGGCGACCGACAGCGCGAGGCCGAAGACGAAGCCGGCGAGCGGGTCCCAGCCCAGCGCCCAGCTCAGCCCCATGCCCATCAGCGTCGCGACCGCGATCTGGCCGATCGCGCCGGGCACCGCCACGCCCTTCACCGCGAGCAGGTCGCGGAGCGAGAAATGCAGGCCGACGCCGAACATCAGCAGGATCACGCCGATCTCGGCGAGCTCGGCGGCGAGGTTGCCGTCGGCGACGAAGCCCGGCGTGAATGGGCCGACGACGATCCCGGCGAGGAGATAGCCGGCGATCGGCGACACCCTCAGCTTGTGGGCGATCGAGCCCATGATGAAGGCGATGACGAGGCCGGCGACGATCGTGGCGATGAGCGGCGTGTGGTGCATAGGCAGTCCGATGTCCCTGTTATGGGCCCGGGCCGGCACTGCGGCCCGGGCTGCGGCTCACTCGGTCGTCGCGCCGACCAGCGCCGCGGCGAGCGCGGCGCTGCCGGCAATCCCGCCCCACAGGGCAGGTGCGAACCACCAGGGCGGCCGCTTCTTGCGTGGCGTTTCCATGACGTTTCTCCCAATTCGGCCGCGGCGCGCGCGGCGGGTTGGCAGTGGAGTCAGGTCAGGGGCGGACCACGCGGGCTGCCGTCCAGCACGGCGCGCGCCCGGACCGGAGACGCCACCGCCGCTGGCTTGGGAACAGCGGCGATGGCGTCCGGCCGTGGAGCCGGAAGAATAGACCGGGAGAGGATCTGCGCCGCGCCGCCCTGCCCGCTCGCCGGATCATCGTCCCGGCGCGGACTCTCGATCACGACGCGCGGTTGTGCGCGGGGTTGGAGGGCGACGGCGGTGGTCGCCGGATTGAAGGCGGAGCCGACTGCGATGGTGCGCGGCGGGCCGCCGGGCATCAGCGAGGAAAGCAGCGCGACTGCAAGCGCGAGCCAGAGCGAAGCGACATGGAGCGGCAGCCTCAACTGCCTGATCGCCGCTGTCTGGTTCCTCCGGTTCGCCACTTCATCAAGTTAGGGCGACTCGGCCGAAATTCAACGCGCCTAAACGAAGCGGGGCGCGGAAAGCCAAGCCTTCCGCGCCCCGCGCTGTTCGTCTGGCGAGCGGCTTATTCGGCCGCTTCGACTTCCTTCGACGGGCGCACGTCGCGGCGCTCGGCGATACGCGCCGACTTGCCGGTGCGGCCACGGAGGTAATAGAGCTTGGCGCGACGCACGACGCCGCGACGGACGACCTCGATGCTGTCGATGTTCGGCGAATAGAGCGGGAAGACGCGCTCGACGCCCTCGCCGAACGAGATCTTGCGAACCGTGAAGTTGCTGCCCATGCCCTTGTTGGCGCGGGCGATGCAGACGCCTTCATAGTTCTGGACGCGGGTGCGCTCGCCTTCGACGACCTTCACGCCGACCTTGAGCGTGTCGCCGGGGCGGAAATCGGGGATCTTCTTGTCGGCCAGGAACTTCGTGACGTTCTCGGCCTCGATCTGCTGGATGAGGTTCATCTCATTCGTCCTTCTGTCGCCGCGCGCCAGAGGGAGACTGGACCCGAGCGCCCTCGTGGCGCTCCCAAAGATCCGGCCTCCTTAGCCGTGTGTCGGTCTCGGCCATCGACTTGCGCCAGGCCGCGATCCTCGCATGATCCCCCGATCGCAGCACTTCGGGGATCGTGCGCCCTTCCCATTCGACGGGCCGGGTATATTGCGGATATTCGAGCAAGCCGCTTTCGAAGCTTTCCTCGACCCCGCTGGAAGGCGCGCCCATTACGCCGGGAAGCAGCCGAATGCAAGCGTCGAGAAGCACCAGCGCGCCCATCTCCCCGCCGGAGAGGACATAGTCGCCGATCGAGACCGGCTCGATCGCACGTGCCTCGAACAGACGCTCGTCGAACCCCTCGAACCGGCCGCACAGGATCGAGACGCCGGGGCCGGCCGCCAGCTCGCGCACGCGCCGCTGGGTCAGCGGCGCCCCGCGCGGCGTCATCGCGAGCATCGGCCGGTCATAGCCGACGCTGTCGCAGGCGGCCGCGAGGATGTCCGCCTTGAGCACCATCCCCGCCCCGCCCCCCGCCGGTGTGTCGTCGACGGTGCGGTGCCTGTCGACCGCGAAGTCGCGGATGTGCACCGTGTCGAGCGACCATTTCCCCTCGGCGAGCCCGCGCCCGGCGAGCGAAATGCCGAGCGGGCCGGGAAACATCTCCGGGTAAAGCGTTAGGACGGTTGCGGCGAAGCTCATGCCGCCTGTTCGCGGCTCGGCGGCCGCTTGGCAAGGGAGACGGCATGGAGGATTGCATCATCGTCGGCGCGGGACCGGCCGGTTTGACCGCGGCGATCTACCTCGCCCGCTTCCACCTTTCGATCCGGCTGTTCGACTGCGGGTCGAGCCGCGCGGCGCTGATCCCGCGGACGAACAACCACGCCGGCTATCCGGAGGGCGTGGCCGGAACCGAACTGCTTCGGCTGATGCTTGCCCAGGCCGAACGCTTCGGCGCGGTGCGCGAGACGCTCGAGGTGAAGCGGATCGAGCCGCTGAGCGAAGGGTTCGCGGTGCATGCCGGCGAGCGCACCTTTCCCGCCAGGGCGGTGCTGCTCGCTACCGGCGTGGTCAATCACCGGCCGGACGCGATCGACGACGCCACGCACGACGCCGCGCTCAAGGCCGGACTGCTGCGCTATTGTCCGATCTGCGATGCCTATGAGGTGACCGACAAGCGCATCGGCGTGATCGGCACCGGCGACCATGGGATGCGCGAGGCGCTGTTCCTGCGCGGCTACAGCGCCGACGTGACGCTGATCGCGCCCGGCGCGGAGCACCGGCTCGACGCCGATTGCCGGGGCCAGCTCGACGCGGCGGGGATCGCGCGGATCGATGGGCCGTGCGGCGATTTCCGGATCGAGGGCGAGCGGATCAGCGTCGGCACCGCCAACGGGCGGATGTCGTTCGACACGATCTATCCGGCGCTCGGCTCCCGCATCCGCTCGGGCCTGGCGGTCGCCGCGGGGGCCAGGGCATCGGCGGACGGATGCCTCGAGGTCGACGATCACCAGCGCACCTCCGTGCCCGGGCTGTTCGCGGCGGGCGACGTGGTCAAGGGGCTCGACCAGATCAGCCATGCGATGGGCGAAGCTGGCGTCGCGGCGACGACGATCCGCAACATGCTCGCCGAGCAGCGGCCATTGTGGCGGTGAAGCGTTTCGAAAGTTGACGATGTTACGCGCAAGCGCGCGAATTCTGTCGCTTTCGTCGCGTTCCGGGCCAGCGCGGCCGAGGGGCCGGAATGGTCGTCGGACGCTCCTGATATGCGGGATGCGGGTCTGTAGGAAAGTTCTTTTTTCCTGGCCTAGTTCGGCTGCGGGACGAAGCGCAGCGCCTGGATCGTCGGCGGGTTGGTCGGCGCGAGCAGGATCTGGCCATCGAGCTTGCCTTTGGCGCAGGTCCAGCGGAAGGCGGTCGAGAGATTGCCGGTCGGCGCGAGCGGCTCGGCGGTCGTGCACTCGCCGACCAGCGCCTTGATCCGCCCGAATTCCTTGGCCCAGTTCTCCGGCGAGCGATCCATCAGGAAGTTCATCGCGAGTTTGCCGTCGAGCGGCTTGAGATCACCGGCGGCATAGGCGGCACGCGCGGCGTCCTGCATCCGCCCGAGCAGCGGATTGAGCGGCTTTTCAGGCCGCGTTACGGCACCGGCCTTCGCCAAGGCCCAAAGCGACTGCCACACCGGCACGGCGGGCGCCTGATAGGTACGGTTGGCGAAGCCGAAGGCGGCGATGCCCAGCTCGGGCGCGAGCACCACGAAGCTGCCATAGCCGGGATATCCGCCGCCATGGCTGAGGGTGAGGCTGAGCTGGCAGTCGGGCGTCACGCGCATGCCCATGCCATAGGCGATGGCGTGGACGCATTTGTCGCCCTCGGGTCCGCCGTTGCGCGGCGCGATGCGAACGAAATTCAGGCCCTGCGCCATCTCGCGCACGGTGGCGCGCTTGACCGGGCCGGTGTCGGCGCCGTCGCGCGCCGGCCAGGCCGAGAGCAGGAAGGCGACCCATTTGGCATAGTCGTTCGCCGTGGTGACGAGCCCGCCCATCGCGCCGAACGCGCCGTCCTTCATCGACGGCTCCTCGACCCAGCGCTCATTCTCCCAGCGATAGCCGATCGCGAGCTTGCCCTTGGGCACTTCGCTCACCTCATAGGTCGAGGCGGTCATGCCGAGCGGGCGGAGGATCGTGTCGCGGATATAGGCCTGGTAGGGCTTGCCCGACGCGTTGCTGACGATGCGACCGAGCAGCGCGTAGCCGAAGTTCGAATATTCGTGCTGGCTCTGGCCGACGCGGCTCCACGGCACGCCGGCGGCGATCATCCCGCTGAACTCGGCCTCGGTCAGCACCTGTTGCCGGTCGCCCCAGGGATCGTCGGTGACCATGCCCGAGACATGCGCGAGCAGGTCGCGGATGCGGATACGCGGGGCGTCGCTGGTCGGGTATTTCCAGCCACGCATCTCGGGAACGTGCTTTTCGGCCAGATCGTCGAGCGCCAGCTTGCCGTCGTCGCGCAGCTTGAGAATGGCGAGCGCGGTGAATGCCTTGCTCATCGAGGCGATGCGGAAGCGCGTGTCGAGCGTCACCGGCGCGCCGCCGATGGTCTGGACGCCCTGCATCGCGGAGAGCGCCGCCTTGCCGTCCTTGATCACGACATAGACGAGGCCGGGCACGGGGGTGCGCTGGCGGAATTTGGCGAAGGCGTCGCCGATTTCGACGACTGCGGCGGGCGGAAGCGGCTGCACGGCCTGCGCCGTCGCGGGCAGCGGCGCCGCGACGAGCAGTGCGGAAAGGACCGTGAGGCCGACGAAGGTTGCAGGGGCCGAACGGCGTGGCTGGTGGAGCATCCTCATACCCCCAGGCAACCAGAGAAACGCCCGCTTTGGAAGCAGAATCAGTCGGCGAAGCCGGTGCGCAGGGCGACGGCCCAGTCCGCCCTGCCCTCCCGCCCGGCCTTGGCAGCGGCGGCTTCGTGGTCATAGGCGACGGCACGCAGCTCGACGTCGATGCCGCGGACCAGCGCATAGCGCGCGAGCGGATCGCCATTCTCGACGATATAGGGCAGCGGGTGATCGTCGTGGAACGCCTGGAGGCCGACGCTGCCGGGATTGGCGATCGTGCGGCCGTCGGCGAGCGTGACGATGCGCGGGAGATGCGTGTGACCGCACAGGGTGAGCGCGGCGGTGGAGTCGCCGAGCCGGTCGGCGATCTCGGCCCCGGCGGCCTCGCGGATGCCGGCAGGCTCGACGGTATGGAGCAGATGCTCGAGATCGCTGCGCGCGCTGCCATGGACGAGGAAGATCTCGTCGCTCAGCGCGAGCACCGGCGGCTGGGCGGCGAACCAGGCGAGCTGCGCATCGCTGAGGCGCTCGCGGGCGAAACGGTCGGAGGCGCCCATCCGCTCGAGCGAATGAGTCAGCAACTGCCGCTCGTGATTGCCGGCGATCGTCGGCCAGCCCTCGCGCATCAGCAGGTCGGCGGTCTCCGCGGGCCAGAGCGGGCCTGACAGGCTGTCGCCGAGATTGACGAAGCTGGCCGCCCCGGCCGCGCGGGCGTCGGCGATCACCGCTTCGAGCGCGGGAAGGTTGCCGTGGATGTCCGAGAGGACGGCGATCATTTTCCCGGAGATCATTCCGCCCAGCCGTCGGCGACGGTGAGGCGGGTCTCGTCCCAGCTGGGCACCGCCTCGGGCCGCATCGGCACCATGAAGCGCTTGCCGTCGGCGCGCTCGATCTCGAGCACGTCGCCCGCGCCGAAATTCTCGACGCTCACGACGGTACCGATCGCTTCGCCAGCTCCGGATACCGCGGCAAGGCCGATCAAGTCGGCATGGTAATATTCGCCCTCCCCCAATGGCGGCAGGGCACTTCGCGGAACGGAAAGCTCAGTGCCGCGCAGCTTCTCGGCGGCGGTGCGGTCGGGAATCTCGGCGAAGCGGGCGATCGCGCCGTTGGGGCCGTGCCGCACCGACTTGAGCGTCAGCACCCCGCCATTGAAGCTGCGATGCGCCGCCAGGTCTTCGGCAAAGACCTTGAGGCGGACCTCGCCCGAGACGCCGTGCGCGCCGATGACGACGGCGAGCGTGACCGGCCGATCAGCCGTCGGGAGAGCCTTCGCCGGGCGGGCTGGCGTCGTCGCCGCCCTCGGCGGGCTTGTCGGTGGAGACGCCCCGATTGGCGTCTTCGTCGTCATCGTGCGGCGGGTCCGGCGGATCGATCGGCATCATGCGCTCCTGGGTTGGCCCGGGGAGAACGCACGATGCCGACCTTCGTTCGCACGATTACTCGGCCTTCGCCTCTTCCTCGGTCGCCTCGGCGGCCGGAGCTTCCTCGGCGGGCGCTTCCTCGGCCACAGCCTCGACGGCCGGGGTCTCTTCGGCGACCGCCTCGGCGACCTGCTCGGCCTCCGCGGTGGGCTCCTCGGTCGCAGCCTCGACCTCGGCGGCAACGACCGCTTCGGTTTCGGCCTGGGCTTCCTCGACCGCCTCGGGCTCGGGCGCCGGCGCGGCGGCCGCCTCGGCAGCGGCTTCCCGCGCGGCCTTCAGCTTCTCGGCCTTCTCCTCGGCGCGCTCGACGGCCTTCTCGCCCGGCTTGCCCTTGTTCGGGTTGTTCTTCGCGGCGCGCTCCTTGACGCCGGTGACGTCGAGGAAGCGGGCGACGCGGTCGGTCGGCTGCGCGCCGACGCTCAGCCAGTGCTTCGCGCGCTCGGTGTCGAGCTTGATGCGGTCGGCGTTGTCCTTGGCGAGAAGCGGGTTGTAGGTGCCGATCTTCTCGATGAACTTGCCGTCACGCGGCGAGCGGGCGTCGGCGACGACGATCCGGTAATAAGGGCGCTTCTTCGAACCGCCACGCGACAGACGCATGCTGAGTGCCATTGGTAATCTTCCTTCTTAAAAGTCTGAAACGATTTACTTCTTCTTGTTCAAAAGCTTTGCGAGCTCGGGCGGCAAATCCGCCCCGTCCGGAAGCCCGGGGATACCGCCGCCGGGACCGCCGAGCTTGCCCATCATCTCGCCCATCTGCGGGCCGCCGAGCGCGTTGCCGAGGCCGCCCATGCCGCCCTTGCCGAGCATCCCCATCAGCCCCTTGAGCCCGCCCATCTTCTTGATGCGCTTCATCGCGGTGGACATTTCGAGGTGCATCTTGAGCAGCTTGTTGACGTCCTGCACGGTCGTCCCCGAGCCCTTGGCGATGCGGATCTTGCGCTTGGCGTTGATCAGCTCGGGCTTGGCGCGCTCCTTGGGCGTCATCGAGGTGATCATCGCGTCCATGCGGAGCAGGATGCGCTCGTCGACCGCGCCATTGGCCATCGCCTGCTGCGCCTTCTTCATGCCGGGGATCATGCCCGCCAGCGCGCCGAGCCCGCCCATGCGGCGCATCTGTGCGAG
Organism: Sphingomonas sp.; assembly: GCF_039595165.1. GTDB lineage: Bacteria > Pseudomonadota > Alphaproteobacteria > Sphingomonadales > Sphingomonadaceae > Sphingomonas. Next base: position 13,345 of record NZ_JBCNMA010000014.1, read on the forward strand.
CTGGCCGCGCAGGTCGTTCATGTCGAACTGGCCCTTGGCGAGCCGCGCCGCCATCTTCTCGGCGTCTTCGGCCTCGATCGCCTGCGCGGCCTTCTCGACCAGCGACACCACGTCGCCCATGCCGAGGATGCGCCCGGCGACGCGCTGCGGGTGGAACGGCTCGATCGCGTCGAGCTTCTCGCCGACGCCGGCGAACTTGATCGGCTTGCCGGTGACGGCGCGCATCGACAGCGCGGCGCCGCCGCGCGCATCGCCGTCCATGCGGGTAAGCACGACGCCGGTCAGCGGCACCTGCTCGCCGAAGCTCTGCGCGACGTTGACCGCGTCCTGGCCGGTCAGGCTGTCGACGACGAGCAGGATCTCCTGCGGCTTCGAGATGTCGGCGACCGCCTTCATCTCGTCCATCAGCTGCTGGTCGACGTGCAGGCGGCCCGCGGTGTCGAGCATCAGCACGTCGAAGCCCTGGAGCTTCGCGGCCTGGAGCGCGCGGCGGGCGATGTCGACCGGCTGCTGCCCCGCCACGATCGGGAGCGTCGCGCCCTCGATCTGCGTGCCGAGCACCGCGAGCTGCTCCTGCGCGGCCGGGCGATTGACGTCGAGCGACGCCATCATCACCTTCTTGCCCTGCTTCTTCAAAAGCTTGGCGAGCTTGGCGGTGGTGGTGGTCTTGCCCGAGCCCTGCAGGCCGACCATCATGATCACGGCGGGCGGCGTCACGTCGATGGCGAGCTCGGCGGTGTCGGGACCGAGCATCGCGACCAGCGCGTCGTTGACGATCTTGACGACCTGCTGCCCCGGCGTGACCGAGCGCAGCACCTGCTGGCCGACCGCCTGCTCGGTGACGCTGTCGACGAAGCTGCGCGCGACGGGCAGCGCGACATCGGCCTCAAGCAGCGCGATACGCACTTCGCGCATCGCGGTCCGCACATCGGCCTCGGTCAGCGCGCCACGGCCCTTCAAGCGGTCGAAAACGCCGCCAAGCCGCTCGCTCAGACTATCGAACACTCGCTTCTCCAATTCTTCCCAGATGCCGAAACGCAAAACACGCCGGCGGACGAAACCTCGTCGGCCAGCGTTGCCCTCGGGCAAAGATGCGTCGCGTTCCTGGGAACGGTCGGGCGGCCGCTTAGCCGGAAATGGAGATAGGTGCAACCGCCCTTCGCTTTAACTCCATCTACACCCTCGACATGAAATACCGCATCGCTGAGCAGACAGGGGGCCTCCCGGCATGGCGCTGGACTTCGACGACACGCGCGATCTCGACCGGGAACCGGCCGGAACGGACCTGATCACGGGGGCGATCAGCGTCGCCGCGATCCTGATGTTCGTCGGCACCGGCAGCTCGGTGCTGTCCAAGACGCTCAAGCATTATTTCGAGGGCGGCGCGCCCGCCGACCGCACATTGGTGATCGCGCTGCTGCTCAACGTCGCGCTGATCCTGTTCGGCTGGCGCCGCCATCATGCGCTGCGTACCGAAGTGCGCATCCGCACCGCCGCGGAAGAGCGCGCGCACATGCTGGCGAGCCGCGATCCGCTGACCGGCTTCCTCAACCGCCGCAGCCTGGCCGAGGAAGGCGCCGCGATGTTCGTGCGCGCGCACCGCCGCGGTAAGGCGATGGCGCTGCTGATCGTCGACCTCGACCATTTCAAGACGATCAACGACATGCACGGCCACGCCGTGGGCGACGCGCTGCTACGCGCGGTGGCGGGCGAGATCGCCGCGGCGATGCCGCCGATCGCGCTGACCGCGCGGCTGGGCGGCGACGAGTTCGCCTGCGGCTTCCTGTTCGATCCCGGCCAGCCCGACACGGTCGAGCGCATCGCCGAGAAGCTGGTCGCGCGCATGGCGCAGCCGATCGAGGCGGACGGGTTCCGCCTGCACATCTCCTGCTCCGCCGGCGTCGCGCGCTCCGATTTCGACTGCCAGAGCATCGACGCGCTGATGCGCTCGGCCGACATCGCAATGTATGCGGCGAAGAAGTCGGGCCGCAACCGCTATGCGTGGTTCGACCAGTCGATGGAGCGCGAGCTGCAGACGCGCAACGAGCTCGAGTCCGGACTGCGCGCCGCGATCCCGCGCGGCGAGATCGTGCCCTATTTCGAGCAGCAGATCGATCTCAAGACCGGCAAGCTGCACGGCTTCGAGGTGCTGGCGCGGTGGGAGCATCCGACACGCGGGCTGATCAGCCCCGACCTGTTCATCCCGATCGCCGAGGAGACCGGCATGATCGGCGACATGTCGCTGTCGATCATGCAGCAGGCGTTCAGCGCGGCGCGCGACTGGGACCCCGCGCTCAGCCTGTCGGTCAACATCTCGCCGTGGCAGCTGCGCGACGCGTGGCTGGCGCAGAAGATCATCAAGGTGATGACCGAGACCGGCTTCCCCGCGAGCCGGCTCGAGATCGAGATCACCGAGAGCGCGCTGTTCGACAATCTCGCGCTGGCGCAGTCGATCGTCGGCAGCCTCAAGAACCAGGGCGCGCGGCTGTCGCTCGACGATTTCGGGACGGGCTATTCGAGCCTCGCGCACCTGCGCGCGCTGCCGTTCGACCGCATCAAGATCGACAAGAGCTTCGTCATCTCGTTGAACGAGAGCGCCGACTCCGCGGCGATCGTCAACGCGATCGTCAGCCTGGGCGACAGTCTCAACCTGCCGATCACCGCCGAGGGCGTGGAGGACGCGGCGATCGAGGCGCGGCTCAAGGCGCTGGGCTGCGCCAAGGCGCAGGGCTGGTATTACGGCAAGCCGCTCTCGCTCGCGGGCGCGCGGCGCCTGCTGGCGGAGCGCCGGCTGCTGGGTCAGCCCGGGGAGCAGCGCCCGCCGGCGACCGTGGTGCCGATCACGCCGGGCAGCGAGCGGCTCGCGGGCTGAGCGTCAGCGGGCGGGTTCGAAACCGCCGACAGTCCGGAGCGCACCCGCGATCTGCGTGACGTGGCGCAAATCGCCGCCGCAGCAGGCACCGAACAGGTTCAGCCAGGGCATGCGCGCATGGAGCGCCGCGTAGAGCTGGCCCAGCTCGTGCGGATCGCCGGGATCGAGCTCGGGCGCTTCGTCGAGCTCGGCATGGCTTCGGCGCGACGCGTTGGCGCGGATGCCGCGGATGCGGCGCGCCCAGTCGGCGTCCTCCAGCGCGTCCGCGAAATGGTCCGGATGGGCGCAGTTGACCATGAAATAGGCCGTGCCGCCCGCGGTCGCGTCGTCGACCGCGCGGATCGCCTCGCCGAGCGACTGGCCGTCGGGGAGCCGGCCGTCGGTCTCGACCGTAAACGAGATGGCGACGGGCAAATCCGAAGCGGTGGCCGCGCGGACCAGCCCGATGGCTTCGCTCGACTGATTGAAGGTCAGGCCGGTGACCATGTCGGCCTCGGTGTCCGCGAGCCAGCCGAGCTGCTCGGCGTAATAGGCTTCGGCTTCGTCCGCCGGGATCTTCCGGTCGGGACGATAGGCGTCGCCGCGCGGGCCGATCACGGCGTTGATGACGATCGGCGCGCCGCCATCGAAGCGGGCGCGCAGGGCGGATGCGAGGCCGACGGCATCCTCGTTCGCGGCGCGCAGCTCATCGGCGTCCTGGCCTAGGTCCGCAGCCCAGTGCCGGTGCGCCTTCCACGTCACCGTATCGAGGACGAAGCCCGCCCCGGTCTCGCGCGCAAGGTCGAGGAAGCCGGTGAAGTAGCGCTCGAGCGCCGCCCTGCCCTCCGCCTCGGGCAGGAGCGTGTGCGCGGCGAATTCGCGGATCTCGATCCCGTGGTTGAAGATCAGGTCGGTCTCCAGCCCGGCATCGGCCAGGAAGGTGCCGCCCTCGAGCTGCGGCAGCGCGTATCGGTATCTGGGCATCACAAGCTCCCCGCCTATGGCTCGCCCCCTTTATCACGCGTCCGGACCGCGAGACATTGGATTCGGGGCTGGATTCGATTTTACTTCGATCGAACCGCCCTTAGCGACTCCAGGGTGGAACCTCTCCTTCAAATCGTCCCCCATTCCACGTCCTCGCCTCCGCCATTCACATCGTCATCCCCGCGCAGGCGCGGATCCCATTCTGCTGGCTTCGCGGCGAGAACCGATTGCTCCCCACCAATGGATCCCCGCCTGCGCGCGGATGACGACGAAAGGATTTGGGCGTCGACCTGGCTGGTCCGCGCTACCACCCCACGCCCGGCTGACTCAGATAGACCCGCTCCTCGGGCGTCGATTCGCGGCCGAGCGCGGCGTTGCGGGTGGGGAAGCGGCCGAACTGCTCGATCACCACGGCATGATCCATCGCGTAGCGGACCTGTTCGTCGAGGCCGATCGCCGCCATCTTCTGGATGCACAGGCGCTGCGCTTCCGGGTTCTCGGCGTGCATCAGCGGCATGTAGAGAAAGGCGGCACGCTCGGGCGGGAGGTCGCGGTCCCAGCCCTTGTCGATCGCTTGCATCGTCAGCGCGAGCGCGAGCGTGTCGCCGGCAAAGGCCTCTGGGGTGCCGCGATGGATGTTGCGGCTGAACTGGTCGAGCACGATGATCGCGGCGAGCAGGCTGTCGGGATCGTTGCGCCAGCCCGCCGCCCCGGTCGCGAGCAGGACGTCGTGCAGCGTCGCGAAGCGGGTGCGGATCATGGCATCGAGCGCGTCGTCCTTGACGAAATGCTGTTCCGCGGTGAGCTCGCCGAACCAGAAGTCCAGCACCAGCTTTGCCTGCTCCTGGGCCTCGACATGGACTTCGCCGTCCGCCGCAACTAGATCGCCGTCCATGTCGTCCTCCTGTCCCGGACCCGAGGTAATCAGTCTCGGCTGCCGGCTCAACCTTGCCGAAAGCGAAACGATCCGCGCGCTGCTCGGGTCCCGCGACGTGGTGGTCGTCAACAGCTGTGCGGTGACCAACGAAGCGGTGCGCCAGACACGCCAGGCGATCCGGCGCGCGCGACGGACGCGACCCGAGGCGCAGCTCGTCGTGACGGGGTGCGCCGCGCAGATCGATCCCGCGGGCTTCGGCGCGATGCCCGAGGTGGACCGGGTGATCGGCAATGCCGAGAAGCTGGCGCCGCAGGCCTGGGTGTCGGACGAGGCCGCGCTGGTGCAGGACATCATGGCCGTGCGCCAGACCGCGCCGCATCTCGCCGCGAGCTTCTCGGCCCATGCCCGCGCGTTCGTCGAGGTGCAGAACGGGTGCGACCATCGCTGCACATTCTGCGCGATCCCCTATGGCCGCGGGAACAGCCGCTCGGTACCCGCGGGCGCGGTGGTCGAACGGGTGCAGGCGCTGGTCGCGGCTGGGCATCGCGAGATCGTGCTGACCGGCGTCGACCTCACCAGCTACGGCCCCGACCTGCCCGGTTCGCCGAGCCTCGGCATGCTGGTCGAAAGAGTGCTGGCGCATACCCGGGTCGAGCGGCTGCGCCTCTCCTCGCTCGACGGGATCGAGATCGACGACCGGCTGTTCGCGCTGCTGACGCAGGAAGCGCGGGTGATGCCCCATGTGCACCTGTCACTTCAGGCGGGCGACGACATGGTGCTCAAGCGGATGAAGCGGCGGCATTCGCGCGCGCAATCGGTGGCGCTGGTCGAACGACTCAAGTCGGCGCGGCCGGGACTCGCGATCGGCGCGGACCTGATCGCCGGCTTCCCGACCGAGGACGAGGCGAGGTTCGCCAATACACTGGCGCTGATCGACGACTGCGACATCGTTCATGCGCATATCTTCCCCTACAGCCCGCGCGACGGCACGCCGGCGGCGCGGATGCCGCAGGTGACGCCGGGCGTGGCCAAGGCGCGCGCGGCGGCGTTGCGCGAGCGCGCGGCGGTGCGGCGGGCGGCGTGGCTGGGCTCGCTGATCGGGACGCGCCAGTCGATTCTGGTGGAAAGACCGGGCGACCGCGGGCATGCGGGCAACTTCGCGGAGGTGCTGCTTCCGCCAACTGAAGTCGGGACCATCGCGAGCGTGAAGATCGAACGAGTGCAGGACGGCAGGCTGATCGGGGCGGCGGCATGAGCGGGCCGTCGTGGCGCGAGCGGCTGCTCGGCGGATTCAAGAAGACGTCGGACCGGCTGGTCGGAAACCTTGCCGGGCTCGGCGCGGCGCGGCTCGACGACAACACGCTCGACGAGATCGAGGAGGCGCTGATCGCTTCCGACCTCGGGCCGGCGACGGCGGCGCGCGTGCGCGACCGGCTCGCCGAGGGGCAGTTCGAGCGCGGCATGGAGGATCTCGGCATCCGCCTGGTCGTCGCCGAGGAGATCGAGAAGGCGCTGGTGCCCGTCGCCAGGCCGCTGACCACCGACAAGGCGCGGCCGCAGGTGATCCTGGTGATCGGCGTCAACGGGTCGGGCAAGACCACCACGATCGCCAAGCTCGCCGCGATCCTCAAGGACCAGGGGCTCAAGGTCATGCTCGCGGCGGGCGACACGTTCCGCGCCGCGGCGATCGGCCAGCTGCGCACCTGGGCCGAGCGTGTCGGCGTGCCGATCATCGCGGGCGCCGAGGGCGGCGACGCGGCGGGGATCGCGTTCGAGGCGCTCAAGCAGGCGACCGACCAGCGCGCCGACGTGCTGATCGTCGACACCGCGGGGCGGTTGCAGAACAAGCGCGAGCTGATGGACGAGCTCGCCAAGATCCGCCGCGTGCTCGGGCGCATCGATCCGGGCGCGCCGCACGACGTGGTGCTCGTGCTCGACGCGACCACCGGCCAGAACGCGCTCAGCCAGATCGAGGTGTTCAAGGAAGTCGCCGGCGTAACCGGCCTCGTAATGACAAAACTCGACGGAACCGCGCGCGGCGGCGTGCTCGTCGCCGCCGCCGAGAAATACGGCCTCCCCATCCACGCCATCGGCGTCGGCGAGAAGGTCGACGACCTGCGCGGCTTCGATCCCAACGAGGTCGCCCGGATCATCGCCGGAGTCGAAACGTTCCAGAGGTAGTATGACCACGCAGACCAAAGCCGCCCCCTCGCCGGGCTTCCGCATGCTGATCGATTTCGGTCCGCTCGCGGTGTTCTTCGCCGTGAACAGCTTCATGGGCGGGCCGCAGCTGATGCGGATGCTCGTGGCGACGGCGGCGTTCATGGTGGCGATCTTCGTCGCGATGGGCGTGTCGCTGTGGAAGACCAGGCACATCTCGCCGATGCTGTGGATCTCGGGCGCGCTGGTGCTGGTGTTCGGCGGGCTGACCCTGTGGTTCCGCGATGAGACCTTCATCAAGGTCAAGCCGACGATCGTCTATGCGATGTTCGCGATCGTGCTCGCTTATGGGCTGATCACGAAGAAGCCGCTGCTCCAGATGCTGCTCGAGAGCGCCTATCCGGGGCTGACCGCCAAGGGCTGGCGGCTGCTGACGATCAACTGGACGGTGTTCTTCGCCGCGATGGCGGTGCTCAACGAGATCGTGTGGCGCACGCAGAGCTGGGATTTCTGGGTCGGCTTCAAGCTGTGGGGCGTGGTGCCGCTGACGCTGATCTTCGCGATGGGCAACATCCCGATGCTGCTGCGTCACGGCCTGACGACGGATCCCGAGATCGTCGACAAGGCGCTGCCGCCGGAGCAATAAACCGATCCGTCACCCCGGCCTTGAGCCGGGGCTGGGCTGCCTTGACCAAGGGAAGAAAAAGCCCTGTCCCGGGTCAAGCCCGGGATGACGAAGGGTTAGAGTTTGACCGAATGAAAACGGGCCGGAGTTTCCTCCGGCCCGCTCGTGATCGGTCTGGCCGATCAGCCTTCCTGGTCGGCCCGGCTCACGCCCTCGCCGTCGAGATTGGCGGCGACGAAGTCCCAGTCGATGATCTTGGTGATCGCCTCGAGATAGCCCGGGCGCGCATTGCGGTAGTCGATGTAATAAGCGTGCTCCCACACGTCGATCGTCAGCAGCGGCTTGAAATCATAGACCACCGGCGTGTCGGCGTCGTGCAGCGAGGTCACCTTGATCTCGTCGCCCTCGAGCACCAGCCAGCCCCAGCCGTTCGAGAAGTGGTTGGTCGCCTCCGCGATCAGCTTCTTCACCAGCTCTTCCTTCGAGCCGAAGGTCTTCTCGATCAGCTCGGCGAGCTTGCCGGTGGGCTCCTTGGGCTCGGGGGTCAGGCCGAACCAGTAGAACGTATGGTTCCAGATCTGCGCCGAGTTGTTGAACAGCGCCTTGTCGCCGGTCTCCTTGGCGTGGCGGATCACCTCGGAGAGCTTCTTCCCCTCCAGGCCCTTGTCCGCGACGAAACCGTTGGTCTTGTCGACATAGGCCTTGTGGTGCTTGCCATAGTGGAAATCGAGCGTCTCGGCCGAGATGGTCGGCGCGAGCGCGTCCTTGGCGTAGGGCAAAGTGGGAAGTTCGAAAGCCATGTGACCCTCCTTGTTCTGGTGTCGCGCCCGCCTAACGCATCAGGCGGGGCTTTGCCGCACGAAATTTTCTTGTGACGCGATCGAAATGGGCGATCAGTGCGGCAGCACCTTCCAGATCGGATTGGCCGGGTCGGCGAGCAGCTTGACGGTGAGCGCGACCGACATCAGCACGAGCAGCGGGCGCACTCCCTTGCCGCCGAAGCGCATCGCCAGCCGCGCGCCGATCTGGTTGCCGACGATATTCGCCGCCGCCATGCTGAGGCCAAGCACCCACAGCACCTTGCCGCCCGCGATCATCGCGAGCAGCCCGGCGACGTTGGTGGCGAAGTTCAGGAACTTGGCGTTGGCGATCGCGCGAACCAGGCCAAGGCCGGCGAGCGCGACCATCATCGTCGTGAGGAACGAACCCGCGCCCGGGCCGAAAAAGCCGTCATAGAAGCCGAGCACCACCGCCACCGCGGTGAGCCCGAAGCGGCCGAACCGCGCGATGCGGTCGACATCGCTCATCGGCGGCGCGAGCAAGAAATAGAGCGCCATCAGGATCAGCAGCACCGGCACGAACGCGGTAAGGAATTTCGGATCGACATGCTGGACGGTGAAGGCGCCCGCGACCGAACCGAGGAACGCGCCCGCGGCGGGGATCGCGAAGCGCTTGAGATCGATGTGTCCGCCGCGCCAATAGGCGATGCACGCCGAGGCGGTGCCGAAGCTGCTCTGGAGCTTGTTGGTGGCAATCGCCGCGACCGGCGGCACGCCGACCGCCATCAGCGCCGGGATGGTCAACAGCCCGCCGCCGCCCGCCATCGCGTCGATCGTGCCCGAGACGAAGGCGATCGCGACCAGGAAGGCGAGGATTTCGGCGGTCAGTTCCATCCGCGGCCGATAGGCGCCCGGCCGCGGCGCTGGCAATGGCCTATCCTCCCGCGTTGAGCAGTTCGTGCCGCTTGAGCGCGTGGCGCAGCTGGTCGTAGCTCAGGCCCAGCGCCTCGGCGGTGGCGCGCTGGTTGAAGCGGTTCTCGGACAGCGCACGGCTCAGCAACTCGCGCTCGAAGCGCGTGACGCGGCTCTTGAAGTCGCCCGAGAGATCATCGTCGCGGCGCGGCAGCGGCCCCGGCTCCTCGGTCGTCAGCTGGACCGGCGCGGCGTTGCCGGGAATGCCGTGGGGCATCGGCTTGGGACGATAGGGCGAGGCGAAGGGATCGATCTGTATCGCATCGACCGGCCCGTGCCGGTCCCAGCGATAGACCGCGCGCTCGACGACGTTGCGCAGCTCGCGGACATTGCCGGGCCAGCTGTAATCGGTCAGCGCGTCGAGCGCGGTGGGACCGAACCCTTCCCAGTCGCGGCCGATCTCCGACGCCATACGTCGTCCGAAGAACTCGGCGAGCACCAGGATATCGCCGGGACGTGCGCGCAGCGGGGGCAGCGTCACCACCTCGAACGAGAGACGGTCGAGCAGGTCGGCGCGGAACGTGCCCTGCTCCACCCGCTCGGGCAGATGCTCGTTGGTCGCGGCGACGATGCGGACGTCGACGGTGATCGGCTTGGACGCGCCAATCCGGGTGATCTCGCCATATTCGACCGCGCGCAACAGCCGGTCCTGCGCCGCCATGCTGAGCGTGCCGAGCTCGTCGAGGAACAGGGTACCGCCATCGGCTTCCTCGAACCGGCCGGGGCGCGACTTGGTGGCGCCGGTGAAGGCCCCGGCCTCGTGCCCGAACAGCTCGGCCTCGATCAGCGTCTCGGGCAGCGCGGCGCAGTTCATGATCACCAGCGGCTGGTCCCAGCGCGGCGACAAGCGGTGGAGGCGCTCGGCGACCAGCTCCTTGCCGGTGCCGCGCTCGCCGATCACCAGCACCGGACGATCGAGCGCGGCCGCGCGCGAGGCGAGCTCGAGCGCGTCGAGAAAGGCGCCGGATTGGCCGATGACCTGGGTTGTGCGCTCCATGTCCGAAGCTTTGGCGTATTTTCCCAACACTTGGCAAGCGCGCATTTCGTGCGAACCGAGGAATCGGCGAAAAATGGCGGATTTCTGCGCCTCGCCAAAATTGGCACGCCCCCTGCAATATTCCTGGCAAGCCGCGATGGGCGGCGAACGAGACACCAAGGGACGGAACGACATGTACAAGGGCAACAACAGCTTTCGCACCACGCTGGCGGCGATCGCCTGCACCCTGGTCGTGAGCACCACCTGCCTCGCCAGTGTGGTCGGCCCCGCCGCCACCGCGACGGCACAGATTTCCACTCAGGCGCCGGACACCTTCGCCTGAGCGGTCCCGCCGGGCGGGCACCCCCTAGCCCGCCCGGCGGCACGAAGTTTCCAAGGAGCAAGTTGAAGATGGGCATTTTCTCTCGCACCCGCGACATCATCGCCGCCAACGTCACCGACCTTCTCGACAAGGCGGAAGACCCGGCGAAGATGATCCGCATGATCATCCTCGAGATGGAGGAGACCCTGGTCGAGGTCCGCGCCAGCGCGGCGCGCACGATCGCCGACCAGAAGGAGATGCGGCGCCATATCGCGAAGCTGGAGAACCTGCAGGCGAGCTGGACCGAGAAGGCCGAGCTGGCGCTGTCGAAGGACCGCGAGGACCTGGCCAAGGCCGCGCTGGTCGAGCGCCAGAAGGCGTACGACATGTGCGACCAACTCAATGCCGAGATCCATGTGCTCGACGACGCGCTGCGCGCCTCGGAAGAGGACATCGCCAAGCTGCAGACCAAGCTGCGCGACGCCCGCGCCCGCCAGAACGCGATCATGACTCGCCTCGAGAGCGCCAACAACCGCGCCAAGCTGCGCGAGATGACTCACGGCTCGAAGGTCAACGAAGCGTTCAGCCGCTTCGACCTGCTCGAGCGCCGGGTCGACTTCGCCGAGGGCCGCGCCGACGCGCTGCAGCTGGGGGCGCCCAAGAAGACGCTGGAGGAAGAGATCGCCGAGCTCCAGTCGGCCGAGAAGGTCGACGCCGAGCTGGCCGCGCTCAAGGCGCGCCTGAACAAGGAGGGCTGAGGCGATGGAAGACGTTTTCCTGCCGATCGTCATCGTCGGCATGCTCTTCATCGGCATGCCCTGGGTGATCCTCCACTATGTCACGCGGTGGAAGCAGGCGAAGACACTGACCGGCGAGGACGAGAACTTGCTCGACGAGCTGCATTATACGGCGCGCCGCCTCGAAGATCGTCTTCAGACGATCGAGCGGATCATCGCCGCCGACAATCCGGAGTTCCGCCTGCGCGGCAGCGATACGCCGCCGCTGCGCGAGCTCCCCGACTATGAACGCCAACGGAGGAACTGAGATGTCCGCAAGCCGCACGCAACTCTACCGCGACAAGGTGAACGGCAAGTGGCTCGGCGTCTGCGAGGGGCTGGGCGAATATACCGGGGTGGATCCGCTGTGGATCCGGCTTGGCTTCCTGGTCCTGTTCTTCGCGACCTTCCCGCTGATGTTCTTCGTCTACATCGGCCTGGCGATGGTCACGTCGCACAAGCCGATCGGGCTCTACGACAGCGCCGAGGACGCGAAGTTCTGGCAGGGCGTGCGGGCCAACCCGCGCCGCTCGACCCAGGAGGTCCGCTCCAAACTGCGCGACATCGATCGCCGGATGGCCGACATCGAGACCTTCTACACGAGCCGCAACACGCAGCTCGCCGACGAGATCGAGCGCCTGCGCTGAGGCGCGGCGACGACGGGAGGGAATGGGACATGAGCTGGAGTGGACCGGGTTTCGTCATCGCCATCATCGCGATCTCGACCTTCGGCTGGCTCGCATCGACCTGGATCCGCGCGAAGCACGGCTACCCGGTCGAGAACGAATGGAGCGGCATGACCGGCAAGGCCGATCCCGCCGCGAACCGCAAGATCGAACTGCTGACGAGCGAGAATGAGCGGCTGACGGGTCAGATCGGCCGGCTGGAGGAGCGGATCGCGGTGCTTGAGCGCATCGCCACCGACCCCGCTGAACGCACCGCCCGCGACATCGACTCGCTGCGCTGAAGAAGAGGAACGATATGGAACCCGAAAAGCTCGCACTGGTGCAGTCGCTCTTTCCGATGATCGCGATCATCGTGTCGGTGGCGATCGGCGGATGGGTGTTCAACAACTGGCTGCGCATCAAGAACGGCTACCCGCTCGACGGCGCCTGGGGCCAGGCAGTCTATCCCAAGACCGACCAGGAGGCGGTGGAGCGGATCAAGCTGCTGAGCCAGGAAAACGCCCAGCTCCGCGCCGAGCTCGGCTCGGTCAAGGACCGGCTGGCGAATGTCGAGCGGATCGTGACCGACGGCACGCATGCGCTCGATCGCGAGATCGAAGCGCTCCGCGTCACCAAGAACTGAGGGAGAGCGGCAATGGACAAGGCTTGGTTCGTGCTTGGCTTCTTCATGATCGTGGTGGGCATCCCCGTGATCGTCGGGGTCGGCGGCGACATGTTCAAGCGCTGGCTGCGCCATAAGGAGAAGATGGCCGAGGCGCTCAATGCGCAGACCGCCGAGAAGGCCGCGCAATATGCGGCCCATACCGAGCGGCTGGAGCAGCGGGTGCGGGTGCTGGAGCGGATCGCGACCGACAAGGGCCTCGATCTCTCCGACGAAATCGAGCGGCTGCGCGACGAGCGGCCGGTAAACTGACCAACCCTGTGTAACGGGAGTAAGACCAATGTTGATCGGGTTCTTCGCGGTACTGGGCGTGATCGGCGCAATCGGCGTCACACTGTCCGAGATGCGCGACCGCCCCGTTCGCCGCGCCGAGAAGCTGGCGCGCGAGCAGGCGGAAGCGGCGAACTGAGACGAAACGCCCGGCAAGGGCAGACTTACGGCAGGAGACGACATGATGGGTCCGTTCGAAATGGTGGTGGGAATCGTCCTGATCGTGACGGTCGGCAGCATCATCAGGGCCAAGATGGGCGGCGGCGTCCGCCGCGACCGCCACGGCAGCGGCTATCGCGCGCATAACGACGGCGCCGACGCCGCCGAGGCCCGCCGCCTGCAGGAAGAGGTGCGAACGCTCAAGGAACGCATCGCCGTCCTCGAGCGCGTGATCACCGACAATCACAGCGTCAGCAACCTCGACCGCGAGATCGAGAAGCTGCGCGACGGCCGGAACTGACCGGCGCAACGACTAAGCGAAACGCGTCTGATGGAGGGCGTGATGAGTGACCCCAATTTCTACCTGATCATGGCGACCGCGGCGCTGGCCGGCCTGGGCATGGTCACCGCGGCGGGCCTGGCCGGCTGGCGCGGCTGGCTGGCGCTCAAGCGGCAGGAACTGAGCGTGGCGCATGCCGGCGACAGCCACCAGCCCGCGCCGAGCAGCGCCGGTGCGCGGATCGAGATCGCCGACCTCAAGGAACGGATCCGCAAGCTCGAGGCGATTGCCGCCGGCGTCGACCTCTGACGGAGGTGCGCCGCGCCATCGGGACGGGAGGCCCGGCGGATCGCGGCGCACACCGGGAGCGGCCGCCGCAACCGGGGCCGCTCCCGTCCCGGCCACCGCCGGGACCGCGCATGCCGGGCTGGCACGGCGGCGCAACCCCGCTATAGGCACGGCCATGCCCAGCCTTGCCGAAGTTCAAGACGAATATGCGTTCCTCGACGCCGACGATCGCTATCGCCTGCTGATCGACCTCGGCCGCGCGCTCGAGCCGATGCCCCACGCGCTCAAGACCGATGCGACGTTGGTGCGCGGCTGCTCGGCGGCGGTGTGGGTCTATCCGACCGTACGCGAGGACGGCGCGCTGCACTTCCTCGCCGACAGCAACGCCGCGATCACCAAGGGGATCATCGCCCTGGTGCTGCTGGCGGTGCAGGACCGCAGCCCGGCCGAGATCCTCGCCACCGACATCGAGGGCGCGCTGGCGCCGTTCGACCTCAAGAACCAGCTGAGCTCGAACCGCACGCAGGGCATCCCCAACATGATCGCGCTGATCCGCGCCACGGCGGAGCGCTACATCGGGTGACTCCCGAGAATGGGCGTCTCTACCGCGCCATCTGGCGCTGGCATTTCTATGCGGGGCTGTTCGTCGTTCCGTTCATTCTGCTGCTGTCGCTCACGGGCGCGATCTATCTGTTCAAGCCTCAGCTCGACGCGTGGCAGGAGCGGCATTGGCATGATGCGCCGTTCGAGCGCGTCGTCTCGCCCGACGACCAGGTGAAGGCGGCACTCGCCGCCGTGCCCGAGGCGCGCTTCTACAGCTATCGCTTTCCGCCGCACCCCGTCGGCGCCGCGGTGATCCATGTCGGCCTGCCCGGCGGCAGCATGCGCGATATCGGCGTGTCGCTCGACGGACGGGTGCTCGGCGTCGCCGACCCCGAAGCACGGATATCCGCCACCGTCTCGCGTATCCACGGCTCGCTGCTGATGGGGCGCTGGGGTGGGCTGCTGGTCGAGACCGCTGCGTGCTGGGCGATCCTGCTGATACTCTCCGGCCTCTATCTGTGGTGGCCGCGGGGACGTGGGCCGGCCGGTGTGCTGTGGCCGCGACTCGGCGCGAGGGGCCGGCTGTTCTGGCGCGACCTTCACGCAGTCACCGGCTTTTGGGTGAGCGGTCTCGCGCTGGTGCTGCTCGTCTCCGGCTTGCCCTGGACCGACGGCTGGGCAACCGCATTTCGCACCGTCCGCGCCGAGCTCGGGCTGGTGCAGGGACCGCAGCAGTGGAAGGGCGGCGTCGATCTGCACGCCGAGCATGATCACGAGGCGATGCTGCGCGCACAAGCGGCCGTGCCCGGCCCGGGATTGAGCCTGAACGACATCTATCTGCGCGCTTTGGCGGAGCGCCTGCCCGAACCGGTGGTGCTGATTCCGCCGGGCGCGCCGATGCCGCTCGGCCCGCCCAACGGCAATGTCTGGAAATTGTCGAGCGAGACGCAGAACCGCCCCCTCGCCCGCTCGGTCAGCTTCGACCCTATGACCGGAGCCGTCGTCGCGCGCGAGGGATTCGCCGACAAGCATCCGATCGATCGCGTGATCGGCTATGGCATCGCGTGGCACGAGGGGCAGTTGTTCGGTTGGGTCAACCAGGCGATCGGCGCGCTCACCGCGCTCGCTCTGATGGCGCTGGCGGTGAGCGGCGTGGCGATGTGGTGGCGGCGCCGGCCTGGCAGCACGCTCGGCGCCCCTCCCCGCCCGTCCGAGGCGAAGCTGCGCGTCGTCGCGGTGATCATGCTCGCTCTCGCGCTCCTGCTGCCGATGCTGGCGGCGTCGCTGATCCTGCTGCTGGCGGTGGACCGGCTGCTACTTCCGCTCTGGCCCCGGGCCCGCCGCTGGCTCGATCGCACGGCGCCGGCCTGAGCTTCAGCGCAATCCGATCTCGGCCGCCACATCGTCGAGATCGGCGCCGGCCGGCACGATCAGCCATTCGCGGCAGGCGGCTGCGTCGACCACCGTCACTGCGCCGCGCGGACACACGCCGAGGCATTTGACGTCGACCACGCCGGCGGCCGACTTGCGCCCCTTCTTGAGCCCGAGATGCTTGCGCAGCGCCTTGCCCAGCGGCTGCTTGCCCTTCGGTCCGAAACCGCCGCCGAGCCGCTTCGAGCATTTGGCGCAGACCAGCACGGCGCTCGACCAGTTGGCGCGGACCCGCGCCTTCACTCCGGCCGCCACTGCCGCCTTTCTTCGGCCGCGCGCAGCACCTCATAGGCGGTCTGGATCGCCTGGAAGCGCTTCGCCGCCTCGGCATCATTGGGACGGATATCGGGATGGTTTTCCTTGGCGAGCCGCCGCCAGGCCCCGCGCACCGCCTCGAATTCGGCGTCGGGATCGAGTTCGAGCACCTCGAGCGCGCGCATCTCGTCGCGCGAGCGGCTGCCGTCGCCAGGACCGGCCCAGGCGTTGTGGCGGCTTTCGGCATAGCCCGACGCGGTACGGCGATCCTCGGCCTCGCGCTTGGCCGCCTCCTCGGCGGTCAGGCCTTCGAAGTAATTCCAGTTGCGATTGTACTCGGCCGCATGCGCCTCGCAAAAATACCAGCGCTCGGGGCTGTTGGGCGACTTGGGCGCGGGGCGGTCGCCCGGCTCCTCGCAACCCTCGCGGTCGCACAGGCGCACACGTACGGCTTCGCGCTCGGACCCGTAGGGCCGCCAGCGGGGGAAGCCCCAGTCCATCGATCGGGTCGAACGCGCCATTGCGCGCCAAATAGGCATGGACGGCGCGGATTGCCAGCGCCGCGGTGACTTGCGCTCGCAGCGCTTGACGCCCCGCCGCACCGCCTGTAGAGGCGCCGCTTCCCGCTCGCACGGCCCCTTCGTCTAGCGGTCTAGGACGTCGCCCTCTCACGGCGAAAACACGGGTTCGAGTCCCGTAGGGGTCACCAGCGATTTCAGTCGCTTAGCCGCCGAATATCTGCACGATCGTGCAGCTTACTGCAGATTTTCTGCAAAACCGTAGCTGGAAACCGGCGGATTTTCCAGGATCGTTCCGGATAGGCGCCTCACTGCTCCCTAGCTTCAGCGTGCTGACGAATGTCCGATTCGCAGCTGATGCCGGCCTGTCAAAAATGCGGCAACACGCGAACCGATGCTCGACGTGGTTGGCCTGCGCGCTAGGCGACATGCGGCCTGCATCCGCGCATTGAAGCAAGCGGATGTTCATGATGCCCTACCAGTAGATCGCTACGACCTCGACATCGAGGAGCCGAGGCGCCTCGGAAGTTGCTGGAGGCGATGTTTCAAACATCGTCGTCGTTCCCTGCGAGAGGGAGGGAAACATAGGAAGCCCTGTTACGATGCGCGCCTCCTCCCGAAGTTCGTGGTCGCGGCGACCGTCAATCGACGAACCGGTCATGCGCGTGATGAGGTCTCCGAGAGCCTTGAACGCGCTCCGCTGCGCGGTGGTCGACCCCGTCCTGTCGCGAAGGGCGAGGATCGATCGATCGAGCTCGTCGGTCTGAGTGTCTTCGAGGCTGGCCCCGGTCTCGCGAACAACGGCGTCCCGATAATGCTCTAGCGCCGCGCCGAGCAGCAGCACGTTCGTGTCAATGCTCGTCACACCGGCCTCCTGAAGTGAACTGCGGCCTGCGGTGTTTATCTGTTCAACCAAATCAGGTGCATGGGGGACGAAAAGCGCGGCGAGCTTCACGGGTGTCCACGTATCGTGGAGACCATCCCGCGCGACGCGTGCCAGGAGCGTGAATTCGGCCTCGGAGAACAGAACCCGCCGTATGTCCTTCCAGTAGGCAAGGTGTTCGGTGACACCTACGATGTCGAGCGGCCGCGCTTCTAGCCCGAGGTCAGCAATCGAATCGTGATGGACGACATATTCGGTGGCGCCGATCCGTACCACTACGTGGTCAAGTGCCTTCGCGCGTATTGGGATTAGCCCGGCGAGCAGCCGCTGGAGAATCCGGTTCACGGGAGCGGTCTGCGTGACCAGCCCCAAGACATTGTTCGCCGCGAACATGCCCGGATTCTCGTCGGCCATACTGGTGAACTCTGTCATGAGAGTCCCAAAGCGGAAAACTGGATCGGCCGTCAGGCGAACGCGAAACTCGACGAGTTGTCCGCGCTTGAGCTCGGCTGTCGGAATCGCCAGCGACCTGTCGGTTATCTTCTCGATCTGCGCGACATCCGAGAAGGGTTCGACCTCATCGCGCGGCTCGACGATCCGAAGGTCGTCTAGAGCGTGGAACTCCCTGAACCACGACTGGACGGTCGCCTTGCGAGAGGTCTGCAGGGTGCTGCTGTTGCTGGTCTGGTAGCGAGAGGAGATATCTGCCTTCGCCAGCAGGCTACCGCCCGCGCCCAGACTGGTCGCGACCTCACCCTGATTGCCGGCGACGTTCTGCTCGGACGTGCTGTCGGTGACTTCGCCCTTCTGTGAGGAGAGGAGGCTCCGTAAGCTGACTTCGTCCAGATAGATGAACTCGCGGAGCGGCCTGTCTCTGGTGGCAGTCGCCACAACCTCCGGGGTCGTCGTCGGCCGGCGCTTGCCCCCGAGCCACCAAGGCAGGCTCATCAGAGGCTCCCTCGATCCGCTTCGCGCCGTGGTCTGGCCGCGACTCTCTCAAGCGCCAGGGCCAGATCCTCAGCAGCGATGAAATCCCGGCTGTCCTTGGCGGCAAGGATGGCGGCTTCGGCCCAGAGCGCGTTGAGCTCCGCGGCCGACCAGCCTTCCGTCAAAGCGGCAATGTCGATCAGCGGAAGCCACTCGGCCGTCTGAAGCTTCCTGGCATGGACCTCTAGGATTTCGAGGCGATCCGCAACGGTGGGCATCGTGAACTCGATCTCCCAGTCGAAGCGTCCCGGACGCATGAGCGCGGGATCGAGTGATTCCGCGCGGTTCGTTGCGGCGACTACGACCACGCCCCCCCCTTCGCTCGAGAACCCGTCCAAAAGCGTGAGAAGCTGTGCTACTAGACGCTTCGAAGCCTCGTGAGATTCGCCGGTCCTGCGTTCGGCAATACTGTCGATCTCGTCGAAGAAGACGATGGCACGGCCGCATTCGCTCGCTGCCGCAGCGTCGAAAATCTTGCGTAGCGTGTCTTCAGTATCACCGACCCACTTGCTAACGATGGATGGGCCGCTGACTAAGTAGAAGTCGGCCTTCGACGCGTGTGCGATGATGCGGGCCAAATGCGTCTTGCCAGTGCCCGGCGGTCCGGTGAAAAGAATGCCCTTGACCGGCCGGGCCCCGATCACCTCCAATGTCTCCCTGTGATCGAGTTGGGTGGCGATCAGCTCTTTTGCTCGTTCGACCACGTCCGGATATCCTCCGAAGTCGGCGAATGTTGGACCACCTTCAGACGTGTCGACCCGATATTCTTTGAGAATGTCCTCGCGGCTGATGCCGTACTCGCGGCTTCGGATCGGAACGTCCGCGACCACCCTGATTATCCCGTCGATGTCATTGTATTCGACAGTGTTGTGGATCTCGACGTCGACGTTCCCATAATTGATGACCGGCTTAATGTGGATTCCGTCATCAACCAATATTTCTTCATCACCCACTTTCGCCCTGACCGTTGCGACCGAGTTGGCCCAGAGCCACGTGTCCGGTGGCGCCAGCTCCCATCGGTCGGCCCCAAGTAGCAATACGTCGCCTCGGAAAGGCAAATTGCCGTTCAAGATCGTGAAGGCCGTGGTTAGGCCATCCTGCTGCCGCGCATGGACCTTCTGCGTGTCCTCGTCCACGTTCAGCACCTTGACTATACGTCCGGTCAGTTCGGCTTCTTCGCGCTCCATCATGCGGATGGTAGAATTTTCTGCGTTCGCATCAATCGGGATAAGTTTATCATCCAGTCGATAATGTGCGGTTTTGGATTGACGTCAGGGACCGGCTTCCATTGACGAGCGGCGGAACACGAGTAGCCGGACTGAAGCGATCCTCATCTAATTCCCCTGGTTGCGAGAAGGAATGCTTGTGCCGAACCTGAGGGCCGCGATACGGCGAAACGCAAAGCTGCTGGCGACCCACGCTCAACCGTACCCGCGCCCGCTTCGTCAAGTCCGCGCCGCTGTCCTACGATTCTGAAAGCAGTCAGTCTGCAACCGGGCCAATAGCTGCCCCGCCCTATTCCTTTCACGGCTGAAACACGGGTTCGATTCCCGTAGGGATCGCCAATGATTTCAGTGGGTTAGCTGTATCAGCAGCCCGCGTGTCAAATATCCATCAAATATCTTTGTGCGGATGTCTGCGCGCTCGCGCAGACGAAATTCGCGTTCCCTCGAGGCGAAGGGCCCTATCCCTCCGATGTCGATTCGAAAGCGTAAGACCAAATGGAAATTGGTTGGGTTGCGTAGCGGCAGCTTCTTGAGAGCCACCCACTTTAACTGACCTCAGCTTCCGCACGCCTGAGAAGCTGAAACTACGCCAATGGGGCCGCTGAGTTCGCTTAGCCCGCCTCTAGCGTGACAGGCTTTATCTGCCGCGCTGCAGTTCTTCCGACTCGCATCATAATGCGCACTAAAGAGAATTTGAGCACCATGATTCCGAAGCGAGCGCTGCTCGACCTGAACGGTTGACCAGATCGAAAAACCGCCTCACCGGCGAGCCAGCCCCGGTGCGCCCGCCAGGCTGGTTGCAATGCCACTTGGGTTCAGGAGCATCATGCCGCTAAGCATTGCAAATGACTTCGGGGTACAAAAAGCCGGGAATTTTGCGCGCTAGCTTTGACTACCAGGATCTCGCTGCAATTGCGGTCCTTATAGACTTTTATCGCCAACCAGATGTGTATCAGTGGATCGAACTAGATAGCGATGACCCAGCCCATGCTTCGATCGACGATATCGTCGCCTGCAGGCAGGATGGGCGATACGAAGTCACACAGGTCAAATTCACCGTCGCCCCCGGCGACCCAGCCAATCTGCTGAGTTGGGATTGGCTTCTGGACAAAAAGGGACGAGCAAAATCCCTTCTGCAGAAATGGGCCTCGACTGTCGAGCGTCATGCGAATGCTGGGCTGCTCGAAAAGGCCGACTTGTTCACCGATCGCCTTCCCTCTCCCGATTTCGCCGCAGTGCTGGATAATGGCCAAGTCATTCTAGATCGCGTTCCGGCCAATCTCACCGACCAGATCGTCGGGCAGCTTGGCTCGCATGAGAATGCCGAGCTCTTCTTCGAGAATTTTCGGTTCGATCACAGCCAGCCACACCTGACTGACCTCGAATATAATCTGCAGGCGCTCCTCATTCCGTCCGACACCGACTATCAAGGATGGATCGCGCTCGTTCGCGCGGTGAAAGAATGGGCTACCCTCAAGAACAGGCCCGAGCCCGACGGCAGGGTGCGTTATCATCATATTCGCGCGATGCTATCGCGGGAGCGACCGCGCCCCCTTCCCCAGAATTTTGAGGTGCCCCCCGGCTATCGTCCGCCCGACGAGGACTTCGACAGTGATTTCGCCAAACACATTCTAACCACGGATGGTGTTACCGTATTGTGGGGACCGCCTGGCAGAGGAAAGAGCACCTATCTCAGCTACCGCTTTCAGAAGCTAGAGCAGGCGAAACAGCTCTGTATTCGCCATCACTATTTCCTGAATCTGGCGGAGCGCAGGACGACCCGGTTCTTCTTTCACGAGATCGAACAATCGCTTGTTCGCCAGATTCGGGAACAGCGTCCCGACATCCAGGCCAAAGGCGACAACTTGGGCGTATGGCTCGATGCCGCAGCGCAGGCGGCAGGCGACAATGGCAAGCGCCTCATCGTAGTGATTGATGGACTGGATCATGTTTGGCGCGAAGGGCGTTCGTTGGACCAGATGCAGCAGGTCTTCGCGCATTTGCTTCCCGCGCGGCCCAATATGCATGTCGTGGTGGGGACGCAGAAGATTGCGCCGAAGCATCTCCCGCAAAGGCTCCTACAATATTGCCCCGAGGAAGCGTGGCGGGCGCTACCTCTTATGTCGAAGAGTGCAGTCGCACATTGGCTTGGCGTCCAATACGATGCTGGCCGCCTACTTCTTGACAATGGGAGGAAGCTAGAAACTACGATCCAAGCGCTTGCCGGCGCCTTCCACACCATTACCGAAGGCCTCCCGCTTCACCTGATCTATGCTTTCGAAATGCTGGCGCGTCCTGGCGGCGCCTTGACCGAAGCGGCGATCCTCGCGCTCCCGCCCAATCCGACCGGAGACATCCGCGATTATTATCGATCGCTCTGGAAGAAGGTATCCGCCGGTGCCCGAACCATATTACACGCGCTCGCCAGCATCGATTTCGCGGTGGCGCCAGGAGGCATTCATCGATGCTTCCAAGGAATGCCGGGTGCTCCCGAGGCGATCGAAGAAATTGATCATCTTCTCGATCATCGGGAGATCGGAACATATCCCTTTCATGGTTCCATCTTTGTGTTCGTCCGTGACCAGAAGGAGCATGAAGCCGTCGCTCTGAGCCAGCGGCCGACGATCCTTGCATGGCTCGATGGTCCGGCACCTCAATATTGGAAATGGGCTTGGTCCTGGGTGACCCGAGCGAGGTTCGGTGACGTGACACCACTCTTGAACGGCCCCGATCGACCATGGGCTTTGGCGGCTCTGAGCGCAGGCCGCCCGCTCGAGCAGATCCAGTTCATCATGCAGCAAGCAGAAATCCTCGCATTCGACACGTTGGACTTTGCTCGGGTAACTGAGTTGCGATCCTTGTGGGTCCGCGTCTCTAATGCCCCAGAATTCCAGACCACAAAATTCGCCGGTTTCATCGAGGCCACCTTGCGGCTTGCCGAAGACAATTATCGGCTGATCCAACTGCGCAGCACACTTGCACGCCAACAACCCGCAGTGATGCTACCCCTTCTGCGGGCGCTCGCACCCGAGGCCGCCAGCGTCGCAGCGGAATCGGCTCTCGCGGAAATCAACCGTCGGGCGATAGAATCGCGCCATGACGACAATGCGCGTGAGGATTGGCCGGCCATCCTAGTCCGAATCCTCCCCTATCTCGATCAGTTCGAACCAAGGCGTCTCAAAAATTATGGCCGCCGCCTAGGGCGTAGCGACAGCCTTATCGGAGAGACGATGGAAGAAGCGATCTTCTCTGGGCGCTACGCAATGGCGTGGTCGATAGCCGGCCTTCATCGGGGTGAGAGATGCGACGCATCTCTCTTTGCCCTGGCATGTTTGGACGGGGCTGACATTCGGCAAAATCGCGCCCTGCGGGGGCACGCTTCAAAACCCCTATTCCACGCCCTCTATGCAGTGCGAAAATGGCCACTGCCACGGTCACGGCCACTTGCCATCAATGTCAAGCAGATCATTCCATCCACGAATGGCATTGAAGCGAGCGCTGCCGTCCCGCCCCGTCTCCAAAAATTCTTCTTCACCGTGCTTTCTGCCGCGCTGGGCGGCCGGGCAGATCGTCTCAAACTTGCCGGCCTTGAGGAGCTCGAAGACGATTGGGCACGCACCGTGCTCCAGGAGTTCACGGATGTCGCCTGCGCAATCGCCGGGCGCATTGACGACGGCGATCCGATTCCTACGCTTCGAGAGTTCTTCGAGGCTTTCGATATCCCGCGCCACCCTAGCCGAGGCTACGACGCAACCGTCCTGGTTCGAAGCGTGGGGCTCGCTCTGCGGGATATCTCGATCGATCTGCAGCTATTGCGCCAGGTGAGCGATCCAACTGCTCGGATCGAGGCTGCAGATCTCCCGGAAAGCGATAGTCGCCTTTGGTATGACATGCAGTGGCTAGACCGCATCGGGAGCCGGCGCCTTCCCTTGCACAGCCCAGGCGGGGCCGCAGCCCTGCTCGATCGTATCGCGAAATATCTGGATACGACCGTCACTGAGTACATGGAGCGCAGCGATACTTGCATCGACGCCACACTTTTTGCCCTAGACCATGATCTTTTAGATCAAGGAAAGGCCTTCCTCGATCGCACCGCTCGTTGCCTCCTCGGCTATGGCTGGCGAAAAGACCCTTATGCCTTTGAATTGCTAGAGGTTATGGAGCTGATGGCTCCAATAGATCCGTCCTGGACCGCACGGACGACATTGGAGCTGGCCCCGGCATTCGACGCCATTACAGAATATACTGACGGGGACGAGACCAATCATGCGAGATCAAGTTATTTCGACAGTGTCGCCGACCTCCTGCCGGACCGGGTTGGCCCACTCTATGGGTGGCTCGTGCGTCGCGATGAATGGTATTATGCAGATAGCCTCCTTTCCCATGTAGTCAAATCGCTCGACCCTGCGCAGCCGCACGATCTCGCACTGCTATCGACGCTCGTGGAATCAGGGCAGTTGGACAAGGATAACCTTCGATCCAAATATCCGGGCCAGGCCACAGCATCGCTAATCGAATATATCGATCGCATTACGGGGTATTCGAAGCCACCAACACCGGAGGACCGCAGCTCGAGCACCACCGTATCGCGCACTCCGCCAAGATCTGCGCCGAGACCAGCAGATTATTCCCCAGCTCGCTTCGGCGAATATCGCAAGGCCGTAGCTGGCGCGCCTGGCTATGGCTGGCAGGACGGCGCGATAAATCGCTGGCTCGCTCATTGGCGCCGACAGGGCAAAAGCAAAGAGGCATTGAGCGCGTTACGCGCGGTCGTCACTGGCGAACACTTCACCTATGAGATCGACAAGGCCTATGACCTGGCGTTTGAGATGAGTTTGGAAGTTGAAGGGCGGGAAGCGGCGTTCTTCTGGCTCGTAGCTGCCCAACGATTTCGGCGTGGCTGGAACCGTTGGTACGCGAGTGAGAAGGAAGCCAAGCGCAGGATTTCGCGTGCCGCGCGCCACTATCCTGATCAATGGGCAGAATTTTTGCGCCAATCCTCGGCGCCGGTGTTTGATCGGCCGGGTGAGCGAACTACCCTTGTGTTCGGGCAAAGCCGGCTGGTCGACTTTCTTCTCAGGGTCGGTGAAACCGGCAAGGCGCGGGAGCTCGCCGAGGCCATCGTGGCCACGATGCGCGCCGAACTTGACGGGCAACCGCTACGCACGCCGGAGTGGGCCCAGTGAACGGCGTTGCCAGTCTCGCGCTATTAGCCGAGCGCCTCCATTGGCCCATACCACGGGTACGATGGGAAGCTGCCCGCCAATTTGCGCAGTTGATCCGCAACGGCGACCAACTCGCGCGTGAGCACTTGCTCGCCTGGAGCAAGCTGCAAAAGCTCGAATCCGACGCGCTGATGTTGCCATCGATCATTCATGCCTTTGCCCTTCAAGGGCATTTCACCTTCGGGGAAGTTCATGCTGCGATCGTAGCCCCATCGGTCCTTTCGGATGCGCTCCTCGACAGCATCTATCCAGGTGAAGCTTGCCGCCTCTTCTCATTCCGACTGGCCTACAGCAAAGGGGCGTGGGCAGACCCACCGGAGAACGAGCTGTTCGACGACGGCCTTGGGAAATTGGTGCCTCCCATATTCCGGTCGCTACTAGCGAGGCTACAGCGAGCATCGCAGGTCCCCTTCTTGAGCCAATGGCGGGGAGAATGGAACGCGCTCCAGGATGCTTACTCCGAAGCCTATTCTAGCTATCCAGATTACTTCTTCCGCGGTGATCGGGGGCAAACTGGATCGCTCGATGTTCGCCAACGTGCGGTCTATGTCAGCGCATATCTACGGACTCTGTCTTGGGCTCTGTTGGAAGTGGGCTTGCCGCAGCCGGTGGCGCTGGATTCTGCCGAAATAGCTCTGCCCTTCAACCGCGGCCTTTCGGATTTCGAAGCCAGTCCCCGGCCTGATTGGAGCAAGAATTTGCTCGGCCGTTATGAGGAGCTTGGGCCGCGTAAACTCGCCCAGGCCCTCTGGCGAGACGCTGCCGAGTCGCTCGACAAGGGTTTCGAGCCACTTGGCTTGGACATAGTCGATACCGACGAGCTTACCGCGCTCCGCGTGGAAATTCATCGAACATTTGAAGACAGAGATGCGCCCCGAACCACCGAACTATCGTCCCCCGGTTGGGTGCACCCCCAAGGCGACGATTGGACTCTAGAGGGCCCCTTATCGAACTCAGAGCAATGGGATCAGGAGACCGGTCTGCGGCCGTTTTGCGTCGCCGCGCAACCCCGCACCTTGGGCCGGTCGCATATAGATCTTGTCCTCAGCCGAATGCTGGTAGCCGATCCTATGCTGGCAACCGGGGTCGCTTCACTGACCTGTGAAAAGGACAGGGTTGTCGTGAACGACCACGCCGGCCTCCTGTCTACACTTCAGCTCTGGTACGCCGACTGGTCTCCAACCCATGTGGAAGAGTTCGGCTTAAATGGCTCCCTAACATCCTGCCGCTCGACGGCGCTTCGGAAATTCGCACGAGATTGCAAGGTGCACATGCCACGGCTTGCCCGCATTCGGGTCGCCCAACGAAAATATCGACACGACAAATACACCATCGTGTCACGCACATTCCGAATGTAATTGGAATCCGCGTGATCAAATGATCCCGGATGATTCGAACGGAATCTAGACGCCCACCCGACCATCTCACTCGCGATGCTCGAGAAAATCGTCTCGGTGCTCGTTCTAACCGCGCCGTTATCCTCAAAAGGTTTGCAGGCGCCGGCCGTGTAATGGGTTGGCGGCTTGCCTGAAGAACCCTCCGCTTTCCGAAATCACCTGAGTGGAATGCCACGACCGGCAGTGGGCGCAAAGCCGCCTCAAAATGTATCGCCATGCGGCTCATAAAGCGCCGCGATCATTCGCTCCACGATACCATCCTCGGCTTTCGACCGCGTTTCCTCTTCCTTCGACAACAGATCACGGCGAACTGAGTCCGACGTTCCCCCAATGCTAGCGGTCAGTATAGCGTTCGCCAGAAACGGATGCATCACTTCAGCCAAATTGTATTGCGCACGCTCAGTTGATCCTGCGCGGCCACGCTCAAGCAGCACCTGAATGCCGGACATCGGCACGAGCGTGATCGCGCCGACCTTGATCACCTCGATCTCGCCAGCCTTGATCAGCTCGTAGAACTTCGACCGGCCGATGCCGGTGATGCGGCACGCATCCGCAATCCTCAAGGTGATGGGTGACAGGTCGCCGCTCGTGTGCCTCCGTGTATGATGTCAATTCCATAACCGACAAGCGTCCCCCAATCTTTAAAAGAGAGGCATCAACAAAGGCGCATTTAATTTATGATTCATTGAGGGTAGGTTGCTGTTTCATAACATTATTGAATTTCGGGAAGTTCACTTTCGCGCTTCCCGCTCCGCTTTTGATTCCAAAGTACGAGAACCAGATTTAATAATAATAGCAACCAAGCGACAAGCCACGCCCGTCCATCAGGAGAATTGTTCCTAATTTCTAATGTAGCGGCCAACAATACCAGTATAACTATAAGAAAATGACCCAAAACGACTTTTTTTGGAGTCAGAAGGCGATTAATGCCAATTACTAGCGATGCCAAGCAGGTCAGAAAAACTAAAAGGCATATTAAAGAAAATAAAATAATCCCCAATAATTTGTCATACTCATTAATATATCTTACAACGCCAAAAACAGAAATAGCCAATGCCATTAAAGAAATTAAGGAGAAAAATGAGTTGGTAACTATAGATAGCATCCTCATCTTTCGAATTCCCTATGCCTATAAAACTGTTCTACACGCTTACCGTACTCTGAAATCTTTGAGCAACTTCCGCAATTATACTTTGTTGCTATTGACGCAACAGGGCGGCTAGGATCGATAAGCCCCTCTTTCGAAATCCCAGATATGTGCCTAGCTATAGCTTCAATATTGGTATTCGGATCGAGGAGCTGATCCCGTGTATATCCATTGGTACCGACGGTTATCTGACCCAGTCCAACCGTACTTCCATATCCCGCCGCCTCCATGTTTGACTCGAAAGGCGTCTGGTGCGTCTGCTCTTCGTAGATAATCGATCTAACGATATTTGCGTCGACTTTGAATTCCTTAGCGCTGGCTGCGATTGCCGTTCCATGATTGCTAATGGTTTCTCGCACGCTTTCCCCGCGAACAGCCTCGCCGAATTTCATCACGGTTGACCTTAACCCTTCCGCGTCCCTCTTGGCCTGCGCCGCCAAAGTCTTGGGGTCGTGCCATTTCTTGCGGTAAGTTTCTTGTCCACTCGGATCTGCTCCATTGACTGGATCATTGCCTACGTAAGCGTAAAGGTTGATTTGGTCCTCATATCCGATGGGGTCGGTCTGCAGGAACCGGCCGAGCATCGGCGAGTAGATACGGGCCTTGTAGTGGTACATGCCAAGCTCGGGGATCCACGCCTGGCCAGTATACTGGAAGCGCCCGGCGTTTGTACCGGGCACGCCATATTCGTCGTAGCTGTTGACCTGGACGCGGTTGCCGCCGCTATCGGTGATCGCGATGATCGAGCCCTGATGATCGGCGATCAGGTGACGCGGCGAGGCCATGCTCGAGCCGGCATATTCGACCAACGGGTCATCTGCGCCCGCCAACGGTCCATGGACATAGCGTTTGAGCATCGCCCCAGCTCCGTCATACTCCGCGACGAGCGCGTCCCCGTCATACAGGAACTGCGTTGTGCTCGGCCCCTGCGTCACCTGCGCCAACCGACCCAGCGGGTCGTAGGCCAGCGTGACCCCGGTGCTAGCGCCCACCAGCCGGTTCTCGATGTCGTAGCTATAGGTTATCCCGCCATCGGAGGTCAGGTTGCCGTTGGCGTCGTAGACATAGGTATTGCTATTGACGCTTGCATACTGGTTGAGGCCATTCGCCACGTAGCTGCGGCTGGCGTTCGCATAGTTGGTGTAGCGATAATCGTCGTTGTTGCGCGTGCGCGAGACGATCTGGCTCGCTGGATTGTAGGTGAAGGAAGTGGTGACGTCGGCCACGCTGTTGTTGAATGTATCGTAGGCGGACGCGAGCCGCGCGATCCCGTCATAACCGTAGGTGGTCGAGGACTCCCACGTCGTACCACCCCACCGATAGAAGATGCCAACCCGGCCGGCCGTGTCGTAGCTCACAAAGTTGAGATTGGAGCCTGCCGGGCCGTCGCTGAAGTAAAAGCGGTCGAGCCCGTCCCAGCTGGCACGGACATATTGGTTATCGGGCCAAGTGATCCGGGTGCGATTGCCATTGGCGTCATAGGTGAAGTTGAGATTGCGGATTACCTCACCGCTGCCGAGCGGCATCACCGCGGTCGTTGCGGTCAGGCGGCCAAGCGCATCATATGCATTGGTGATGCCCTGACCTAACAGCGAATCGAAGCGGGCCATCGTCTGCGATCCGCGCAAGTCGTAGGCATAATAGACTGCCCTTGCGCCACCGCCGGGGTAGGTCTTGCTGGTGACGCGGTTCAGCGCGTCATAAGCGTAGGCGATGGTTCGATTGTCGCGCTTCTTGAGACTCGTGCGATTGCCATTCTCGTCATAGCCATATTGCTCATTGTCCGACGCATTCACCGCGCCGGCGGTTGCCAAGGCGGTCGCGGGGGTGGAGGGATTGTAGCCGCTCGGTTGAGCGGTCGAGGGAAAGCGCCAATAGGTCTGCCGCCCGAACCCGTCATATTCGAGCTTGGCCCGCTGACCGTTGGCGTCGATCACGAACTCGCGTTTGCCGCTGGTCGTGTAGGTGTTCGTGACATAGGCCTGCTCAAGCGACGTGCCCACCGCCCGCCATTCCTGCAGCAACTGCCCCGCAGCATCATACACGTTCTTCGTGATGCGATCCGGCCCCTGGGTGCCTTGCGGCTTGTGGACGCAGGCGTCAGTGGGCGCACCCCCAAAGAGCGTGGGGTTCATACGCACCGCGGTGCATTTGACCCGGCCCATCTCATCATAGCTGGTCTCGGTCTCGGAGACGATCGTCTCGGCACGAGCGCCGGTGGCAGCCAGGGTCGCTAATGCGCATCCAAGCGCAACGATCGGTCTAATGCGATTGCCGTTCATGGGTGCCCGACCTCCTTCTTGACGAGATCGCCGGTGACCGGATCGAACTTCATCCGCTCGAAGCGCTGGACGACGAAATCCGACCCATCGGTCGCGGTGCCGCGGCCGAACTCGGTGCGCTCCTCGCGCCCGTCGGCATCGTAGATATGGCGCACGATCGGTCGGGGCAGCGCGCCCGCGCCGTCGGGGTCGGCGCCGATCTCGAACACCTTGCGCCGCAGCGCGTCGTAGGTCGTGTACGACCGGTCATCGACATCGGTCCGTGGCCCGTCGACCGAGGTCACATCGCCGCGATAATCATAGGTGTACGCGGTCGTTGCCGAGATCGAGCCATCACCCGCCGCCACGGTCTGCGACGTCAGGAACAGGTTGTTGTGATTATAGGCGTAGGTGGTCACCCGCTCCTGGGCGGTGCCAACGCAAGATGCGGGGTTGGCCGCCGTCGCGCTCAGGCACTCAGACACTCGCGTCAATCGCCACACCGGCGTCGAGTTGACCAGCTGCCCCACCGCGTTCAGCACCTTGGGATAAAGCTGCGTGTAGCTGAACCGCTTCTGCGGCCGCACCCCGCTCGCATCAGCCGGTAACGTCTCCGTCAGCACACCCCCGTGCGCCGGATCGTAGGTGAAATCCGTCTGGTTGCCCTTCGGATCCCGAATATAGGTCGGCTTGTTGCAGACACGGTAGGTGGTTACCGTACAGCTACTTGGCAGACCCACTAGCGTAACGAGCGGCGTACCGCCTCCCGCCGGTATCTCAGACATCGATGATATCGCACCCCGCGTATAGGTATATGTGCGCTTGCTGCCATCCGGATTGGCGATCTCCACCAACCTGGCTGAGCGCGCATAATTGTGGACGCCATAATAGAAGCCCTCAAGATCAGCGTAAGTGTAGGTCGTCACTCTTCCCAGACCATCGGTGGTCGACAAGAGGTAGCCGGCCTGCATTACAAAACTCTCTGTCGAACCATCCGGATTCGAAACGGTCCCGCTATATTTTTCGGGCAATTGGAACTTATCGACGGTCACGGAATAGGATGTGGTGTGACCACGAGTCGCGCTGAACGATAAATATGGAAACGCGCCAGAAGGGGTCGAAGCAGTACCCGTACTTGAACCCGAGACTCCATGCCAAGTTTGATATGGTCCAAGATGTGAAAATGTATAGGATGTGGTGGCCCCGCTAGGTTTAATTACAGAAACCAAATTAGGCGCATGAGCAACTGTAACTACCGCAGTTCCGTTATTTATCAAATTTACGTTAGTAGCATTACTAACCAATATAGATGACATCGGATTTATAAATGACCTACCTGATGCCTGAGGATCGGCATATTCATCACTCGTATTAATCGCGTACAAGTTTCCTACACGACCGCTTTGTATGCCAGTACTGTTCATAGCTCCTGGATTTGATTTACTCGTCGGCGTTCCACCTGACATGTATACTCGGAACCCCAAGGAGCTTTCTATAGAATTCCATTTCGTCGGCGCAGGAACATTGCCACTCGCCGAATTAAAATCTCCGTAGTCGACGTAATGATGAGTTATCGTTTCGCCATTCGCTAAAACAGTTTTCGTTGGCCAAGCGTACACAACATCATCCAGTGTGTTGTATCCCCAATTATTCTTCAAATTGCGATTATAAGGAACGTTTGGCATTCGGAACTCTGTCATACTTCCGTCATTTGCATTGTAAACTTTGCAGGTTCCATTCTCATACAGGTTAACCGCAATTCCTGCACAAACCAGCATTGCTCCACTTGCGTGATAGTCATTGTACGTGTCAGATTGAAAAATACTTGTACTTGTCCCCAAAGGGTGAAAATCATAGTAAGTATTCATAATAATCGGCGGGCTATAATCCCTCCGCGTTATCGTGCCCATCGCGAATACATGAACGCCTGCCGGCGTAGCCGTTCGGATGGTCATGAACCCGCCATTGTAGATGGGCGTGCGCTCTACCACGAGATACGAGATATGATTGAACGTCCCCCCAGAGAGATGCCCAGCTTTTAAGCCGCTTACGTCGTTGCCGATGTGAATCGACTGATATGGAGGACTCGCCACTGTTCCGCTCGTTCGATCGATGCCGGAACGATCGACTGTAGGCAACGGAGGCGGGAGCGGTGGCAGCACTGAGGCACCGGTCGTTTGAGCATAGGCCAGCCCATGACTCCAGATAAACGTGCCGGCCGCCAGCCAGAGCGAAAGCGTGCGTCCTCTGCGGCAATCGGTCATTTGAAGCTCTCTCCTAAACAGCCATCCGGCAGCGGTCGTACCTGGAGGACGGCATTCATCGGCCCGTTGGTTTGAGGTAGGCAATCGAGCTACAGCGCTCACGCGCGCGAAGCTCCGAAGCCGCTAGGGTGCGGGAGTCGGCGTGGGTGTCGGACAGGGCGCCGGAGCGGACGTGGCCACGTCGTACCGCACCCTGTTACCGGCACGATCGAAGCAGGTGCCCGTCTGGCGACCGTTATTTAATCCACCAGAAATGGAGCTAGCGGTGAGCCGTCCCAGCGCATCGTAGGTGTAGGACACTGTCTCGGCGTTCGCGGCAACGGCGAACAAACCGGCAAGCGCGCAACTCTGCAGCAATAAGCTTCGACGTTCTCGCATATGCCCCCCAACACAAGAATCGCCTGAATGAATAAGGCATGCCCGTTACAACTCAACGGCTAAGTCCGAAGCCTCAAGTCTTCTGCATGCCGCTCGGGGATCTCATGGCTGATGTTGGCGGGTCAGCCTTGATATCATCTCGCTCGATATCAAAGCGCAGCACGTCTGATGTCTCGCCGTTGAACGCATCGTCCGCGGCGCCGAGAAGGAGCTGCTCGCGCTTGCCGTCGGCTGTCCGGTACTTGGCAATCCAGGTCCCGCCCTTGGATCCCTTGCGATAGCCGAGCGCCCTGCCGCGCGTCAGCGCGTGCCAATAGGGCGCGTGGCGCATCGGGAGCAGCGCTCGCGCGCTCCTGCTGTCGAGCCGTTGGTTGCGAACGATACGCGCCATGGCGGACCTCGCGAACTTACTGCAAAATTACTGCAAAAGCGTAGCAGAAAGCCGGTGGACGCGGAAGGACTACTTTACGATAAGTAGCTGATTTTGCACGGATACATAGCCGTCCATTTGGACCCCAAAACCCCTAGGGGGCCGTGCTCTCACGGCGAAAACACGGGTTCGAGTCCCGTAAGGGTCACCAGCGACTTCAGTCACTTAGCGGAGGATTCGGGTCCGATTTGACCGAAATCCGGCCGGAACACATTCTCGGATTTCGCGGGATTTTTCTGAACGCCGAAGCGCTCAGGAGCCTACGTCGTTGCGTCTCGAATCGCCCGACGCATCGCGACATCGCGAAGACTGTCGACCAGAATGAGTGTGCCTCTACGGTCTTTCGATCCCGAGTTCGCCGCTCGCGATCAACTTGTATACGGAAACGTTGACCGGTTCCACCGGGTAGCAAGCGCTTGCCGGCGGCCGCCATTTTTTCAGAGCTACGCGGAAGACCCGCCCATATTCTGCCTCTCGACGTGCAATTCTCCCATTACCGGAGGACCTTGAGGGGGACTTCCGCGTTGGCCCGATATCAGGTTCCGGCGCCGGCTTGGGCCGAGGCGCCGGTCCGCAATGATGATCCGAGGTGCCGATCAACATGACCGTGCAACTGCCCTTCAAGGATCGGATGCAGATCGCGTCGAAGCTCGACTCGATCCTCCACGATGCGAAGGAACTGCAGCGCGGATTCCCTGCCCCGGCCGCCCTCGCACCGACCGCGCGCTTCCTTCCAGAGGAGCTGCGACTGGTGATGGACGCCCAGGCGGTTGCGCCCCGCGAGGGCACGGCAGCCCCCTTCGCGGCGCCGATCCCTGAGTCGATCCCGATGACGGGCGAGGAAGACCCGCTGGTCGAAGTGGACAACCCGGACTTCGCGGACGTCGTTGCGGAGTTCATGCGATCGGAACGCCGTGCGGGTGCGGCCGGAGGCGTGCCGGCACGTACGGAGCTAGCCGAAGCGCTGCTGCCGTTCGCAGAAGGCGCGACGGAGCCCGCCATGCTTGTCGCGGCGATCGAGGCCCCCTTCGCCCGTTTCTCTGCGGCCGTCGCCACCGATCCCGGGCGCCATTCTCATCCCGCCGACCCGGTGCTGCTCCGGGCTCTCGTCACGATCGTGGCTGAAGCCCGCGACGCGTTGGCTGGGCATTGCGGAGCTCCACCCGCCTGACCCGGATATCTGGAGAGGAGCGCTGCGCGATACGGCGGCGAAGGCCCTGCCGATCATCCAGCGCCATATCGAGCAGCTGCACGGCGCAACATATGCCGGCCTTGGCACGTTCTGCGCGCACCGGGAACCAACCACCGGGAGTTACCGATGCATATGGTATTCAACGAAACAATCGGGCTGAGCCGATGAACTGGATCGAGCGGCACATCGCCCGCGTCGCCGGGCGCCATCCGCTCTCCCCCGAGGAGATTGCGGCGATCCGCAGTCTGCCGGGAGAGATCCGGACCATGCCCGCCCGGACCACGGTCATCCGCGAAGGCGTCAAGCTCAATCAGAGCACGCTTCTGCTCGACGGGCTGATGTGTCGATCCAAGACGCTGCGCAACGGCAAGCGCAATGTCGCCGAGCTTCACGTCGCGGGTGACTTCGTCGATCTGCACAGCTTCACCTTGAAGCGCCTCGATCATGACATCGAGACGCTGGCGCCGTGCACGATCGCCCTGGTGCCGCACGCCGCGCTCGAGGCGGCGTTCGCGGCGCTGCCACGGCTCGCGCGCATCTATTGGTTTCACAACAATCTCGACGCGGCGAATCATCGCGAGACCGTGCTCTCGCTCGGCCAGCGCTCGGCGGTCGAGCGTGTCGGGGCGATGTTCTGCGAGCTGCGCGTGCGGCTGGACCTCGTGGGTCTGGTTCACGACGACAGCTATGCGCTCGCGCTCACCCAGACCGATCTCGGCGACCATCTCGGCCTGACCCCGGTGCACATCAATCGCGTGCTGCGGCAACTGCGCGACCAGAAACTGGTCACGTTCCGCAACGGTCGAGTGGAAATCCACGATATTGTGGCGCTCCAGGCGCTGGCCGGGTTCGATGACCGCTATCTTTATCTGAATCCCGAACCGCTCTGAGGCGAGTCCGGAGAAGAGCCGTCCTGTGCAACTCGATCTTGTGGCCGGTTAAGGGGCGTTGCCATTACGAGCTATCGTTGCTCGTAGTGGCATATGGAGCAGATCAGTCGTTGCGCTATCGCGCGCGCCCGGGCATTCGGTTTAGATTGCACTTCGCGACCGAGGGAAGCCGTCAGGCCCTAGCCACACGCCCCTTGATATCCCTCGGCGCTCGACCCTCGCCTGGCGCGCGGCCTCCTCCGCGTCCGCGCAACCTTCTGAACATGCAGGCGGCGGTTCGTCCACGCGCGCGGGGAACGGAACCGCCTTCGGGTCGATTAGTGTCGGTCAGGAGAGGCATCCGATGACCACCCCCAGTATCGGCAGCATCGTTCGAGCCAACATCGTGCTGTTCGGGGCGCTATTCGCCAATATCGGTATCGCCATCGCCAAGTTCGTGGCCGCGGGGATCACCGGCTCCTCTTCGATGCTGTCGGAAGGCTTTCATTCGCTGGTCGACAGCGGCAACCAGCTGCTGCTGCTCTATGGCCAACACCGCGCCAAACGGCCGCCTGACGCGCGACACCCATTCGGCTACGGGCGCGAGCTCTATTTCTGGGCGTTCGTCGTCGCGATCCTGATCTTCGCGCTGGGTTCGGGCATCTCCATCTATGAGGGCTGGCGGCACATTCGAGAGCCCGAGCCGCTGAGCGATCCGACGATCAACTATGTCGTGCTCACGATCGCCGTGATGATGGAGGGCAGTTCCTGGGCGATCGCGGTCCGCGCGTTCTCGCGCGCAAAGGGCGACTGCGGCTGGTGGGAAGCCGTGAAGGAGTCAAAGGACCCCGCAGGGTTCATCGTGCTGTTCGAGGATTCGGCGGCGCTCGCCGGACTTGTCGTCGCCGGCGCCGGCATCTGGGCGAGTCATCACTGGCAGGATGCGCGTATCGACGGCGCCGCCTCGATCGCGATCGGCGCGATTCTCGCCACGGTCGCCGCCTTGCTGGCCCGC
This sequence comes from Sphingomonas sp., assembly GCF_039595165.1. GTDB lineage: Bacteria > Pseudomonadota > Alphaproteobacteria > Sphingomonadales > Sphingomonadaceae > Sphingomonas. Next base: position 49,032 of record NZ_JBCNMA010000014.1, read on the forward strand.
GAGGCAAAAGGGCTGCTGATCGGAGAAAGAGCCAACCCCCAGCTCATCGAGCGCGTGCGTTCGCTGGTGGCGACAAGCCGGGGTATCACCGCCGTCAATCACGTCCGCACGATCCACACCGCTCCCGACGCCATATTCGTCGCGATCAGCGCCGACTTCGACGACGGGCTCAATATGGGAGAAGGCGAAGCGCTGATCGAAGAAATCGAGGCCCGGTTGCGTACCGAGTTTGCCGAAATCTCCTCGATCTACCTGCGCCCCGAAAAAAGCGAGGACGCCGTCATCGACCATTGCGCCCGGGGACGAGACTCCCCCGCACGAACAGGGAGCGATTGATTGCGCGATGCCTGCAATCGTCAAATGAGCAAGGCGGGCAATGCCTGCCACAGGGTCGCGACGGCGGCGATGACAAGCCCACACAGCGCTACGTTACGCATCCAGGCATCGACGCGATCGGTGGACCGGAAGCGCAGCACGTCGCCGGCCAGAAGGGCGACGGCACCAAGGCACAGCACGGTTATGCCTAGCGTCAGGAGCCGCGCTGTCGCCGTCGTCAGATATATGCTGGCGATGGCATAGAGCACGAAGAAATGAACCGCCCAGACGATCAGCCCGCCGAGGAGAAAGGCCCAGCCGCGCCGCATCTCACGCTCCGCCAAAGCCGCGGGTGAGCAGCGCGGTCACTGTCCCCTGCCCAGCGGCGTAGACAACCCACAGCACGCAAAGGTCAAGACTGGTGTTGCGCGGGCGCACGATCATCCCCCGGCTGTTGCGCGCCGAGAGATAGGCCGCCATCAGCAACCCAACCGCTGCGAGAATCGCTTCGAGGCTCAGCAGCGCATAGACGGTCGCGCCCTGCCCGCTCGCATCGGGCCTGAGGCCGCTCCCGATCCAGCTCCACAGATCGGCGCCGATCCCCGCCGCCAGCGCGAGCGCCGCGCAGAGGAACAGCACTCCCGGCGTCCAGAGCTCAGTCCGCTCGCGCGCCAGCATATGCCGCGCGAGCAGCGCCAGTCCCGCAGCGAGCGCATAGGCCGGCAATATCGCCGCGAGCCATTCCCATCCGGCCGGCGCGACCCAGAAGCCGGGATGCACTCCGTAGAGATAGAGGAAGCTGAATACCGCCATCACGAAGATCATGCCGACGACGACGAGCAGGATCACCATCGCCCACCAGCCATGGCTCGACGGCCCGGTGACATAGGTCGGCAGCACGATCCCCGCGCCCACATCGACGCGTTCCTCCTTGACCAGCCGGTCGGTCTCCCACAGCCAGCGCAGCACGCACAGGGTCGCAAGCACACCGCACACGATGGACGGCAGATAGGCCTGCACCGTCAGCAGCAGGAAAAAGCCCGCGGTGAAGATGGCGGCAAGGAACGGCCATACCGACGGCCCCGGCATGATCTGGAGATATTGCGGCTCGGCACGCAGCGGGCTGGTGACGATCGTCTCGCGCAGGCCGGTCGCCGAGCCGGGCAGGAAATAGCGGCCGGCGTCGACATCCTCGCCGAGCTTCGGATCGTCCCATAGTGGCTCGCGGCTCTTCACCACCGGGATGCTGCGCGCCGAATAGAGCCCCGTGGGCAGCCATTCGAGCGTGCCGCCGCCATAGACGTTGCCGGCATCGTCATCGACGGTGAAGCGGAAGTTGCGCGCGAGATCGACCAGGAACACCAGCACCCCCGCCGCGAGCATGAACGCCCCGACG
>NZ_JBCNMA010000015.1:0-49671 GCF_039595165.1 Sphingomonas sp.
CTGCACGACACCGAGACCGCGCTCTCCGCCTATCCCCGCGCGCTCGAACGGCGCATCGCGCACAAGGCCGCGCGCGACGCCGCCGAGCGCGCCGCGCGCATCGTCCGCGCCCAGCAGCGCGAGGGGCAGGTCGACAGCCTCGCCCTGCTCGATTCGGAGCGCACCTTCGCCGAGGCGGAAGCGCAGCTCGCGGCGATCGACGCGGGCATCGCCGACGCGCAGATCGACCTGTTCAAGGCGCTCGGCGGCGGCTGGGGCGCGCAAGCCGCCGGCTGAAGCTGGCGGCGCCGGCGCGCGGATGCGCCGGCGCCGTTTCGCGTACGCGCCGGCCGCGAGCCACCGGTCCCCGCCGGAGCCGATCCCCGCGCCGTGCGCGATGCCATCAATCTTTCGTAAACCGCTGATACGCCTAGTTGCGGCAGCCGTTGCGTGCGCCGGGTGCATGTGGACAGGCTGCTATGGGCTATCTATGACGGCACCCTGATCTGGTTGCCGATCGCGGGGGGAGTGGATTCGTGGCTATCTCACTGAGCAAGAATTCGAGCGTCAGCCTGGCCAAGGAAGCGGGCCCGAGCGGCCTGTCGCGCATCGCCCTCGGCGTCGGCTGGGACATGGCAGCGCCCAAGGGGTTCTTCGCCAAGCTCGCCGGCGGCAACGAGAGCATCGATCTCGATGCGTCGTGCATCGTGTTCGATGCGAACGGCCGCGTCGTCGACACCGTGTGGTTCCGCAAGCTGACCAGCGACGACGGCTCGATCCGGCACAGCGGCGACAATCTCACCGGCGAGGGCGATGGCGACGACGAGACGATCGCGATCGACCTGACGCGTTTGCCCGCCGCGGCGGAGACGCTCGTGCTCACCGTCACCAGCTTTCGCGGCCAGACCTTCGACAAGGTCGCCAACGCCTTCGGCCGCGTCATCGACCTGACCAGCAACCGCGAGCTCGCGCGCTACGACATCAGCGAGAGCGGCTCCTATACCGGCCTGATCCTCGCTTCGCTGAAGCGCAGCGGCGGCGAGTGGGTCTACAAGGCGATCGGCGCGCGCGCCGAGGGCGTCCAGGTGGAGCAGCTCGTCGAGCAGTCCCGCCGCCTGATCTGATCACCGCACCGACATCGACCTCCCTTCGCGGCCCGTGCGCCGCGGCAAGCTAAGGAACGTCCTGGATGCAGCTGCAACGCGGCGAAAAGCGCGGACTCGCGGATCTCGGCATCGGTTCGCGCTGCGAGGTGGCGGTGCGCTTCGGCCTCGCCGGGGTCGATATCGCGGCGTTCGGCCTCGACGCCGCGCGCAAGATCGGCGACGACCGCTATGTCGTGCTCTTCTCCAACCCGCAGGCGCCGGGCAACGCGATCGCCATGACCTCGTCCCCGGACAAGGCGAGCTTCGCGCTCGATCTGGACGCATTGCCGGCCAGCATCGACCGCATCGTGTTCACCGCGACTCACGACGATCGCCCGATCGCCGAGGCGCGACCGCTGTCGATCTCGATCGACGGGGGCAAGGCCGAGTTCAACGTCGCCGAGCATCTCACCAACGAGAAGGCGGTGATGATGGTCGAGCTCTACCGGCACAGCTCGGGCTGGAAGCTGGGGACGATCGCGGCGGGCTTCGCCGGCGGACTGGCGAGCCTGATCGGGCATTTCGGGGGCGAGGTCGCCGACGCGGCGCCCCCTCCGCCGCCGCCCGCGCCGCCACCGCCACCGCCGCCTGCTCCGGCGGCTCCGGCCGCGCCGGTCAGCCTCAAGAAGATCACCCTCGAGAAATCGAGCCCGAGCGTCAGCCTCAAGAAGACCGGGGACACGTTCGGCGAGATCACGCTGAATCTCAACTGGAGCCAGGCGAGCGGGCAGAAGCGCGGCTTCTTCGGCGGCGGGGCCAAGAATATCGACCTCGACCTCGGCGTGCTGTTCGAGCTGCAGGACGGCTACAAGGGCGTGATCCAGGCGCTCGGCCGCTCGTTCGGCGACTATGACCGCGAGCCGTGGATCGCGCTGTCGGGCGACGACCGCACCGGCGCGGTCTCGGCCGGCGAGACGATCCGGGTCAACGGCAAGTTCTTCGACCGGATCAAGCGGATCGCGGTGTTCGCGCTGATCTATGACGGCGTGCCCAACTGGAACAAGACCGACGGCGTGGTTCGAATGACCATCCCCGGTCAGCCCGAGGTCGAGGTCCAGCTCGACGAAGGGCGCGACAATTGCCGGCTGTGCGGGATCGCCCTGCTCGACAATGAGGGCGGCAGCCTGCGGATGAAGCGGCACATGATCTATTATCGCGACCAGAAGGAATATGCCGACGATATCGGCATCTTCCTGCGGTGGGCGGCGGGGTCGAAGGACTGAGGATTCAGACCGCGCAGGCGGGGAGGACGTATTTGATGTTCAAGCATTTCGGTGGTTCGCTGATCTTTACCGTGGTCGCCCTGGCGCTGGGCGGCTGGTATGGCTGGGAGCTGACCGGCACGGTCGACGGCGCGCTCGGCATCCTGTGGATCTGCGCGGTGCTGGCGGTGCTCGAGGTCTCGCTGTCGTTCGACAACGCGGCGGTCAACGCCTCCGTGCTCAAGGACATGGATCCGGTCTGGCAGCGGCGCTTCCTCACCTGGGGCATCGCGATCGCGGTGTTCGGCATGCGCATCGTCTTCCCGCTGGTGATCGTGATGATCGCCGCGAGCCTGGGGCCGGTCGAGGCGCTCAAGCTGGCGATCAACGATCCCGAGCAATATGAGCGGATCCTCAACGGCGCGCATGTCGGGCTGATGGGCTTCGGCGGCGCGTTCCTCGGCATGGTCGGCCTCAAATATTTCTTCGACGCCGACAAGGAGGTGGACTGGATCGCCGCGATCGAGCGCCCGCTCGCCAGGGTCGCGGACATCGAGGCGGTCTCGATCGGCATCGTGCTGCTCGGCACCTATCTCACCTCGCTGATGCTGTCGGACGCCGATGCGCTGACCTTCTTCATCGCCGCGATCGCCGGCCTGCTGACCTTCATCGGGGTCGAGATCGTCAACCATGTGCTCGAGGCGCCGGTGGCGACCACCGGGCAGGTGGCCAAGGCGGGGCTCGGCGCGTTCCTCTATCTCGAGGTGCTCGACGCGAGCTTCTCGTTCGACGGCGTGATCGGGGCGTTCGCCCTCTCCAACAACCTGTTCATCATCGCCATCGGCCTCGGTATCGGCGCGATGTTCGTGCGCTCGATGACGATCTTCCTGGTCAAGCAGGGCACGCTCTCGGAATATCGCTATCTCGAGCACGGCGCCTTCTATGCGATCCTGGCGCTCGCGGTGATCATGTACGTCAACACCTTCCAGCACATTCCGGAGGTCGTGACCGGGCTGATCGGCGCGGTCCTGATCGGCATCGCGTTCTGGTCATCGGTGCGCTGGAACAAGGCCAATCCGGACGGTGCGGAGGAAGCCGAAGCCACAACCTGAGCTACTCTTGGTCAACCTTGGAGGCCGGGCGGTCCGGCCCTCCATTTCCCAGTCAGAAAGGACGCAGTTCATGGCGATCTCGCTCTCCAAAGGTGGCAATGTCAGCCTGTCGAAGGAGTCCCCCGGTCTCGACGAGATCATGGTCGGCCTGGGCTGGGACGTCCGTGCGACCGACGGCCAGGATTTCGACCTCGACGCCTCGGCCTTCCTGCTGAACGCGTCGGGCAAGGTGCGCTCGGACTCCGACTTCTGCTTCTACAACAACAAGGATGTCGGCGGCGCCGTGATCCACCAGGGCGACAACCGCACCGGTGAGGGCGATGGCGACGACGAGCAGATCAAGATCACGCTCTCCAAGACGCCGGCCGATGTCGACAAGGTCGCCATCGCGGTGACCATCCACGAGGGCGAGAGCCGCGGCCAGAGCTTCGGCCAAGTGTCGAACGCCTTCATCCGCCTGGTCGACAACAAGACCGGGACCGAGATCGTGCGCTACGACCTGTCGGAAGACGCGTCGGTCGAGACCGCGATGATCCTCGGCGAAGTCTATCGCAACGCCGGCGAGTGGAAGTTCCGCGCGGTCGGCCAGGGCTTCAAGGGCGGCCTCGGCCCGCTCGCGAGCCATTACGGCGTCAGCATCGGCTGATGCGGCAGGACCGAGCTCGCCCGGCGCCGGTCGCGCCGGGCGGGCTCCGGTCCCGCATTCTGGAGAAGAAACGGACATGGCAGTATCGTTGAGCAAGGGCGGCAACGTCTCGCTGAGCAAGGAGGCCCCCGGCCTGTCGTCGGTCACCGTCGGCCTCGGCTGGGACGTGCGCCTGACCGACGGCGCCGCGTTCGACCTCGACGCCTCCGCCTTCGTGGTCGGCGGCAACGACAAGGTGCTGAGCGACGCCCATTTCATCTTCTACAACAACAAGGCGTCGCCCGACGGCGCGGTCGTCTATGGCGGCGACAACCGCACCGGCGAGGGCGCGGGCGACGACGAGACGATCAAGGTCGATTTCGGCCGGCTCGGCGCCGACGTCAAGAAGGTGGTGATCGCGGTCACGATCCACGAGGGGCAGGAGCGCCGCCAGAACTTCGGATCGGTGTCGAACGCCTATGCCCGCGTGCTCAACGACGCCGACGGCAAGGAACTGGCACGCTTCGACCTGTCCGAAGACGGCAGCACCAACACTTCGCTGATCTTCGTCGAGCTCTATCGCGGGCCGCAGGGCGACATCAAGGTCAAGGCGATCGGCGAGGGCTGGGCGAGCGGCCTGTCGGGTCTCGCCAGCGCGATGGGCGTGAACCTTGGCTGATTCGCGCGCCGCGCCCCGGTCCGGCTGACTCGACCCGTGCGGATCTGGTTCAACCGCGGCTTCTCGCTGGCGCCGATCGCGGGGCTGATGCGCGCCGCCGATCCGGCGCTCGACGTGTTCGTCAGCGTATCGCCCAAGTCCGCACGCTATCCGGGGCCGACCGCGACCTGGGTCGACGGCGGTGCGGAAGGGGAGGCGGGGCACGACCCGGAGGCCTATCTGGCGTGGGTGCGCGCGACGATCGCGGCACATGCGATCGATCTGTTCGTCCCGACACGTCACCGGGCGATGCTCGCCGCGGCCGATCTGCCGTGCCGCGTCCATCTGCCCGCATCGCCGGCGGTGCTCCAGCTGCTCGACGACAAATACACCTTTGCCGAGGTGGTGGCGGACGAGGATTATCACCTTCCGACCCATCTCGTGCGCGGCGCCGCCGACCTGGAAGCGCTGATCGCGCAATGGCCGGACGACGGCGCCGGCATCTGCGTCAAGCCGCGCAACGGCGTCAACGGCCTTGGCTTCTGGCGCCTCGACGATGTCAGCCCGATGCTGCACCTTCAGCAGCCCGACTGGCGCAAGATCCAGACCGCGCAATATCTCGCCGCGCTGCGCGAGCAGGAAGCGCGGGGGCCGATCGACGAGATCGTGGCGATGGCGTTCCTGCCCGGCCCCGAAATCTCGTTCGACATCCTCGCCGATCACGGCCGGCTGCTCAAATATGCGGCGCGGACCAAACTGGCGAACGGTCATCAGCATATCGCTTCCGCGCATCCGCTCGAGCCGGCGCTGACCGCGATCGTCCGGCGGTTCGAGCTGCACGGGCTGGTCAACGCCCAGTTCCGGCGGGCGATCGACGGGAGCTGGAAGCTGCTCGAGATCAACGCGCGGCCGGCGGGCGGCGTGATCTATGCCGATCAGGTCGGCTGCCGGCTGGTCGCGGACTGGGCCGGGCTGCTGACCGGGCGGCTGACCGCCGACACGATCGACCGCAGCGCGATCGACACCGAAGTGGCGTTCGCCACCGTCGTGCAAGACTTGGCGGCATGAAGACAACGCAGCCCGGCGAACGGCTCGTCATCGGGGACAACGTCCCGTGCCGGATCCAGGTCGAGGGACCGGATGCCGACCGCATCGGCGTGGTCGCCGTGTCGCGCGACGGCGAGTTCCAGGCGCTGGAGCGCGGCGACGGTGCCGGGCAATGGCATCTGTCGTCGATGGCCGACCTGGGCGAGCATGCCGAGATATTGCTGTTCATCATCGACGAGCGGAACGGCGGGTTCGTCAATACCGGCTATCCGGTGACGGTCGAGTTCGGCGATGCGCGCTATAGCTTCCCGGCGCCGACCGACCAGCTCGCGGCGGTGATCGTCGCCGAAGCCTATCTGCGCAACGGCGAACGGCGCGTGAAGGTCGCCAATGAGGGCTTCACCTTCGGCATCGAGGCGTTCGCGCGCGCGCGCAATTTCGCGGTGGACGCGATCCCGCTGCGCCGGCGCGGCAGCGGCGCCGGTTCGCAGGGCAGCGATCGCCGCTCGGCGCCGCCGGGCACGCCGCTCGGTTCGGGCAGCGGCGTGCTCGTCGCACCCGGCATCGTCGTCACCAACGCGCATGTGATCGACGGCGGCAGCGACTTCAAGCTGGGGCGCGGCAAGCAGGCGCTGACGATGCTGGCGGTCGACCCGCTCCACGATCTCGCGATCCTGCAGGGCAAGGTCTCCGGCACCCCGCTGCCGCTGCGCAACGTCGCCGCGATCTGGCTGGGCGAGGCGATCCTGGCCGCGGGCTATCCGCTGATGGACCTGCTGGGCGAGGACCTCAAGGTGTCGACGGGCAATGTCTCGGGCATGAAGGGGTGGGAGGGCGATGTCGCGCGCTTCCAGTTCACCGCGCCGATCGGCTCGGGATCATCGGGCGGCGCGATCCTCGACGAATGCGGCAATCTGATCGGCATCGTCACCTCCTCGCTCGCGCACGGGCATGTGCGCGAGCGCGGCTCGAGCAGCGAGAACGTCAATTTCGGGGTCAAGGTGGCGCTGGTGCACGAGATGCTGGCGGCCTCCGGAATCGAAGCGCCCGGCACGCCGCTGTCGACCGACAACAACCGGCGCAGCGTGGTCCAGCGGCTGCGCGAGTCGGTTGTCAGCATCGTCGTCAGCGCCTAAAATCGGCCGCGCGCCTTTCCCGCACCGATCCCATTTTCTTCATCGTCCGCCAGCCGGTGGGCCCCTTCGATACGAGCCGTTCATGCAAGACCTGCACCCGCGCGCGGACATGATGGCCAGGTTGCCGACCGGCACGCTGGAGCTGTTCGGCGACGGCGAGGCCGATATCGCGGCGCTGTGCGACATCGCGGCGCGCGCCAATCCGCGCCGCGGCTTCCTGGTCGTGTCGCGCGTGCTCGGCCGGCATCTGCCCGCGCGCCCGTCGGCGATGCGCGCGGCGATGGATGCTCTGGCGGAGCGGGTCGCGTCCGATGTGCCGGATCCGGTGGCGTTCCTGGGCATGGCCGAGACCGCGACCGCGCTCGGCCAGGGCTGCTTCGCCGCGTGGCGCGCGCGAAATCCGCAGCGCGACGCGATCTACCTGCAATCGTCGCGCCAGCGCGTCGCCGGTTCGGAGATCGTCGCGCGGTTCGAGGAAGGTCACAGCCATGCGACCTCGCATATGGTTCAGGTCGCCGATCCGGCGATCCGGACGGCGCTGGCCGCGGCGCGGACGCTGGTGATCGTCGACGACGAATGCTCGACCGGCCAGACCTTCGTCGCCGCCGCGGCCGCGATGCGGCTGGCGATGCCGCTGCTCGAGCGGGTCGAGACCTGCTGCATCACCGACTGGAGCGACCGGGCCTATCTCGCCGCGATGCCGGTCCCCAGCGCCGCGCGGGCGATCGTCAGCGGCCGCATGCGGTGGTCGGCCGATGCCGCCGCGCCGCCGTCCGTGCTGACGCCGGGCAGCAATGCCGCTGGTGTCGCGCCGCCCGGGGGCATGGCCAGCCGTACAGGGCTGCGAAGCCCCGAGATGGCATCGCGCGTCCCGGTCGTCGCGAGCGAAGGGGAACGCGTGCTGGTGCTGGGCGAGGGCGAGCACAGCTACGAAGCCCTGCTGATCGCCGAGGAGATCGAGCGCCAGGGCGGCATCGCCGCGGTCCAGTGCATCACGCGCAGCCCGGCCTTGCCCGGCGCGGCGATGGCGAGCGTGTCGCGGTTCAGCGACAGCTACGGCAGCCAGGCGCCCTGCTTCCTCTACAATCTGCTTGGCCATGCGCCCGATCGCGTGGTGATCGCGACCGAGCGGCCCGGCGGCCAGCTCGCCGAGGCGCGGGCGGCGTTGACCGAGCTCGGATCGGCGGCGCCGGTCGAGATCGTCGCCTGCAGCTATCGGGCGGAGGGCTGATCCATGGCTCCGGTCATCCTCACCGACCTCGACGACACGCTGTTCCAGACCTTGCCCAAATGTCCGCCGGGCGTGGAGGGGCTGCTGCAGATGAGCACGCTGCTCGACGGCAGCCCCAGCGGCTTCGCGACGCCCCTGCAGCAGCGGTTCCTGCGCTGGCTCCAGAATGGCGACGTCATTCCGGTGACCGCGCGCGGACGCGAGGTGCTGGCGCGCGTGACGATCGGACAGGCGCCGGCGATCTGCTCGAACGGCGGGTGCATCCTCGGCGCCGGCGGGGAGCTCGACCTTGACTGGCACGACCGGCTGAGCGGCCATGCGCGGGAGACCGCTCCGGTCGACCAGGTCTATCACGCCGTTACCGAGGGCCTGCCGGCGGACCGGTTCCGGCATTGGGTGGTCGATGAGAACGGGCTGGACCTCTACGTCGTCATCAAGAGCAACCAGGGCGATGCCGCCGCGCTGGCCGTCCTGCAGGACGAGCTGGCGGCGCGGCTGCCCGCGGACTGGCGCTGCCACCGCAACGGCAACAACCTCGCCTATCTGCCGCCCTGGCTGAGCAAGCGTCACGCCGCGCGCTACCTGATCGCGGCGATGCGCGAAGAGGCGCCGGACCGCCCGATCATCGGCATCGGCGACAGCATCTCCGACGTCGGCTTCATGGATCTTTGCGACTTCGCGATGGCGCCGACGCGGTCGCAGCTCTGGGCGCAGATCGCCGACGGCAACGGATGGATCGACTGATGATCGCCGCAGTCGAACAGGGTGCGAAGCCGGAGGCGGGGAAGGACTGGAGCTTCTCCGGCTCCTACGCGCCCGACGACGTCGTGTTCCTGCTCAATCCCAAGGCGATCACGCCGATCGATCTTGCCGAGAAGGAGCGGCTGATCCAGTCGGGCGAGCGGCATTATTCGGAGATGCTCTCGCCCGAAGCCGTGCCCGACGAACGCTATATGCGGCTCTATGCCGATACGCTGGCGGCCAACGCGCCGCGCGTCCGGCACGACGTCGCCGCGCTGGCGCGGGCGATCCGCGCGCGGCCGCAGACCGCGGAGAGCTGCGTCGTCGTCTCGCTGGCGCGGGCCGGGACGCCGATCGGCATCCTGCTCAAGCGCGCGCTGCAGCGGCTGGGCGTCACCGCCTGGCACTATTCGATCAGCATCATCCGAGGCCGCGGCATCGACGCGCAGGCGCTCGCCTATATCGCCGCGCGGCACGGGACGGCGAATGCGGTGTTCGTCGACGGCTGGACCGGCAAGGGCAGCATCCGCGGCGAGCTGGATGGCGCGCTGGCGAGCGGGCGGAGCGGCTTCGCGCCGTTTCTCGCGGTGATCGCGGACCCGGCGGGGCGCGCGGACCTCGCGGCGACCTGCGACGACTATGCCATTCCGAGCGGGCTGCTCAACGGCATCGTGTCCGGGCTGGTCAGCCGCTCGGTGCTCAATTCCGCACTGGTCGGGCCGGGCGATTTCCATGCCTGCCTGTACATGCCCGAGCATGCGGCGAGCGATGTCAGCCGCGCCTATCTCGCGGCGATCGAGGATGCGGCGGACTGGCAGCCGGCGTCGCCGGGCTGGTCGCCGGCGCTGGCGACCGCGGCGCGCGAGGCGTCGGAGAAGATGATAAAAACGATTGCCGCCGAATGCGGGGTTCGTGATATCAACCGCATCAAGCCGGGCATCGCCGAAGCCACGCGCGCGGTCCTTCGCAGAGTGCCGGATCGCATCTATGTGCAGCGGCGGAGCGACCCCGCCGTGGCGCATATCGGCCTGCTCGCGGAAAGTGCCGGCGTGCCGGTCATCGAACGCGACCTGCAGACCTATCGCGCCGTCACGATCATCAAGGATCTGGGAGGAATGCAGCAATGAGCGCTGTCGAACTGGGTGCCACGCTCTACGTCCCCGCCACCAATCCGTCGGTGACCGGCGTCGCGCACGGCGCGATCGACGACCTCCGGTCGATGGTCGTGTGCCTTGAGGATTCGGTCCGGGAAGACCAGGTTCCGGTTGCCTTGGCGCGCTTGCAGCAATTGCTGCTCGACCTCGCCGAGCACCCGGCGACGCTGTCGGTCTATGTGCGGCCGCGCAACTTCGCGATGCTGACCCAGCTGCTCCAGCTGGAAGGGATCGGCCGCATCGAGGGCTTCGTGCTGCCCAAGGTGACGACTCAGTCGCTGCCGGTCTGGCTGACCGCGCTGATGCACGAGGAGCACCGCATCATGCCGACGATCGAGGGCGAGGACGCCTTCGACCGGCTGGCGCTGGCGCGGCTGTGCGACCAGCTCAAGCCCTATGCCGAACGCGTGTCGGCGGTGCGCATCGGGGGCAACGACATATTGGGGCTGCTCGGCCTTCGTCGGTCGCGCTATCGCACCGCGTATGACGGTCCGCTCGGCAGCGTCATTCGCGACATCGTCGGCACCTTCGCGCCCAACGGCTTTTCGGTGGCCGCGCCGGTCTTCGAGCATTTTTCGTCGCCCGAGATCTTGCGCCGCGAGGTCGAGCAGGATGTCGAACATGGCTTGCTGACCAAGACCGCGATCCATCCGGATCAGGTGGCGATCATCCATTCGGTCTATCGTCCCGACGCGCTGGACATGGCCGAGGCGCGGGCGATCCTGAGCAACGACGCTCCCGCGGTGTTCGGCAGCAACGGCAGCATGTGCGAGCCGGCCTGCCACGCGCCCTGGGCGGGAATGGTGGTCAAGCGCGCGCAGGTCCATGGCGTGGCCGGGCCCGAGCAGCAGCCCGACATCATGGTGGCATGAGCGGCGATCCGGCACTCGACGAAACCAGCGTTGCGCGCATCCGGGCGACCGCCCGCGAGCTGGCGGGTGCGTTCGTCGCGGTGCCGGCGCACAGCCCCGAATTCGACGGGATGGCGGATCGCATCGCAGCGATCGGGAGCCGCGAAGCCGCCAGGCTGGCCGACCACGCCAACCGCGCCGCGCCGTCGGGTACCGAGCGCGAGGCGGCGATGGCGTCGATCCACGCGCATCTGGGCGCGCTGCGTCTGCTTCTCCGCCGCCTCGACCCAGGCGATGACGATCCGTTCCGGCCGCGCGGCTTTCTCGGGCGCCGCAGGGCGAGCGATCAGGTTGCCAGCTATTTCGACCGCTATCGCGCGGCGGAGAGCGAGATCGCAGCCGCGCTGACCGCGATGAAGACGGGCAGGGATATCCTGCTGCAGGACAATATCCGGATCGAGGGGGTTCGCGCCGCCGGTGCACCGCTGTTCGCGGGATTGGGCGAGGCGGTGCTGCTGTGCGCCGCGCTCGGCGAGCGGCTCGAGAAGCTGGTCAAGGATCTCGGCCCGAGCGACCCCGCCAAGGCGCAGCGCTTGCAGAGCGAGGTGCTCGTCCCGGTCCGCCGCCAGCATGCCGACCTGACGACTCAGATGGCCGTCTCCCGGCAGGGCGAAGCGATGCTGGCCATGATCCAGCGCCAGAATCTCGACCTGGCGAAGGGGATCGACCAGACCCTGACGGTACTGATCGCGGCGCTGCGCACCGCCGTCGCCGCGGCATCGGCGCTCGGGGATCAGCGGGCGATCCTGGAGCGGATCGGCGGGCTCCGGGGCGGATCGGTGCTGGCCGACCAGCCGCCGCCGCACGAGGGGACGACCGCGGCGGAGCAGGCCGCCGCCTTGCGCGCGGCGCTGGCCAAGGTCGCGGCGCACGTCGATTCGATCGCGCCCCCGCGCGTGTCCCGCCTCAGCTGAACAGGCTGGTTGGAAGGCGCGCGATGAGCGGCTATGGAGCGGATGTGAGACGGAAGAGGCAGGCGCGGTCATGAGCATGTTGCGACGGCTCGGTCGCCTGTTGGGCGGGGGCGCGACGGAGCCGGCGAGTCCGCCGCCGCAGCCCGCGCCGCCGCCGCCATCGTTCGACTATGGCGACGAGCGGATCCCGCAGAAAGCGAAGGAAAAGATCGCCGCCATCCTCGCCTCGATCGAGTCGGTCGAGAAGGCGATGGAACGCGAGCAGGTGCCGAGCTTCAGCCAGGTCGACGCGCGCCAGATGCGCGAGACGCACCTGCCCAAGCTGGTCCAGAGCTATATCGACGTGCCCGCCGCGCACCGCAGCGAAATCTTCCGCAAGACCGGCAAGTCCGCGAGCTTCCTGCTCTGCGCCAGCCTCGATCGGATGCAGGAGCGCGTGGACGAGATCCTGCGCAATCTCGCCATGCACGACATCGACGCGTTCACGAACAACACGCGTTTCATCAACGAGCGCTATTCCGACCAGGACAATCCGTTCGGATAGGCGACGCATCGGGGGTTTCGGATGGCCGAGTTTCGCAGGCTGGAAGACGCGGTGGAGAGCAACGGCGTCAAGATCGAGAAATATCGGTTCATCGAAAAGCGCCTGATCACGCGCGGCATCGCGACCGCCGAGGGCGGTATCCACTATGTCGCCGAGAGCACCGACATCTTCCAGCTCTGCATCACGCTCACCGGCGGGTCGGTCCTGCTCGAGCCGGGTGCGCTGCAATATATGCACGGCAAGATCGAATCGTCGGTCCAGCAGCATGAGGATCGCGGCTTTCTGGGTCGCGCCCTGGCCTCTGCCGGGACCGGAGAATCCGCCTTCGCCACCAAATTCTCCGGCCATGGCGAGATCTGGACCGAGCCGGGGCGGCGCAACTTCATCATCGGCGAGATCGACGGCGACTCGCTGCTGCTCGACGACCGCGCCTTCTACGCCTGCGCGTCGGGCATCTCGCTGACCACGCATCGCCACAGCACGATCGCCGGGGTACTGGGCGGCAACGGGCTGATGCAGCCCAAGATGAGCGGGGCCGGCGTGTTCGCGGTGGAAGCGCCCGTACCGGTCGAGGAAATCCATATCGTCGAACTCGACGGCACGCGGGAGCTCACCGTGGATGGGGATTTCATGCTGATGTATTCGGCGGATCTCGATGTCGCGATCGGGCCGCTGGTCAAGGGACTGCGCAGTGCGCTGCGCAGCGGCGAGGGCTTCGTCTACAAGCTGCGCGGCCGCGGTACGGCCTGGATCATGCCCACCGCGAAGGTCAGCTGACGCGCGGCCGCGCTGCCCAGGGCGGCTCGCTTGATCGATAGCCGACCATCCCTTCCGGAACCGGTCAGAACGACAGCTTCTTCTGGGTGACGGTGCTCGCTTCGACCTCGGCCGCGGTCACCGGCCGGTTCTTGCAGGCGAAGCTGGTATAGAGGTCGAACTGGTCGCGGGTGTGCGGGTCGGGAGTGCCGTCGGGCGCGACGAAACCGCTCTGCCCGGGCGGGACGGACTCGCACATCGTGACCTTGCCGTCGCGGAAGACGTACATCGCGTTCATCGTGCCGCGCTTCTGGTTCACGCCATAGGTCAGGCGCTCGTCCTCGCCGCTCCACGGCACGCCGCTGGGCGCGACGTTGCGCCAGCGCTTGGGGCGCGTCGGCAGCAGCCACCCGGCGGGGTCGGCGCCATAGCGCTCGCGCAGCTTCGCCTCGGCATCGGCGAGCGAGGCGCGGATGAACGCGTCGGGTGCGGTGCCGTGGAGGAAGTCGTAGGGCGGCTTCATCGTGCCGTCCTTGCCCTCCATCAGCGCGAAATAGAGCACTTGCGCGCCGAGCGGCCCGCCCCAGGGACAGTTGAGCACGGCTTCGCCCGATCCGCAGCCGCCGAGCTGCGCCTTGGGCATGTCGCGCGCGAAGAAGCGCGTCAGCGCCGTCTCCATCCATTGGTAGAAGGCGGCGACGCCGGGCGAAGCGTAGCGGCCCGACAGAGTCGGATCACGCTCCTGGCCATCCCAGCCGGTGATCGCATCGGCGATCGCGCGGATGCGGCTGCCCGCCGGCTCGCCGGCGACGGCGCGCGCGATGAGCGGCACGAAATAGCGGTGCTGCTCGGCGGCGTAGGAGGCGTCGCGGTTGATGTCCCACACCTCGGACGCGGTCAGCCTGGGCTTGGCGTCGAGCTGGTTGGTGATCGCATCGACGCGATGCAGGCGCGACCAGAGCAAGGTATCGGTGTTGGCGACGTCGATCGAGGGCCGGTTGTTCCAGTTGGCGATGTAGCCGCGCTTGGGGTTGAGCAGGCGGACATTGTCCTCAGCCGGCTGGAAGCCCGTCCATTCGCGCTCGCCCGTCCCCGGGGTCGGTAGCTGGATGTCGGTACCCTTGGCGCGCAGCGGGTAGCGGCCGGCCTGGATGTAGCCGATATTGCCGTTGCGATCGGCATAATATTGGCTCTGGTTGTTCGACTTGCGCGCGATCGCCGCCGACCATTGGGTGAAGTTCTTCGCCTTCATCTCGTCGTAATAGGCGAACATGGTCTCGAGCTCGCGCCCGGCCCAGGCACGGCGCTTCGAATAGGCGGTGCGGTTCTTCGCGTCATAGACGAAGACCGGCCCGTGGACGGTCGAGAAGAGATCGGCGGTGACGGGCGCCGCGCCCTTGACCTCGATCCGCACCGTGCGCTTCGTCATCGGCGTCCAGCGGCCGTTGAAGCGATATTCGTGCGGGTTGGACGGGTTGAGCTGCTCCTGGAAGGTGTCGAGGATGCTGCCGGCGAGCGCGGTGCGGCCCCAGGCGATCGTGCCGTTGGTGCCGAAGTGAAGATAGGGCAGGCCGGGATAGGTGAGGCCGGTGACTTCCAGCCCTGCGCCGTGCAGCGAGGCGCTCCAGATCTTGCTCGGCACCTGGTCGCCGACCTGCGGGCCGCTGACCATCACCGCGTCGGCATCCGCCAGCCGCTCCTTGTTGACCAGCCAGGTGTTGCTGGCCGAGGGCGTCTTGTCGGGGCCGGTCCCGCGCCACAGCGAGATCGACTGGCGCTTCTCCTCGGCCACGGCGGCGGGGGAGATCGGCTTGAGCTGCGACAGCTCGACCGGGCGGAACGGGCGCCCGGGCGTGCCGGCGCGGCCCGATTGCTGGTCCTCCACATGGACGGTCAGCGCCGCCTGCGGATCGTCGCGCCAGCGCAGCGTCGAGAAGATGCGCTTGGCATCCGCCGCGCCGTGCTGCTCGGTCAGCTCGGCGAGCAGCGCGGCGTTGGAGATCTGCGAGGTATAGTCGGAGAATTCGAAGAGCAGGTGGCCCATCCACGTCATGACGATGTCGAGATCGGTCCACGGCTCGGGCCGGAAGCCGAAATCGTTGAACTGCTTCGGCATCAGCCGGACCTGGTCGGCGAGCACGTCGCGGATGCGGGCGTTGATCCCCGCCACCATGCCGTCGAGCACCAGGCGGTGCTCGCCCGTCAACGCCGCGAGCTGCGGGCGCAGCGTGTCCGGGTCGAAATTGGTCAGCGTGTCGCGGTCCTTCTCGACGAACTCGGGCCCGAACACCGCGGCGGCGCGGCCCTGCGCGGCGCGCTTGGTGGATTCGATCTGGAACAGCCGGTCCTCGGCGAGCGCATAGCCATAGCCGTAGTAGAGGCTGTAGACGTCGTCGGCATGGATGCTCGGGACACCGTAGCGGTCGCGCTTGATCACGACCTGACCGTGGCGCGGCGCGGTGGCGGCTGCCGGCGCCTTCTTGCGTTGCACGCCCGTGGTGCCGGCGAGCGCGGGGACACTCGACAGCATGACGAGCGCGGTGCCCGCGGCGAGTAGCGGCGTCATCCGGGTCAAACCCATTTCCAGCTCCCTGTTTGGGCGACCACCCGTCGCACCGTGCCGTTAGAACGAGACGCGCGCGCCGAGGCGGAAGGTGCGGCCGAGCACGTCGTAGAGCGCCGAGTTGATCGAGCGCACCAGATAGGGGTTGATGCCCGCGCTGGCGGCGAGCGGCGGATCGACGTTGAAGAGGTTGTCGATCTTGAAATAGATCTCGCTCTTGAAGCCGCGATCCGGGTTGGTCAGCTTGAAGCTGCCGCCAAGGTCGACATAGAGCGCGCCTTCGATCCGGTTGTTGTTGACCGTGGGATTGTTGATCGTCGGCACCGGGCAGTTCGAGGTGCACTCGATCCAGGCATTGTTGATCACGCCCGGGCTGACATAGCGCTGGGTCAGGCTGAGCGTCAGCCGGTCGTCGCTGTATGACTGGGTCGTGTAGACGCGCCATTTCGCGATGTTGCCGCTGTTCTGGCCCGACACCTCGGACGGGATCGCGTTGGGCAGGCCCGAGAAGGTCTCATATTCGAAGACGTGCGTCGCGAGGCCGCGCAGGGTGATCGTGCCGCCCGCCCCCGGGATGAGGTCGCCGAGCGACTTGCGGAACGATGCCTCGATGTCGAGCCCGCGCGTCTTGGTCTGGGCCAGGTTGACTGGGACGAGCTGCACCTCGGTGATCTGGCCCGCGGGGTTGCGGATGATGAAGTCGCAGATGTCGGTATTGCCGAGGAAGCAGAGGTCGACCGTCTGCTGCGCGCTGATCGTGCCGATCGCGCCGGTGACGCTGATGTCGTAATAGTCGACCGACGCGCTGAAGCCCGGGAACCATTCGGGCTGGTAGACCACGCCGACCTGCTTCGTGCGCGAGATCTCCGGCTCGAGATTGAGGTTCGACAGCGTCGCCTGGTTGATCGTCTGGTCGAGGCCGGCGAAGGGCGGGAAGCGGTCGATCACCGTGCCGGTGAGGTTCGCCGGGGCGCGGAACAGCTCGCTGAGGTTCGGCGCGCGGATGTCGCGCGACTGCAGGCCGCGCAGGCGCAGGCCCTTGAGCGGCGTGTCCCAGGTGCCGCCGACCTTCCATGTCGTGACATAGCCCGACTGGCTATAGTCGGTCGCGCGCGCCGCGAGGTTGAGCTCGGCCTTGCCCAGCGCGTCGCTGTCGACCAGCGGGATCACGGTCTCGATGAACGCTTCCCACACGTGGAAGTCGCCCGCCGCGGGCCGGAAATTGCCGGTGAACCAGTTGTTGCCGCCCGCCGACAGCAGCGGATTTCCGGCATTGCCGATCGACTGCGGATCGGCCTGTTGCTCGAAGGCTTCGCGCCGGTACTCCGCGCCGAGCGCGATCGACACCGGACCGGCCCACAGGTCGAACGGCTCGCCGGACGTGCTGATCGCGGCGACGTCCTGGGTCAGCCAGGTGCGCAGCCACGGCTCGCCCGAGATCCAGTCGATCGCCGATTGCGATGCGACCCCGGTGCCGATGATGTTGAGCGGCACGCAGCCCGCCGCGCGCGCCGCGGCGGAGCGGCACACCACGGTGCCGTTCGGCCCCGGAACCGCATCGATCGCCGCGAACAGCAGGTTGTTGAGCGTGTTGTTGAGGATCCGGCTCTCGGTATAGGTCGTGCCGTGCGCGTAATAGGCGCTCAGCGTGAAGTCGCGCCCGAACAGGCTGTACTTGCCGTCGAGCCCCACCGCGAAACGGTCCATGTTGCGTTCGTTCACGGCGATCGTGTCGGGCAGATCGGCGATGAAGCTGCCGTACTGGAAGCTCGTGATGCTGTTGTTGGCGCACGCCGTGCGGACCGACTGCGGCAGGAAGGCGTTGTCGCATTGGATCGTCAGCGTGCCGGTGCGGTACTGGCCCGGATAGGAATGGGCGCGGGTGCGCACCGCGCCGTAATTGTAGGTGCCGTAGAGCGTGAAGCTGTCGCTCAAGTCATAGGCGAGCCGCACATAGAGCGTGTCGCGCTGCTGCTCGGCGTCGAGGTTCGAGTTGTTGCCGACGTCGCCGCTCTGGTCGCCGCCGGACATGTTCGGGCTGGCGACGATCGGTCCGTACTGGAAATTGTACGGCGCGCCGCCCGGGCCGAACGCGATTCCGCGCAGCGGGCCGGCGGTGATCAGGCCGCCGGGGGCGAGGCGCATGTCGACCACGTTGGGCAGCACGAGATATTGCGGCTCCCCGGCGGGCGTGCCCGCGATCGTCCGCTGCAGGATGCGCGTGCCGTCGTACCAGTCGCGCTTGCCGATGCCGCGCGGAATGCCCTCGTTACGCTGGATCTCGCCGCTGACGATGAGATGCGCACGGTCGTTGAGGAACTTGGTGCCGACGGTCAGCGAGAACATGCCCTGCTTGTTGTCGCCATAGGTGGTGATGCCGCCATTGACGTTCGCCTTCACCCCCGTGAATTCATGGTCCAGCACATAGTTGACGACCCCCGCAACCGCGTCCGAACCCCAGGATGCCGAGGCGCCGCCGGTGACGATCTCGACGCGCTTGACCAGCGCCTGCGGAAAGGCGCCGGCGTCGGTGACGCCGATGTTGAGCGCGCCGACGACGCGCTGGCCGTCGAGCAGGGTCAGCGTGCGATTGGTGCCGAGGCCACGCAGGTTGAGCGTGCTGAGGCCGCCGGTGCCGGTGCTCTGCGTCGTGCCGAAGGTGGAGGTCGAGTTGCTGCCCGCGAGCGACGGAAGCTGGACCGCGGCGGAGAAGACGTTCGCCTCGCCCGCGCGCTCGATATCCTCCTCGCCGAACACCGTCAGCGGGGTCGGCGCGGAATAGCCGTCGCGGATGACGCGGGTCGCGGTCACGGTGATTTCGGGCGTGCCGGAGGATTCCTGTGCCGCGGCCTCGGCCTCGGCTTCCGCCTGGCGCGCCGCGGGCGGCAGTCCGCTCGGCCGTTCGGGCGCGCTTTGCGGAGCGGTCTGCGGCTGAGGCGCGGTTTGCGCGAGGGCGGGCTGGGCGGCGATCAGCATTGCGGCCGCCAGCGCCGCCGGGCTCGCCGACACCAGGATCCTCGACAAACGCGGGCTGCTCGCGTCGTTGCGCATTTTTCGACCTCCCCATGTGCGTCACGGCCTCGTGACCGTGATCTGCCGGCGTCCTGTATGACCGGATTGGGGGAGAGTGTTCGCAAGCCGCCCGCAGCAGCAATGACATTTAGCTGATCTATTCATAACGTCGCGTGGAACGACGCCTGGTGGTCAGCTGCCTTCGGCGGCGAGCGCGAGCGCGCGCGCTTCGATCTCCAGGTCGCGCATGAAGTCGCGCGCCGGGCTCATCATCGACCGCGCGGGGCAGGTCACCAGCCCGATCGGGCGCGATGCCTTGGGGCTGTCGAGGGCGCACCAGGTCAGCTCGGGCGCGCGGATCTGCTCGATGGTCAGTCGCGTCAGTACGGTGATGCCTTGTCCGGCCACGACCAGCGCAGCCGCGGTCGCCGGTTGCTTGCAGTTGAAGAGCGGGTCGACCGTCACGTCGGCCGTAGCGAATGCCCGGTCGATCAGGCTGCGCAACCCCGTGTCCGGCGACATGGCGATGAACGGCCGCTCCCGGAACACGGTCCAGTCATGCCGCGTCGACTTCGCCAGCGGATCATCGCCACGGCACACCAGCACCAGCGCGTCCTGATAGATCGCGCGGAAGTTCAAGCCGCGGGTCTCGGCGGGCGGCGGCGCGATGCCGATGTCCGCTTCGCCCTCCTCGACCACGCGATGCACCGGCGCGCCGACATCTTCCCAGATGTCGACGGTGATGCCGGGGTGCGACTGGCGGAAGCGCCGCACGGCGCCGGGCAGCAACGTGGCCGCGACCGACGGCAGCGCGGCAATGCGCACGCGGCCGGCGCGGCCCTCGACATAGGCCTCGAAGTCGCTGAACGACTCCTCATAGTCCTTGAGCAGCCGGACCGCGATCGGCCGCAACTGCTCGCCCGCCGCGGTCAGGCGCACGTGCCGGGTGTCGCGATCGAACAGGCGCACGCCCAGCCGCGTCTCGATCTGCTGGATCGTCCGGCTCAGCGCGGGCTGCGACACGCCGAGCTGGAGCGCGGCGTCGCGGAAGCTGGCGCTGGTCTCGAGCTGCAGAAAGGCCTCGAGCTGGGGAAGGGTCAGGCGCTGATGCATGACGCGGCAGACTATCGCCGGCCGCGCGGTCGTCAAACCCGCACCCCGCGCGACATCAAATCATATCATCGCGGACATTGAGCGCCGGACCGCTTCATCTACGCTGGCGCCGAATAAAAAAAGAGGATCGCAGGGTGAGGATCGTGCAGGACCCAACATACGGACAGGAGGCGGCTGCGTGATCCCGCTGCTCGAGGGCGTTCGCGTGGTGGAGGTCGGCGCGGTCGTGCTCGGACCGCTCGCCGGCCAGATCCTGGCCGATCTCGGTGCCGAGGTGATCAAGGTGGAACCGCTGACGGGCGACGTGGCGCGCGACTCCCATCCCGGCGCCAGCAGCGGCGGCGCGTTGTTCGTCAACAACAACCGCAACAAGCGCATGATTGCGCTCGACCTCAAGCAACCGCGCGGCCGGGCGGCGCTCGATCGGCTGATCGCGCGAAGCGACGTGCTGCTGCACAACATGCGCATCGATGCCGCCGCGCGGCTGGGCCTGGACCATGACCGCGTCGCCGCCACCAACCCGCGCATCGTGCATTGCGCGGCGATCGGGTTCGGCCAGCGCGGACGATACCGCGATCGCCCGGCGTTCGACGACATCATCCAGGCTGCGAGCGGGGTCGCGGGGCTCTCCACGGCGCGCGGCGGCGAGCCCCAGTTCATGCCCACGATCCTCGCCGACAAGGTCGCCGCGCTGCACGTGGTCTACGGCATCCTCGCGGCGCTCGTCGCGCGCGGGAACGGCCATCCCGGCCCGTTCCGCGTCGAGGTTCCGATGTTCGAGGCGCTCGCTTCGTTCGTGCTCAACGAGCACCTCGCCGGTGCGACGTTCGCGACCGACGGCGCGCTCGGCTATCCGCGCGTGATGTCGCCCGACCGGCGGCCGTATCGCACCGCCGACGGATGGATCGCCGTGCTGCCATATACCGGGGAGCAGTGGCGCCGGTTCCTCGCCGAGGCCGACCGCAGCGGCGTGTGCGAGGAGCCGTGGTTCGTCGATGCGCGGATGCGACAGTCGCGCATCGACGACCTGTACGCCATCGTCGCCCAGGTACTGCCCGCGCGGAGCACCGCGGCCTGGATCGAGGCGTTGTCGGCGCGCGACGTGCCGTGCGCGGAGGTCAATCTGCTCGACGACCTGCTGAGCGATCCCCACCTCGCCGATGTCGGTTTCTTCGATGTGGGCTCGTCCTATCCCGGCGAGATTTGCCGCACCTTGCCGCAGCCCGTGGAGTTCGCCGGAATCGCGCGCGTGGACGATACGCCGCCGGCCGCGCTGGGTCATGACACGCGCGACGTGCTGCGCGAATGCGGGGTGGAGGAAAGCGAAATCGAGAGCCTCATCCACGCCGGCGTTGCCGGCGCAGGCCCCGGCCGTTCCGCCGCGGTGGCGGGAGAAACGGCATGAGCGCCGCCGTGGCCACCCCCGCCGCCAGCTCGTCGACCGAGCATCTGACTCCCGCGCAGCGCATCCGCGCGGTGGTTGCGGGCTCCGCGGGCAATCTCATCGAATGGTACGACTTCTACGTCTATGCCTTCACCTCGCTCTACTTCGCCTCGGCCTTTTTCCCGGCGGGCGACCAGACCGCGCAGCTGCTCAACGTCGCGGGCATCTATGCCGCGGGCTTCCTGATCCGGCCGCTCGGCGGATGGTTCTTCGGCCGCTTCTCGGACCGCAAGGGGCGGCGTGCGGGAATGGTGCTGTCGGTGCTGATGATGGGCTTCGGCTCGCTGATGATCGCGGCGTTGCCGACCTATGCGCAGGCCGGAGCGATCGCGCCCGCGCTGCTGCTGATCGCGCGGCTGGTGCAGGGCTTCTCGACCGGCGGGCAATATGGCGCGGCGGCGACCTATCTCAGCGAGATCTCCAAGAAGGGCCGCCGAGGGTTCATCGCCTCGTTCCAGTTTGTCACGCTGATCGGCGGGCAGCTCAGCGCGCTGCTGGTGCTGGTCGCGCTGCAGCAGACGCTGGGCGACGAGGCGATCCGGGCCTGGGCGTGGCGCGTGCCGTTCGCGATCGGCGCGGTGCTGGCGCTCACCGTGCTGCTGTTCAGCAAGCACATGCACGAGACCGGCGAGATCGGCACGCCAGACGTCGATGCCGGCACCTTCCGGGCGCTTGCCGCGCACCCCAGGTCGGTGTTCTTCGTCGTGTCATTGAGCGCGAGCGGCGCGATCTGCCTCTATACCTTCACCACCTATATGCAGAAATTCCTGGTCAACACCGCCGGGATGACCGCCCAGGTGGCGAGCGGCGTGATGACCGCGGCGGTGGTGGTGTTCATGCTGCTGCAGCCGATCATCGGGCGGCTGTCGGACACGATCGGGCGGCGCACCTGCCTGCTGATCTTCTCGGGCCTGATGACGCTCGGCGCGGTGCCGCTGCTGTCGCTGATCGCCGGCGCGGGCGCGACGCCGGGCGCGGCGTTCGCGCTGGTCGTGGCGGCGCTGCTGATCCTCAGCTTCTACACCTCGGTCAGCGGACTGTTCAAAGCCGAGCTGTTTCCGGCGCATATCCGCGCGCTCGGCGTCGGCTTCGCGCACAGCGTCGCCGCCGCCATCTTCGGCGGGACGGCGGAATGGGTCGCGCTGCTCTGCAAGCAGATGGGCGTCGAGAGCGCCTTCTACTGGTATGTCGCGTTCGCGGCGGGAACGGCGTTCCTGACGGCGCTGCTCATGCCCGAGCCGAGCCGCGAGGGACGGCTGTAGCGAGGTTCGGGCGCTCGCGGCTCGCGCGCCTACGCGCTCCGCTAGAGATCGAACAGGTCGATGCCGATTTCGGTGCGGATGCCGAGGACGAGTGCATCCGGGATCGTCGGATCGGCCGAGGGGCGGCGGATATATTGAGCATGCGGCTGCACCGCGAGCCACGGGGCGAGCTGGGTACGCCAGGTCGCCTCGACCGCGATTTCCGCGGCGGTGGCGCCGGTGGCAGTGCGATAGGGCTCCGCGGTAAAGCCGGCGGCAAGGGCGATGCCGAACTCGTCCGCGTCGCGGCCGGGAATCCAGCCGGTGAACTTGAGCCCGGCGCTCAGGAAGAAATCGAACATGTTGAAGCGGCCGGCGGCGGTGCCGAGGCGGGCGAAGCTGTCGATGCGGCGGCCAGGTGCGGCACTGAGCGGCAGCTCGGCGCGGATATAGGTGCCGGCATTGCCGGCTGCGGTACCACTGCCGTCGGCCAGGTCGAAGGGGGCGGTATAGCGCCAATGGCCGAGCAGCAGCTTGCCGCCGGTGCCGAGCGGCGCCTGGAGCTCGCCGACGAGCAACGCGCCCTCGTCCTCGCGCAGGCGGATCACCGTGCGGCCGGGGCGGGCAGGGTCGCCGGGGACCGCGTCGAGCACTGCGGCACGCACGACCCAGCCCGTGGCGGGCTCGACCTGGAGCCGCGCGGCGAGCGAGGTGGAGGGAAAGATCGACGGGCCGTTCCGCCCGGTCTGGCTGAAATCGGTGCCGATGCCGTGCGCGCTGCCGACGAACAGGCCCGAGGCGTCGAGCGCGTCGAACTCCGAATTGAGGTCGTAGAGGCCGGCGCGGAGCGAGACGCGCTCGCCGAACTTCTGGTCGATCCAGGCCTCGTACAGGCGCAACGCGCGCACGCCGGTCTCGATATTGCTGACGGCATGGCTGTCGCCGACCAGGTCGCTGATCGTGTTGCCGTTGTTGTACAGGCCGTAGAGATGGAGCTGCGCGCCGGTCCAGCCGGCGATACGCTCCAGATCGGCTTCGAACACCAGGTCGAGATTGTCGAGATAGCGCGCGCCGCGCTCGATCCCGCCCGCGGCGCTGGCGATCACCTCGCTGGTGTAGGTGAGCTGGAGGAGCAGCGGACCGTGCGCCTCCTCGATCTCGGCCGGGGCGTGGGTGTGGCTGTGCGGGCGCGTGCCATCCTGCGGCTCGGGCGCCTCCGCAGGCGAGACGGCCGCCAGGGCTAGCGCGGAGAACAGCATCAGAAGCTCACCATCAAATTGAGCCGGACACGGTCGAGCCAGGTGAGCGGAGCGGTGGTGTAGCGCGCGTCGAGTGGCCGATAATGATACCAGGCGAGGTCGAGCAGCAGGTTCGGGATGGGGACATAGCCGAGGCCGAGACCGTGGAGGCGATAGTTGGTCGAGAGATCGAGATTGTCGTGGCTGAACGCGGCGAACACCGAGTCCACCTCGACCTCCGAATAGTTATACGCGAGGCGCCAGTCGCCGGGCTGCGCGGTGCGGCCAGCGGCGAGCTCGAGGTTGAAGCCGGTGTCGCCGGGAACCGCGGCGCCGGGGTTGCGGACATAGTCGGCGGTGAAGGCGATCGGCCAGCGCGGCGACACGCCCGCATAGGTCAGGCTGCCGAGCGCCTCGACCAGGTGGAAGTCGGAGAGGTAGCGGCCGCCGCTCAGCAGGTTGCCGCGGAAATCGCCCATGTCCGCGCCGGCGACCGAGCCGAGGCGATAATGATAGTAGCTGCCCGCGAGGCCGAGCTTGAGATCGGAGGCGAGGGGGGCGGCGAGCGTGACCTGGCCACCGAGCATGTCGCTGTCGCGCGCGGTCGAGGCCTCGTCGATCACGAAATAGAGCGCGCGAGCATCGGCCTTCGCGCCGCCGCCGAGATCGACCGCATAGCTCGCGCCGAGGCCCTGCGGCGAGACGTCGCCGTCCCACACCATATCGGTGCGCTGGAAGATCTGCGGGAACTTGCCGGCCACCGCGGTGAAGCCGCCATCGGCATAGCGGACCCAGGCCTGATCGAGCGAGACTGCGAAATCGTCGAGGAAATTGCCGAGCGTGACGTCCGTGGAATTGGGATCGTCGGGATCGCCGGTCGCGATCTGGGTACCGATCGCGAGCTTGTCGTTGATGGCGTAGCTGGCGCGGAGGCGGGCGCGAAGCACCGAGCGCGAGCGATCGCGCGCGCCGCCATAATTCCATTCCTGGCGAATGCGCAGATCGCCGCCGACGTCGAGACCCGGGATACGCAGGGCAGACGCCGGGGCCGAGGCAGGTGTTTCGGAGGTGGCGGCGAGCTGTGGCGGCGGCATGGCGGCGGGGGCGGGCACCGGCACCGGTGCGGCGGTGCTGAACCGCTCCAGCAATGCCGCCTGTTGCGCCACCAGCGCCTCGAGCTGGCGGATGCGTTGCTGCTGATCGGCCAGCTGCCGCTCGAGCGCGTCGAGGCGCGAATCCTGCGCCAGCGCGGGACTGGCCATCGCCATCGCGGCGAGCGGCAGGGTGATCGGCTTCATGCAGTCTTCCTCGGCTTGCGGCGGCGCAGCCAGAGCAGCGCGCCGGCGACGATCATCGTGATCAGCCACAGGCCGATCGCGATCGAGAGGAGGCGGCCAGGCAGCCCGCCCGCCTCGCCGGTATGGATCGGGAAGAGCGCGCTCATGAACGCGCGGGCGGGCCCGGCCTGGGCGATCGGGAAGGTGCCGCGCACCACGCCGGTATTGGCGTCGACCAGCACGATGCTGCCGCCATAAGCGCGGCGGATCTCACCGGGCGCGCGGACGCGGATCGTATAGGTCGCGTCATCGCTCTTGGGCCAGGCGACGGCGGTGAGGCTGCTGCCCGGGATCGCGGCGAGCGCAGCGCTCGCGGCCGTGGCGAAGCCGACGGGGTCGCCGACCGGCGGGTTGGCGGCGAGCTTGACGGGCGCGGCACCGATCAGGTCCCCGACTCCGCCCTCGAACTTGAGCAATGTTCCGGTGGCGGCGATCACCAGTGCGGGGCCCGCCACCCACAGGCCCAGCGCGCGGTGCCATGAATAGAGACGCGCGGCCGCCGGACCGCGCGTCGCGGGCTTGAGCGCGAGGCGCCAGGTGCCGCGTTTCGGCCAGGCGGCCACGAGCCCGAGGATCAGGTTGGTGCACAGCAGGATGCCGCTGATCGACACGATCCAGCTGCCCCAGCTGCCGAGCAGGTCGTGATGGAAGCCGACCAGGAACCCCATCAGCGTGGTCTCGCCCGCGCGCGTGGTGCGAAGCTCGGTGCCGTCGCCCGCGACGCGGATGGTGCGCCCGTTGCCCTCGGCATCCTCGACGATGATGTTGTAGCGGTCCGCATAGCCGGCCGCAGTCCACACCGACTTGACCGTCACCCCGCTGTCACGCGGCGCGATCACGCCGATGCGGCGCTCGATCGCGCCGAGATCGGTAGGGCGATGCGCGCCGGCGATGCCGGCGTCGGTGATCTCCCAGTGGAAGACGATGAGCACGCCGGTGAGTGCCTGAAGGAGCCAGAACAGCGCCGCACCAAGGCTGAGCCAGCGGTGGACCTTGAGGATGGTGCGGCGCGGCGAGCGGCGCGCGGGGGAAGCAGGCGCGGTCATTGCGCGGGTGTGACGTGCGGCGCAGGACCGCAAAACATCCACTTTTCCGAAAGGAAAGGGGGCCAAGTCGCAGGCCGCGAATGGCGCGGCAGCGATCGGAATTGGTCCCCGATCGCTGCCGGATCAACGTCCCTAGAAGTCGATCGTGGCCGAGGCCTTGAAGGTGCGGGGCATGCCCTGAACGAGATAGCCGCCGAGCGAGGACGCCCAGTAGCGCTTGTTGGCGACGTTATCGACGTTGAAGCGGAAGGTGACCGGCGCATCGGCGACGGCGACGACGTAGCGCGCGCCGAGATCGAAGCGAGTCCATTCCGGCAGGATGATGGTGTTGGTGACGTTGAACGCCTGCTTGCCGGTCTGCATCACGCGGCCGGTGAGCGTCAGCCCGCCATAGACGTCCCACTCGACATTGGCGTTGGCGGTATATTCCGGCACGCCGACCGCGTCGCGGCCGTCATTCAGACCGCCCTGGGTGCGGCGCTGCTTGGCGTCGGTGATCGAGAAGCCGGCGATGATGCGCAGGCCCTTGAGCGGCTCGCCGTCGACGCTGACCTCGATGCCCTTGTTGCGCTGCAGGCCGTCGACGACGAAGATCGTGCCTGCGGGCGTCACGCCCGGCGCCGTGGGAATGGTGATGCCCTGCGGCCGATCGGTCTGGAACGCCGCGATCGACGCATTGAAGCGGCCGAACTGGACCTTGCCGCCAATTTCATACTGCACAGACTGAAACGGCGGGAAGACGTCGCGGTTGTTGATCACGGTGGCCGGCGGCGTGGGGCCCTGCGACAGGCCTTCGATGCGGTTGGCATAGAGCGAGATATTCTCGCTCGGGCGAATAACCAGGCCGACGACCGGCGTCGTCACGCTTTCCTTGTACTCGCTGGTCTGGACGTTGGTGTTGATGTTGTAGGCGCGGAAATGAATGCTCTGGTGCCGCAGTCCGAGCGTCAGCTGCACGACATCCTCGGCAAAGCCCAGCGTGTCGGACACGAAGACGCTGTCGAGCCGCGTGCGGTTGGCCGGGTTCGGATCGGCGAGGTTGCCGGAGACGAGCGAGGTCAGCGGCGGGCGCGTGACCTGCACCGGGTTGTAGAGATTGTTGCGCGGCGCTGTGGCGGGCGCCGACGAACTGAACTCGAACGCGTTCCGGTTGACGTAGCGGCTGTGCGAATAGCCCATGTTGAGCTGGTGGGTGATGCCCAGGCCTTCGCCCTTCAGCCGCAGGCCGGCCTGCGCGGCTTCGTTGTTGTCGTTGCGGGGGATGTTCGATCCGGTGACGAACGCGGCGCCGGAAACCAGCGTGGCGGGCCCGTTGGCGGTCGCGGTGAACGTCCCGTCGGTCGTGTTCAGGACCTGGAAGCCCTGATAGACGCCGCGCTCGGCGGTGTCGCGCGCGCCGGCCGATGCGTAGACCATGAGGTTTTCGGTCACGTCATATTCGAGCTTCACGATACCGAAGACGTCGCGGATCGTCTGGTTGTACCAGCTCTGGCCGTAGTTGATATCGGCGCGCGGGACGCGCGGCAATGTGGTCGCGCCGCCGTAGAAGTTGTTGAGCTGGACCATCGGGCGCATGTGCTGCGCCTTGACGTTCTGATAGGCGAGGTCGAGGCTGACGCGCAGGTTGTCGGTGCGATAGTCGAAGCTGCCGCCGACCACCGCCGAGCGGCGGAACTCGTCATCGATCGAGATGTCACCCGAACGGAACGCGCCGTTGATGCGCGCCCCGAACGCCTTGCCCTCCCCGAAACGGCGGCCGAAGTCGAACGCACCGCCGAAGTGGCTGTCCGAGAGATAGTTGACGGTGAGGCGGTTGGTATTGCGGTCCTTGGCGCGCTTGGGCGTCAGGTTGACCGTGCCGCCGAGCGCGGAGCCGCCCGGCGCGGCGCCGAACAGGAAGGCGCTGGCGCCGTTGAGGATCTGGATCTGGTCGTAGAGCTCAGGCGAGACCAACTGGCGCGGCGTGACACCGAACAGGCCGTCGATCGCAATGTCTTCGCCGAACAGGTTGAAGCCGCGGACGACGAACTGCTCGGACATGTTGCCGAAGCCGAGCGTGGTGCGCACCGAGGGATCGTTCTCGAGCACCGCGCCGAGCGTCAGCGGCTGCTGGTTGAGGATCAGCGCTTCATTGTAGCTCTTGACCGCGAACGGTGTGTCCATCGCGTCCTTATCGCCCAGCGCGCCGAGCGAGCCGTTGCGGCTGACCTGAGTCTGGTTGTCGCGCTGGGCGGTGATGACGACGTCTTCGCTCTCGCCAGCGTCCTGCGCGACGGCGGGCATGGCAAGAAGCGCGGTGGCGAGAGCCGTGAGGCCGGCGCCTCGAACTGCGATGCGATGGGCAACCATATCAACTTCCCCCGAAACTGGCCTCAGTTGGCCTTTGCGTGTCCCTCCGGATACGGCCTGCTTCTGGGCCAGACTCATATCGCCACGGTAACATGCGAGTCGGGATTGGGCCGTGAAACATCCAGTTTGGTGATGCGCAAGGGTCCAATCGGGTAACTTCGCAACAATGGCGGGTAAGCACCTCAGCCGTAACGCTGGACGCCCCCGACGATGGTGCGCAGGGCCTTTGCCTTGAGAAGTAAATGCGAGTCAATCGCAAAAAAGTCGCAATCCCATACGACGAAATCGGCGAGAAAACCGGGGGCGATCAGGCCGAGCTTCTTGTCGTTGAAGCCGGCATAAGCACCTTCGCGCGTGTAGCAGCGCATCGCCTGGGCGAGCGTGACGCGCTGCTCGGGATGCCAGCCCTGCGGGTTCTTGCCGTCGAGGGTCTCGCGGTCGACCGCGGCTTCGAGCCCGGTGAGCGGGTCGATCGGCGCCACCGGCCAGTCCGAACCCATGCAGACATGCGCGCCCGAACGGACGAGCGAGCCGAAAGCGAAGCTGGTCTTGAGCCGTTCCTCGCCGACGCGGCGTACCGCCCAGCGGCCGTCGTCGATCGCGTGGTAGGGCTGGACCGAGGCGATGACGTCCTGCGCCTTGAAGCGTGGGATCGCCGTGGGCTTCATGTGCTGGACATGCTCGACGCGGAAGCGGCGGTCGCGCGGGCCGTTGACCTTGGCCACCGCGGCGAAGGTGTCGAGGACGATGTCGTTCACCTCGTCGCCGATCGCGTGCGCGGTGACCTGGATCCCGGCCTTGTCGGCGCCCTCGACCCAGCGACGCAGATCGGCGGGATCGGTGACGACGATGCCTCGGGTGCCGGGCTCGTCGAGATAGGGTTCGTAGAAGCGCGCGGTGCGCGAGCCCAGCGATCCGTCGAACACCACCTTGCACGCGCCCCACTGGACCCAGTCGTCGCCGCGGCCTTCCCTGGCGATCAGCGCGGCCTGCGCTTCCCAGTCCTTGAGCGGGAGATAGTGGCGGAAGCGCAGCCCCGTCTCACCCTTCGCGCGCAGGCGCCGAGTGGAATCGAAGCTGATCGTCTCGAGCTCGGTCGGGTGAACCTGGGTCACGCCCTTGCTGAGCGCAAGCTCGATCCCCTGGCGCGTGACGGCGTCGATCTGTTCTGGGGTCTGCTCCCCGATCGCGCGAAGGACGAGGTCCTTGGCCGAATCCTTGATGATGCCGGTCGGTTCGCCGTCCGCGTCCTTCTCGATCACCCCGCCCGGCGGCGAGACGGTGTTGCGGTCGATCCCCGCGAGCTTGAGCGCCAGCGAGTTGAGGAACAGCATGTGGAGGTCATAGCGGGTCACCGCGACGGGCGTGTCGGGGGTGACGGCGTCGATCCATTTGCGGTGCGGCATCTCGCCGCCCCAGCGATCCTGGTCCCAATTGCCGCCTTCAAGCCACTGGCCCTTGGGCAGCCCCTTCGCCGCGGCGGCGATGCGCGCGACGAATTCCTTGGGATCGGCCGCGTCGCGAAGCGAGGGCTGCGACAGCATCGTCGCGGCCTTCACGAAATGGACATGGGGATCGATGAAGCCCGGCGTGACGAACGCGCCCTGCAGGTCGACGACGCGGGTGCGCTTGCCGGTACGCGCGCGGACCGCGGCGGCGCCGATCGCGACGATGCGGTCGCCCGAGACGCCGATCGCGTCGCTGCGCGTGTCCGGGCCTGCGCCGGTCCACACCTTGGCATTGATATAGGCGGCGTCGAGGTCGCCCTCCGCCGCGAAGGCGGAGCGAGTCATGGCGGCGGCCGCGGTGCCGACGCCGATCGCAAGGACGCTGCGGCGGCCGAGCATCACTCGCCGCCCTTCTTGCGCGGCGGATTCTCGGCCCGCCATTTGTCGAGCCGCGCGAGCCATTTGGCGGCGGAGAGCGGGCCATAGGTCTTGGAATCGGTATGCTCGGCGATCAGCTCGCGGATGCCGACAAAATAGGCCGGGCCGCTTTCCATGCCGAGTTCCTTGCGCTTGGCGTCCATCGCCGCCTGCTGCGCCGGGGTCGGCTTGAAGCCGGTGACGGGCTTGAAGATGATCACGTCGAAATCGGCGCCATTCTCATGGAAGAACAGCTGGATCGGCGGCTGGCCGCCCGCCGCCGCGACCTCGTCCGCCTGGGCGATGCGGCGGATGAACTCCTCCTGCTTGCCCGGCGCGAGCTTGAAGATCTCGAACCATGCTTCGGGCCAGGCTTCCGCGGCAGGCGCAGGCTTGGGTACTTCCTGTGCCGCGGCGGGAGCCAGCGGCAGGGCCAAGGCGGCAATGGCGAGTGCGAGACGCTTCATGTGATGTCCTCCCTTTTCGCCGAGCCTCTGCCTTCGTCCTGGATCGGAAAACATCCAACTGTGCACTATATCAGGGGACCAATTACCCCGCCGCCTCGCGCAGCGCGACGACCGCGGTTCGCGCCTCGTGCTCGTTGAGGCTGGCGAAGCCGATGCGCAGGCCGCGCGGGGCGTCGTCGCGGGTCATGAATGAGCGCGACGATGCGAAGCGCAGCCCCATCGCCGCGGCGCGCGCCTCCATCGCGTCGAGATCGGTGCGGAAGCGCAGCCAGAAGGCGAGGCCGCCGTCGGGCATCTTGTAGTCGGCGATGTCGCCGAGCGTGCGATCGATCTCGGCGGCGAAGCTCTCGCGGCGCTTGGCATAGACCTGCCGCACTTTCCGCGCGTGACGGCGCAGTTCGCCATTTTCGATCAGCTCGGCGGCCGCATCCTCGGTCAGTGCGTTGCCCATGCCGTCGGTGAGCGAGACCATGTGCGCGATCGCGTCGATCACCGGCGGCGGCGCGGCGACATAGCCGATGCGCAACGCAGGCAGCAGCAGCTTCGACATCGACCCGACATAGATGACGTGGCCGGGGCCATAACCGGCCATGGGAAGAAGGGGCTGCGATTCGAAATGGAACTCGTGGTCGTAGTCGTCCTCGATGATCGCATAGCCGAACTGATGCGACAGCTCGAGCAGGCGCAAGCGGCGCTCGGGACGAAGCGAGACGGTGGTCGGGAACTGGTGGTGGGGCGTCACGAACACCGCGCGCACCGCATTGCGGCGGCAGGCATGCTCGACCGCGTCGATGTCGATCCCGTCTTCGTCCAGCCCGACCGCGACGACGTTGGCGCCGAGCGCGCGAAAGGCGGCGACCGCGGGCTCATAGGTCAGCGCTTCCACGATCACCGTGTCGCCGGGGCGGACGAGGACGTGCGCGGCGAGGAAGATACCGTTCTGGCTGCCACGGGTGATACAGATATTCTCGGCGGCGACGGGCAGACCGCGCTGGCTCTTGAGCATCGCCGCGATGCTCTCGCGCAAGGCCGGCGTGCCGCGCGGGTCGCCATATTGGAACCGGTTCTCCCGCGAGGCGCGGTGCGCGGCGGCGCGATAGGCGCGGGCGAGCAGCTCGGCAGGGAACAGGCGGCCGTCGGGCGCGCCCTCGTCGAGCTTGAGCCCGGGACCCGACGGGAGCGCGAGCGGGCGTTCGGGCGGCGTGGCGTAGCGATAGTCGATCGGGACGTTGCTCATCGTCGCCTCGGCTTCGGTCCGCTGCTTGTTGGCGGGCTCGGGAAGCGAGGCGGAGACCATCGTACCCCGCGTGCCGGCGGAATCGAGCCAGCCCTGGGCGATCAGATCCTCATAGGCGAGCACGACCGTCTTGCGGTTGACGCCCAGCACGTGCGCCAGCTCGCGGCTGGAGGGGAGGTAGGTGCCCGAGGTCAGGCGCCCGCGTTCGATGTCGCGAATCAGCGCCTGGATGATCTGCATATAGATGGGAACGTCGCGCGCGGGATCGATTCGCTCTCCCAGACTGACTTGCCATGGCCGCAGCATTGGACCGGTTCCTCCCATCAATGAAAAGCGTGATGGGGGCCAAGGCTAATGCCGCGAACCGCCGGTGGCAACGCCGCGCTGGACCCCGCGGCTTTTCGGTCTTGGTGCTTGCCGCACGCCGGACCGTGGG
This sequence comes from Sphingomonas sp., assembly GCF_039595165.1. Taxonomy (GTDB): domain Bacteria; phylum Pseudomonadota; class Alphaproteobacteria; order Sphingomonadales; family Sphingomonadaceae; genus Sphingomonas. Next base: position 32,504 of record NZ_JBCNMA010000015.1, read on the forward strand.
GAAGAAGGGGGCCATCAATCACAGGCGTCGGGGCAGATGGACGGGGCTGAAACAGCTGCAGGCGCGGCGGAAAAGCGCAGGGACGGACGGCCGTTGTTCGAGCGTTTCGGCGATGCCGATGTGCGCGCGCTGATCGAAGGCCATCCGCTCGCCTGGGTGTGCGGCGGCGGTGCGGGGGCGCTCGAGGCGAGCCTCTTGCCGCTGGTCGGCGTATATGACGAGGCGGGCCGGTTGACGGAGCTGATCGGGCATCTGATGCGGTCCAACCCGCTTCACGCGGCGCTGCTGCGCGATCCGGGCGCGACGATTCTGTTCAGCGGGCCGAACGCCTATGTCAGCCCCGAGCATGCCGGGCGGCGCGACTGGGCGCCGACCTGGAACTATGCCCAGGTGAAGATCGGCGCCGAGGTGGCGTTCGACGCGGCGCTGACCGAATATTCGCTCAAGGTGCTGATCGACGCGATGGAGGCCGGCCGGCCGGCGCCATGGGACGTCGCGGAGCTCGGCGAGCGCTATGCGGGGATGCTCACGCGGATCATCGGCTTCCGGGCGCGAGTGACGGGGCTTTCGGGCAAGTTCAAGCTGGGGCAGGACGAGGACGGCGCCACGCTGGACGCGATCCTGGGGGCGCTGCCCGACGCCGGGACGGTGGCGTGGATGCGAAGGTTCAACGGAGGGCGCTGACGATGGGGAGGATTCGGTTCGGCTCGGCGATCGCGGCGGCAGCGCTCCTGGCTGCACCGATGCCGGGCGGGGCGCAGATGTTGACCCCGTTGTGGAGAGAGAATCCCTTCCCGAGCCGCTACCGGGCCCCGGCGCCCGACGACATGTTGCTGCGCGGCGCGACGATCCTCGACGGCGCGGGCGGGCGGATCGATGGCGGGGACGTGCTGGTGCGCGGCGGGAAGATCGTGGCGGTCGGCAAGGAACTGGACAATCCGGGCGTGCGCGAGGTGGACGCCAGGGGGCGGTGGATCACCCCCGGGGTGATCGACGTGCACAGCCATGACGGCACCTTCACGCAACCGCTGACGGACATCGACCGCGAAGCCTCCGACGTGGCCGAGGTGGCGACGCCCAATGCGGCCGATACGTGGATCGAGACCGCGGTCAACGCGCAGGACATGGCGTTCGATCGCGCGCTCGCGGCGGGCGTGACGACGATCCAGGTCCTGCCCGGGTCGACCCCGATCTTCGCGGGCCGGTCGGTGATCGTGAAGCCGGTGCGCGCGACGACCGTGTGGGGGATGAAGGTGGCCGACGGCGTGCAGGGCTTCAAGATGGCCTGTGGCGAGAACCCCAAGAGCTGGGGCGCCAGCAAGGACAATGAGGGGCCGACCAGCCGGCAGGGCGTGATCGCCTATATGCGGCAGGCGTTCCTTGATGCGCAGTCCTATGGTCGCGAGCGCGCCGCCGGCAAGGTCGGGCGTGATCTCAAGAAGGAAGCGCTGCTCGGCATCATGGCGGGCGACATCCGGGTCAACCTGCATTGCTATCGCGCGGGCGACATCGCCGCGGTGCTGTCGATCGCCAGGGAATTCGGCTTCCGCATCGGCGCGATCCATCATGCGACCGAGGCGTACAAGGTGCCGGGCCTGCTGCGCGAGAGCGGGACCTGTGCCGCGGTTTGGGCGGACTGGTGGGGCTTCAAGATGGAAGCGCAGGACGCGGTGCGCGCCGAGGCGCCGCTCCTCGAACGCGCCGGCGTTTGCGTGATGATGCATTCGGACTCGCCCGCCGATGGCCAGCGCCTCAACATCACCGCAGCTAAGGCGGCGGCGGCGGGGCGACGCATCGGAATCGAGACTGCGCCCGAGACGATGATCAAATGGACCACCAGCAACCCGGCCAAGCTGCTGGGGCTGGACAAGCAGGTGGGCACGCTCGCGCCGGGATACCGCGCGGACCTGGTGCTGTGGTCGGGTGATCCGTTCAGCATCTACAGCAAGGCCGACCTCGTGCTGATCGACGGTGCGGTGGCATGGGACCGGGCGACGCCGGCGAGTATGCCGGTGTCGGACTTCGAGCTCGGGCGCGGAGGCGTGCGATGACCAGGACCATCGCCTGGCTGCTGACGCTGGCCGCCGCGCCCGCCGGGGCGCAGACGCTCGCCGTCACGCATGCCGAAGCGTGGACGATGGAAGCGAGCGAGCCGGTGAAGGATGCGACGATCGTGATCGAGAACGGCAGGATCGCCTCGGTCGCGCCGGGCGGCGCGGTGCCGCAGGGTGCCACCGTGATCGATGCGCGCGGCAAGCCGGTCACGCCGGGGCTGATGAACGGCGCGACGCAGGTCGGGCTGATCGAGACCGCATCGGCCGACACGCGCGATCAGGGATCGGCCGACGATCGCAATCCCGGTTTCGATCCGGCGCGCGCGCTCAACGGCAATTCGACCCTGGTCGACCTGATCCGCGCCGACGGCATCACCCGTGCCTTGGTCTATCCCGCGCTGTCGCGCATCCCGGTGTTCGCCGGCGAGCCGGTGATCGCACGCTTCCGAGAGGGCGTCGACATCCTGGGCGAGCGCGAGGTCGCGGTCTATGCCGTGATCGGCGGCGGGGCGTGGGACAAGCTCGGCTCGCGCGCGCAGCAATGGACCGTGCTGCGCAAGGTGCTGAGTGACGCCAAGGACGCGATGGCAGCTCGCGATCCGGGCGACGCCAAGAAACGCGATCGCCGCGGCCCGCCGCCGGGGCGCGCGCGCCGTGCGGGCGAGGAGCTGATCCGCGGCGTGATCGCGGGCGAGACGCCGTTGGCGATCCACACCAACCGCGAGTCCGACATTCGCGAGGCGATCAAACTGGCCGGGGATTTCGGCATCCGCGTGATCATCGTCGAGGGCGCACAAGCGTGGCGCGCGGCCGACGCGCTGGCGGCGGCGAAGATCCCGGTGGTGCTCGATCCCTCGACGAACCTGCCCGGCAGCTTCGACGAGTTGGGCGCGCGGCAGGACAATGCCGCGATCCTGACCCGGGCGGGCGTGAAGGTCGCCTTCGGCCTCGCGGGCGGGCGGATCCACTCCAACTACAATGCCGGGATGGCGTTGCGCGAGGGTGCGGGGATCGCGGTGGCGAACGGGCTGCCCTATGCCGACGCGCTGCGCGCGGTGACGGTCAATCCACTCAGCATCTGGGGCAAGGGTGGCGGGACGCTGGTGCCCGGTAGCGAGGCCGATCTGGTGGTGTGGGACGGCGACCCGCTCGAGCCTTCGACCAACGCGACGGCCGTGATCGTCGAGGGGCGTCGGGTATCGAACCGGTCACGGCAGGACCTGCTGGCCGAACGCTACAGGGATGTGCGCTGATGGAGGTGCTGCTGGTCGGGTGCGGGCGCATGGGGGGAGCGATGGCGCGCGGCTGGCAGGGCGCGCACCGCGTGCGCGTGTTCGATCCGATGGCGGCGGACCTGCCCGAAGGTGCGGAGCGGTTGGACGCGCTCGCCGATGTCGAAGCGAGCGGCGAGCTCGCGGTCGTGCTGGCGGTGAAGCCGCAGGTGTTCCCGTCCATCGCGGAATCGCTGCGTCCGCTGGCGGTCCGTGACGCGCTGTTGGTGTCGATCATGGCCGGGATCACGCTGCAGGGATTGGACGACGCGCTGGGCAGCGCGCGGACCGTGCGGACCATGCCCAACACGCCGGCGGCGATCGGGCAGGGGATTACGGCGGCGGTCGCCGGGCGCGAGGTCCGGATGGGTGATTTTGCCGCGGTCAATGCGCTGCTCGCGCCGACCGGCCAGGTCGTGTGGCTCGATGACGAAGCGCAGATCGACGCGGTAACCGCGGTCTCGGGCAGCGGGCCGGCCTATTTCTTCCGCTTCACCGAGGCGCTGGCGAAGGCGGGTGCGGATGAAGGGCTGCCGGCGGCGCTGGCGATGCAGCTCGCCCGCGCGACCTTCACCGGCGCGGCGGCGCTGGCCGCCGCGGACCCGGCCGAGCTTGCCGAGCTGCGGCGGCAGGTGACGAGCCCGGGCGGCACGACCGCGGCGGGGCTGGCGCAACTGGATCAGGACGATGCGATCGACCGGCTTGCCCGGGCGGTCGTGGAAGCGGCGGCGGCGCGCTCGCGCGAGCTGGCCGGGTAGCACCGGCGCGGCGGGTCAGGGCGACGAATCATTCGCGGGGTTGATGGCGTGAAGCGCATGTTGCTGGGTCTGCTCTCGATGACGGTGCTGGCAGCGCCCGTGCTGGCGGACGACGCACTGCCTCTCCAGGAGCGGCGCACGCTCGAATATGAAGTGTCGAGCGGCACCTTCATGTCGCTCGCCGTTTCGCCCGACGGCAAGACGATCCTGTTCGACATGCTGGGCGAGCTCTACGCGATGCCGGCCAAGGGCGGACGCGCGGTGCCGATCGCGCAAGGCATCGCGTTCGAGGTGCAGCCGACCTTCTCGCCGGACGGCAAGTGGATCGCCTATGTCAGCGACCGCTCGGGCGGCGACAATGTGTGGATCGCGCGCGCCGACGGCAGCGGGGCGCGGCGGATCACCGAGGAGGATGACGGTGCGGTGCGCAGCTCGCCCGAATGGAGTGCGGACGGCCGCCACATCTATGTGAGTCGGGTGCGCATCCGCTGGGATCGCTACGAACTGTGGAAGCATCCGGTGGACGGCGGCCTGGGCGAGCTGGTCGCTCCGGCCAGGCTCAAGCCCGATGCGCCGCGCTCGGCTTGGCAGAGCACGCTCGGCGCGGCCGCGTCGCGCGACGGCAAGTGGCTCTACTACGCGCGGCGCGTCGGCGACCTGTCGTACGACGAGCCGGTGCCCTGGACGATCGTCCGGCGCAACCTGGCGACCGGGGAAGAGGAGACGGTGGTCGGCAGCTCGGGCGGGCGCGAAGCGGGGAGCGAGACCTTCTTCCGCCCGGCGATCTCGCCCGACGGCAAGTTGCTCGCCTACGCCACGCGGCGGATGGCGCAGACTCGGCTGCGGGTGCGCGAGCTGGCGACCGGCGTTGATCGCGACCTCGGCCCCGCGCCGCTCGATCTGATGAACGGGGCGGCGTGGATGGACCTGATCCCGCGCTACACCTTCACGCCCGACAGCAAGGCAATCCTGATCGCCGTGGACGGCAAGATCGAGCGGCGACCCGTCGATGGATCGGTGGCGACGCGCGTTCCATTCACCGCCAAGCTGAGCCTCGAGGTCGGACCGTCCACGCGGATTTCCTTCCGCGAGGCAGATGGACCGGTGCGCGCCAAGCTGCCGCAGGGGACGACGCCGTCGCCCGACGGCAAGCGCCTGGCGTTCGCGGCGCTGGGCAGCGTCTATGTGCAGCCGCTCGCCGGCGGCGCTGCGGTGCGCTTGCCGATCGCCGGCGATCCACCGTCGCTGCCGAGCTGGAGCCCGGACGGCAAGCGCATCGTCTATGTGACCTGGAGCGAGGGTGCGGGCGGGACGGTGTGGACGATCGCCGCGGACGGTTCGGGCAAGCCGGTCAAGGTGAGCGATGTCCCGGCCTTCTATACCCATCCTGCCTTCACGCCGGACGGCAGGACGATCCTTGCGGTGCGCTCCGCGGCGGCGGCGCGGCAGCAATCGAGCTTCGAGTTCGGCGCGGTGCGGCCGGGCGAGCTGGTGGCGATCCCGGCGGCGGGCGGCGTGGCGCGCGTGGTGGCCAGCGGCCGGCTGGGGCAGAAGCCGCATTTCGTGAGCGGCCAGCCGGGGATCGCGCATCTGATGAGCGATGACGGGCTGGTGGCGATCGATCTCGCCAGCGGCGCCAAGCGGCGGGTCGCTATGGTGAAGGCGCAGGGTTATTACTTCACCGACGTGCTGGCGACCGCCGACGATATGCGGATCAGCGCCGACGGCAAGTGGATCGCGGCGCAGACCAGCGAGCAGCTTTACGTCGTGCCGGTGCCAGCCGACCCCAAGGCCGAGGTCGACCTGACCGTGCCGGGCAATCCCGCGCGGCGGGTGACCGACATGGGCGCCGATTATTTCGACTGGCGCGCCGATGGCAGCCTGATCTGGTCGGTCGGGAATTTCGTGCAGGTGCTGCCCGACGCGAAGGCGCCCGTGCCGAAGACTCATGTCGAACTGGTCGCCGAGCTGCCGCGGGCGAAGCCGGCGGGGAGCTTGTTGCTGCGTGGCGCTCGCGCATTGACGATGGCAGGCGGGGACAAGGTGGTCGAGGATGCCGACATCCTCGTCGCCGGCGACCGCATCGCCGCGATCGGGCCCCGCGGGAGCTTCGCGGTGCCGCCCGGCACGCCGGTGCGCGAACTCGACGGCAAGACGGTTACGCCGGGCTTCATCGACGATCACGATCATATCGGCGGAGTGCGGCGCAACGTCATCTCGTACGAGGATTGGGGGCTGCGGGCGCGGCTGGCCTATGGCGTGACGACCTCGTTCGATCCCTCGACCCTGGGGATCGACCAGGTCGCCTATCAGGACCTGATCGATGCCGGGCTGATCGTGGGGCCGCGGCTGCGCTCGACCGGCCCGGCGCTGTTCTCGAAGGAGCGGATCGCCTCGCTAGATGAGGCGCGCGCGATCCTGCGGCGCTATCGCGAGGCGTGGGGCCTCAGGAACATCAAGCAATATCGCGGCGAGAGCCGGACGGTGCGGCAATGGATCGCGATGGCTGCACGCGAACAGGGCATCCTGCCGACCACCGAGGGCAGCCATAACCCCAAGCTGATCCTGACGCAGATACTCGACGGCTATGCCGGCAACGAGCATGCCCTGCCGATCGCGCCGCTGCAGGAGGACGTTCTCAAGCTCTATGCGCTGACGCGGACGAGCTATGTCTCGACCTTGCTGATCAACACCAGCGGTCCGGCGGGGCGGCATTACTATGTCGCGAAATACGACCCCGCGCTGGACGCGAAAGTGAGGCGCTTCTGGTCGCCGCCCGCGATCGCGCACAAGCTTGGGCATCGCGAATGGGGCTCGCTCGATGCCTCGCGCATGCCGGTGCTCGCAGCGGACGTGGCGAAGCTGGCGGAGAGCGGCGGGCTGGTCGGGATGGGATCGCACGGCGACGAGCCGGGAATCGGATTCCACTATGAGATGGAAGCGCACACGCTGGGCGGGATGAAGCCGATGGCGGTGCTGCATGCGGCGACCGCGGGCGCCGCAGAGACGATCGGACGACTGGGCGACATGGGAACGCTGGAGGCGGGCAAATATGCCGACCTGGTCGTGTTCGACCGTGATCCACTGGCGGACATCCGCAACACGCGGTCGCTGAAGCTGGTGATGCGCGGCGGGCAGTTGTTCGATGCGGATACGCTGGACGAGCTGTGGCCGGTGGCGCGCAAGCTGCCCGCACCGTGGTTCGCCGAGGGGAAGGACGCGCAGTGGCTGCCGGTGAGGTGACGCTCGATCCGGAGATCGCGCTGTTCCTGCGCGAGATGAGGGCGGAATGGGCGCAGCATCCGCCGCTGGAGTCGCTCGGCTTCCCCGAACAGCGTGCGGTATGCGAGGCGGTACGGGCGCGCTGGGCGGAGGGCGGGCCGCGGATGGCGCGAACGATCGAGCGCGTGTTCGATCCCGGCGCGGGCAAGCTGCACGTGCGTGTGTACCTGCCCGACGGCGCAGGCGATCCCGCGCCGGCGCTGGTCTACCTGCACGGCGGCGGGTTCACGCTGTTCTCGATCGACACGCACGACCGGCTGATGCGCGAATATGCGGCAGCGGGCGGGTTCGCGGTGATCGGGGTCGATTACCCGCTGTCGCCCGAGCACAAATATCCCGTCGCGCTCAACCGGATCGAGGCGCTGATGCTGTGGCTGAGAACGCATGCCGCTGAGCTCGGCGTCGATCCGGCACGATTGGCGATCGGCGGGGACTCGGCTGGAGCGAATCTGAGCTTCGCGACCGCCTTGCGGTTGCGCGACCGCGGGGAGGAGGGCTTGGTCAGTGCGATCCTGTCCAATTATGGCTATTTCTCGACGACGGTGTCGGACGAAGCCGAGGCGCGGTTCGGCGGGCCGGGGTCGATCATGGATCGCGCCGAAGCGGTGAGCTATTACGCCAACTATCTGACCGATATCGAGCGCGAGCGCAGCGATCCGCTGGCGTGCCCGCTGCTCGCCGATCTTGCCGCGCTGCCGCCGGTGCTTCTCGTCATCCCCGAATGCGACCTGCTGACCGAGCAGTCGCTGGTGATGGACGCCCGGCTGCGTGCGGCAGGCGTGGCGGCCGAGGCCATCGTCTATCCCGGCACGACGCACAGCTTTCTGGAGGCGATGTCGCTCGCGGCGGTGGCGCGTCAGGGAATCGCCGACGGGGCGCGGTTCGTGGCGGGGTGCCTCAGCCGCTGACGATGCCGTCTGCGATCACCGTTCGATCTCGCCCGCATCGAAACCATATTCGGCGGGCGCCGTACAGCTGTTCGCGCTCAGCTCGATGACTCGGATCTCCTCCAGCAGGGCGGCTTCGGTTCCTCCCTCTTGACATAAATTTCTATATGGAGACAAAATAGTCTCCATATAGAAATTTATTGGAGTCGGGATGCTGAACGGGCTAGCCTTCGACAAGCTGTTCATCGGCGGGGAATGGGTTGCGCCGATCGATGGCGGCGTGCGGCCGAGCATCGATCCGGCGACCGGCGAGCCGTGGGGCGACGTGGCTTTTGGCGGGGCGGCGGACGTCGATCGCGCCGTCGCGGCGGCGAAGGCGGCGTTCGAGGGACCGTGGCGCACGATGCCGCCATGGGAGCGCGCGGCGCTGCTGCGCAACTTCGCCGATCTCTATGCGACCCAAGCGAATGCGCTGGCGGAGATCGAGACGCGCGACAATGGCCGGGCGGTGCGCGAGTCGCGCGGCGATATCGGGCTGCACGCGCAATATTATCACTGGTTCGCGTCGCTCGCCGACAAGCTCGGCGGACGGACGATCCCGATGGACGAGAGCGTCCATGCCTTCACCACCCGACACCCGGTCGGCGTGGTCGGGGCGATCACGCCATGGAACGTGCCGATGATGGCGGCGGCGTGGAAGCTCGGCCCCGCGCTGGCAGCCGGGTGCACGGTTGTGCTCAAGCCTGCGGAGTCGACGCCGGCTTCCTCGCTCGCGCTGGCGCGATTGTTCGAGGCGGCGGGGTTTCCGCCTGGAGTGGTCAATGTCGTGCCGGGCGACGGGCCGGTCGCGGGGGCGCGGCTGGTGGCGCATCCCGACGTGGCCAAAATCACTTTTACCGGTGAGGGATCGACCGCGAAGGCGATCCTCAAGGCCGGCGCGGACACGCTGACCCGCTGCACGTTCGAGCTCGGCGGCAAGGCGCCGCACATCATCTTCGCCGATGCCGATCTCGAAAACGCACTCAACGCTGCCACCGGATCGGCCTGGGCATTGTGCGGGCAAAGCTGCGCGCTGGGCTCGCGCGTGCTGGTCGAGCGTTCGATTTACGCGCGCGTCGTCGAGGCCTTCCGCGAGCGCGCGGGGCGGGTGCGGGTCGGCATGCCGCTCGATCCCGCGACGCATATGGGACCGCAGGCACACGCGCAGCAGCTCGACAAGACCCTGTCCTATGTCGGCATCGGCCGGGACGAGGGCGCCGAGCTGGTGACCGGCGGCAACCGCATCGATCGCGACGGCCTCGCCGGCGGCTATTTCGTCGAACCGACCGTGTTCGCCGGCGTCTCGGCGGACATGCGGATCGCGCAGGAGGAGATTTTCGGTCCGGTCGCCGCGATCATTCCGTTCGAGGGCGAGGAGGAGGCGGTCGCGATCGCCAATGCGACACCCTACGGCCTCGCCGCGGGCCTGTGGTCGGGCGACACCGGGCGCGCGCATCGCGTGGCGGCACGGATCGAGGCCGGCATGGTGTGGGTCAACACCTATCGCTACATCCGCTGGTCCACCCCCTATGGCGGGGTGAAGGCGAGCGGCTGGGGCCGCGAGAACGGGATCGAGGGGCTCGATCCGTTCCTCGAGACCAAGACCACCATCGTCTCCACCACCGGGAACTTCCCCGATCCCTTCGCAAGCTGAGGAAGTACATATGCGTCTGAACGGCAAGCTCGCCATCGTCACCGCCGCTGCGTCGGGGATAGGCCGTGCTGGGGTCGAACGCTTCGTGCGCGAGGGCGCGAAGGTGGCGGCGATCGACGTCAACCGCGAGGCGCTCGACGCGCTCGTCGCCGCGTTCGGCGCGGACAAGGTGACGGGCATCACCGCCGACCTGCTCGATCCGGAAGATGCGAAGGGCAGCATCCACGCCGCCGCCGAATGGCTGGGCGGGGCGGATATCCTGTGGGCCCATGCCGGGATGCCGGGCCCTGCCTCGGTCGAGAATCTGGACATCGACGCCTATCGCAAGGCGATCGACCTCAACGTCACTGCGGCGGCGCTCGGAGCGGGGCAGGTCGCACCCTACATGCGAAAGCGCGGGGGCGGATCGATCATCTTTACCTCGTCGGTGTCGGGTCTGGTGGGATCGATGATGAGCCCGATCTACTCGGCTGCGAAATGGGGCGTGGTGGGGCTGACCAAGAGCCTGGCATTGGCGCTGGCGGGCGACGGGATCCGCGTCAACGTGGTGTGTCCGGGGCTCGCCGACACGCCGATGAAGGCCGGCTTCACCGGGCGTAGCGGCGATCCGGCGGAGGCCGCGGCCAACGAGGCCAAGCTGATCGCCAATGTCCCGATGGGGCGGCTGGTCAAGGCGGAGGAGATCGCCGATGCGGCATTGTGGCTGGCTTCGGACGAGGCGAGCTTCGTCACCGGCGTGGCGTTGCCGGTCGATGGCGGCTTCACGGCGCGCTGAGTTGTTGTCGAATGCTCACGCATTCAAGTGCGGCATCGGCCCGCTTCCCCACCCGGCCACCCAGCGCCACTATTCTATGGATGGCCGGCCGGGGAAGCGGGCCGGTGCCGCCCAGCGCCGTCAGGCGCGCTCGCAAAGACGCGGCGCTTGCGTCATATGGCAGCCATGAACACCGTCCGTCAGGCCGCCAACGCGCTCGAAGTGCTGGAGTATTTCGCGCGCCGCCTGCGCCCGGCGACGCCTGCCGAGATGGCCGACGATCTGGGCTGGCCGCGATCGAGCACGTTCAAGCTGATCGGCACGCTGGCGTCGATGGGCTATCTCTACGAACCGCGCGCGCGCGGCGCCTATTATCCCTCGCCGCGCTGGCTGGCGCTGGCCGAGGCGGTGGCGCAGGCCGAACCGCTGCCCGAGAAGTTCCAGCGTCTCGCCCGCGACCTGATGGAGGCGACGGGCGAGACCGCCGCGATCTCCGCGCCGGCCGGGATTTTTGCGACCTTCGTCGACGTCGCCGAATCGCGACAGCCGGTGCGCTACTTCGCCAAGGTGGGCGACCGGGTGCCGATCCACGCCACCTCGGCCGGGCGCGCGCTGTTGGTGCAGATGCCGCGCGAGGAACGCGAGAAGCTCTACCGCAAGATCGACTTCGTGCGCTGGTCGCCGACTACGCCGGACAGCGCCGAGGCGGTCGAGGCGCGGCTGGCGGAAGCCGCGGATATGGGCTGGCACCAGAGCAACATCGAATACACGCCCGACCTGGCCGGCGTGGCGATGCCGCTGTCCGGGAGCGACCGGCGACTGTCGGTGGTGGTGGTGGGGCCGGTGTCGCGCTGCCTCGAGCGGCGGCCCGAGATGGCCGCGATCGTCGCCGGGCATCTCGCGACGCTCGGCTAAGCCAAGCAGGCAGGTTCAACGAAGCGACCGGGCGGCCATTGCGGACCGTCGCCGGCGGGAGGGGCACATGACCAACGATCCGCGCGCGGCGATCGCGGCCGCGCCAATGCACCGGCTGCAGATCGTGGTGGTGGCGCTGTGCGTCGCGCTCAACGCGCTCGACGGGTTCGACGTGCTGGCGATCAGCTTCGCCGCGCCGGGCATCGCCGCCGAATGGAAGGTGGACAGGGCCACGCTGGGCATCGTGCTGTCGATGGAACTGCTCGGCATGGCGGCGGGATCGGTGCTGATCGGCAACGTCGCCGACCGTATCGGGCGCCGGCCGACGATCCTGGGGTGCCTTGCGCTGATGACCGCGGGCATGTTCGCGGCGACCGTCGCGAGCGGGGTGGAGATGCTGTCGGCGATCCGCTTCCTGACCGGCGTCGGCATCGGCGGCATGCTCTCCTCGACCAGCGCGATGGTGGCGGAGTTCTCAAACGACAAGCGTCGCGGATTGAACGTCGCGCTCAACATCGCGGGCTATTCGACCGGGGCGATCCTGGGCGGGCTGGTGGCGTCGGCGCTGCTCGCCTCGACCGGTGACTGGCGCTCGGTGTTCATGCTGGGCGGCGTGGCGAGCGCTGCGATGATCCCGCTCGCGTTGCTGTTCCTGCCCGAATCGATCGACTCGCTGATCGCTCGGCGGCCGCCGGGCGCGCTGGAGACGATCAACCGCACGCTCGCGCGGCTGGGGCATGCAGCGGTGGCGGCGCTGCCAGCGCTGCCTAAGGTGCAGGTCAAGCCGTCGATCGCGTCGCTCTTCGCGCGCGACTTTCGTTGGATCACGATCCTGCTGACCATCGCGTATTTCGCGCAGATCCTGTTCTTCTACTACATCCAGAAGTGGATTCCGAAGATCGTCGTCGACCTGGGGTTCGACGCGGCGCAGGCCGGACGCGTGCTGGTATGGGCCAATGTCGGCAATCTCAGCGGCGCCGTGCTGATCGGCTTGGCCAGCCAGCGCTTCAACTTGCGGCCGCTGGTGGGTGGGGCGATGCTGGTCGGCTTCGTCGCGATCGGGGCGTTCGGGCTTGCGGGCGCGGACCTCGCGCGCCTGTCCGCGACTGCGGCCGTCGCCGCCTTCTTCATCAATGCGGGGGTGGTCGGCCTCTACCCGATCCTCGCGCAGACCTATCCGGCAGCGTTGCGCGCGAGCGGGACGGGGTTCGTGATCGGCATGGGCCGCGGCGGATCGGCGCTTGGGCCCGTCGTCGCGGGCGCATTGTTCGCGAGCGGCAGCAGCTTGCTCGTCGTCTCGCTCACCATGGGGCTGGGCGGGCTGATCGCCGCCGCGATGGTGTTCCTGCTGCCATGGGCGCAGCGACGCCCTAGAGGCTGCTGAGCAACAGGCTCGTCTCGCTGTTCAGCACGCCCTCGATCTGGCGCACCTCGCGCAGGATGCGGTCGAAATCGGCGAGGCTGGCGGCGGTAATCTCGGCGACCAGGTCCCATCCGCCATTGGTGGTGTGCAGCGCCGCGAGCTCGGGGAAGCCGCGCAGCCGCTTGATGATCGCGGTGGTCGATCGGCCCTCGATCTCGATCATCATCACCGCGCGCACTTGATCGTTCGCCTGCCGCGCACGGATCGTGAAGCCGAGCACCGTACCGCTCTCGAGCAGCCGGTCGAGCCGCGCCTGCGCCGTGGTGCGCGATACCTTGAGCACCGCGGCGAGCCGCGTGATCGGCATGCGCGCATCCTCGCGCAGGGCAGCGATCAGGCGGCGGTCGAGATCGTCGAGCTCGTGCATCGATCCAGTCGAGACGCCCCGCGCCAGCTTGTCACGGGCCAGTTTCCGCACGCGGACGGGTCCGCAACTTGCGCGGAGTGCATGCGCAAGCTGTCGAGAAGTGCGCATGAAGTTGCACAGCATGCCTCTGTCATCTGCGCCGCCACGCCTCCTAGCATCCCGGCGGAGCAGAGGAGGCGTCAAATGGTGCAGTTCGTCGGCGTGGCGCAGATCAGGCAGATCGTAGCGCAGATCGGGATCGAAGCGGTGCTGGCGCGCATGGCCGATTATCTCGAGGCGGATTTCCGCCGCTGGGACCGGTTCGAGCGCATTCCGCGGCTGGCGAGCCACAGCCCCGGCGGCGTTATCGAGCTGATGCCGACGCAGGACGAGGCGCTCTACAGCTTCAAATATGTCAACGGGCACCCGTATAACTTCGAGCGCGGACTGCAGACGGTGGTCGCGATCGGGCTGATGGCGGAGGTCGAGACGGGCTATCCCGTGTTCCTGTCCGAAATGACGATCCTGACGGCGCTGCGCACCGCGGCGATGTCCGCGCTGGCGGCGAAGCATCTCGCCCGGCCCGATGCGAAGACGATGGCGATCATCGGGCTCGGCGCGCAATCCGAGTTCCAGGCGATGGCGTTCCGCGCGGTGCTGGGGATCGAGACGCTGCGCGTCTATGACATCGACCCTGCGGCGACCGCCAAGTTCGTGCGCAACATGGCCGCGCAGGGCGTGCGCGTGACGGCGTGCGAGGAGCCGGGCGGCGCGGTGATGGGGGCGGACATCGTCACCACCGTCACCGCCGACAAGGCGCATGCGACGATCCTTTCCGACAACATGGTCGGCGCGGGGATGCACCTCAACGCGGTGGGGGGCGACTGCCCGGGCAAGACCGAGCTGCAGAAGGACATATTGTCGCGGGCGAGCGTGTTCGTCGAGCTGACCGAGCAGACGCGGATCGAGGGCGAGATCCAGCAGATGCCGGCCGACTTTCCGGTGACCGAGCTGTGGCAGGTGATCAGCGGCGCGGCGCCGGGGCGCACACGGCGCGACGAGATCACCCTGTTCGACTCGGTCGGTTTCGCGGTCGAGGATTTCGCCGCGCTGCGGCTGCTGCGCGATCTCGCCACGGAGACCGGGCGGTTCGAGACGCTCGACCTGATCACCGCGCCCGCCGATCCGCGCGACCTGTTCGGGCTGGTCGCGCCGCCGGAGGTGGCCGCGCGCGCGGCGTGACGGGTAACGCGCCGGGGAAACGGGTGGCGGACTGGACGAATCGTCGAGCTCGCTGTGCAGATCGATCAGCAATTCGGGGATGAGATACGCATGTCGATGACGCTTGCGCAGGCCGACGCGATCGCGCGGCTCGATGGGCATGGCCAAGCCGAGCTGGTGCGACGCGGCGAGGTGCCGGTCCAGGCGCTGGTCGAGGCGGCGATCCTGCGGATCGAGGCGTTGGACGGAGCGCTCAATGCGGTGGCGGTGCGCGCCTTCGGCCATGCGCGTGAGGCCGTGGCGCGGGTGGATCGCGAGGCGGCGATGGCGGCGGTGCCCTATCTGCTCAAGGCTTCGCTCGAATATCCCGGCTTCCCGTGCGAGGCGGGATCGCGCGCGAAGCAGGGAGAGGTCGCCCGCCGCGCCTTTCCCCTGGCACGGGCGCTGGATCGCGCGGGGATGGTGCCGGTGGGAATGTCCACCATGCCCGAGTTCGGGCTCAACGCGAGCGGGGAGGCGCTGCTCTACGGCCCGACCTGCAATCCGTGGGACGTCTCGCGCAGCTCGGGCGGGTCGAGCAGCGGGGCCGGCGCTGCGGTAGCGGCGGGGCTCGTGCCCTTCGCCACCGCGAGCGACGCGGGCGGATCGATCCGCATTCCCGCCTCGAACTGTGGGATCGTCGGATTCAAGCCGAGCCGCGGGTGGAACCTGCGCGCGCGCGCCTATAATCTGGTCGACGACATCCTGTGCTCCGACAGTCTCTATGGCCGGTCGATGCGCGACACCATCTGGGTGGCGCGGCTGCTGCGCCCTGCCGGGAAGGGCACGGCGATTCCGGCCGGCCGGAAGCTGCGGATCGCGCTCGACCTGATCGGCCTCGACGGCACCGGGCCGGAGGCCGAAGTCGAGGCGGTGGTGCGGCGCGCGGCGGCGCTGTGCGAGACGTTGGGGCATCGTGTCGAGGAGGTCAGCCAGCCGATCGACCGCGCGGCCATGTTCACCGGCTTCACCACGCTGTGGGATTATCTCGGCGGCGAGGTCGCCGATCACTATGGCGATCGCGCGCACGACGTGCTCGAACCCTGGACGCTCGGGCTGGCCGAGCGGCGCGCGCTCGTGACCCCGGAGCTGCTGGCCGAAGCGCTGGCGCAGATCGATCGCGGTGCGACGGCGCTCACGGCATTCCATCAGCGGTTCGACGTGGTCCTCTCGCCAGTCACCGCGAGCGTGCCGCCACCGCTCGGCCATCTCGCGCCGACTCGGCCGACGGACGCGTTGTTCGATGCGCTGTTCGGCTATGTGAACTACACGCCCCTCCACAACATGACCGGCACGCCGAGCATCTCGCTGCCGCTGTCCGCGGGGGAGGGAGGGCTGCCGGTAGGTGCGATGTTCTCCGCGGCACAGGGCGGAGACGAGCTGCTGCTGGGGCTGGGCGAAGAGCTGGAGATCGCCAGCCCGTGGGCGGGGCGGTGGCCGCCGATGGCGTTCGGCGCCTGACCTTACCCGTTCTGCGTTGCGGCTTACCCCGGCGTTGCCTTTGGCGATCGGCCGGGCGGGGCTAGCCTGACGCGCGAATCCTTGGGGAGGTGCCAATGACTGGTGCGAAGACGCTTGCGATGATGGCGACGCTGGCGTTGGCCATGCCCGCATCGGGGCGGGAAAAGCCGGCGGCGCTGCCGGGCTATACCATGCCGCAGACCGCGACGTTCGACATGAAGGCCGCGCATGGCGGGGTCTATCGGATCTTCTTGTCCTTCCCCAAAGCGGCTCCGCCCGAAGGGGGCTATCCAGTGCTCTACGTGCTCGACGGCAACGCGCTGTTCGCCTCCTTCGCGGAGACGCGGCGGATGACCGAATGGTCGCCCGGCGACAAGGCGATCGTGGTCGGCGTGGGCTATCCCACCGACGAAGCCTATGACGTGCGGCGGATCGACGATTTCACCGGGGCGCCGACGACATCGGGCGCCTATGCCAAATTCGCCAAGTCGAAGAGCGGGGGCTGGGACAGGTTCCGCGATTTCCTGACCGGTGAGTTGCGTACCGAGATCGGCAAGCGCTACAAGATCAATCCCGACCGCCAGTCGCTATTCGGCCATTCCCTAGGCGGGCTGTTCGCGCTGCATGTGCTCTATACGCGACCGGACGCGTTCCATGCGATCATCGCGGCGAGCCCGTCGATCTTCTGGCACGAGGCGTTGACCCTGAAGGAGGAACGCGACTTCGTGGGCCGGCTGCGGGCGGGAAGCGTACCGAAGGCGAGCCGGCTGCTGGTAGTCGCGGGCGACCGCGAGGAAGCGATCCTCGAGCGCTGGGATGCCGAGGATTTCGTCCGGCGCATGGCGCCGCTGTCGGCCTTTGGGCTGCGCACGCAATCGGAGATCTTCGCGGGAGAGGGGCACATGACCGTGCCCGTGCGCGCGGTGCCGACAACGCTGCGGTTCGCGATCAACTGGCCGTGAGGGTGGGCGGGTAAGCACCCTCCCCGGAGGGGGAGGTGGCGCCGCGTAGCGCTGACGGAGGGGTAGGTTCGTCGGACGGCCGATATGCCCTGCAACCCGGAG
>NZ_JBCNMA010000016.1:0-49151 GCF_039595165.1 Sphingomonas sp.
TTGCGGGGATCGTCTTCGGGGATGCCGGCCTCGACCTTGCCGACCAGGTCGGCGCCGACGTCGGCGGCCTTGGTGAAGATGCCGCCGCCGAGGCGCGCGAAGATCGAGATCAGCGAGGCGCCGAAGGCTAGCGCGGTGAGCGCGTGGATGATCTCCTCGCCATTGGGCTCGGCTCGCGCGGGGCCGACGAGATACCAGAAAAGCGCCGAGATCGAGAGCAGGCCGAGGCCCGCGACGAGCATCCCGGTGATCGCGCCCGAGCGAAAGGCGAGCGTGAGGCCGCCCTGCAGCGAGCTGCGCGCAGCTTCGGCGGTACGGACGTTGGCGCGCACCGAGATGTGCATGCCGACATAGCCCGCGACCCCCGAGAGCACCGCCCCGAGCAGGAAGGCGGCGGTCGAGAGCCCGCCGAGGGTGAAGAACAGCACGACGGCGACGATCACGCCGACGATCGCGATGGTGGTGTATTGACGGCCGAGATAGGCCTTGGCGCCTTCCTGGATGGCGGCGGCGATGTCCTGCATTTTCTGGTCGCCCGCGGGCGCGCGCAGCACTTGCTGCGATGTCACCAAACCATAGAGCACGGCGAGTACGCCGCACGCGATGGCGATATAGACAATCGTCATCTGGTATCCTTCCCCTAGAACTCCGCCCGCCGCCCGGTTCTTCGTCCGGTGCGGCCGGTGGTCGGGGCGGAGCCTAGAGCGGGGTTGGGGGCTGTCAAGCAGCCCGGGGCCAGTTGTCGAAGCTGACGCAAATGAAGGGGTGTGGGGCGAGACAGTCAATCAATCCCCCCTGGCGAGGGAGGATTGGCTCAGCCGCCGTGGCGATAGCCGAGCCGTTCGGGTAGCGGGACAGGGTCGCCACCCGCGGTCAAGGTCAGGCCCGTGCCCACACCGGCAACGCCGATGCGCGTCGCCGCCACCGGCGGTTCGATGCCGGCGGGCAAGGTGAAGAGCAGCTCGTAATCGTCGCCGGCGGTGGCGGCCGCGAGCGGATCGAGGCCGGGCAGGGCGAGCGGGACGGCGTCGAGGTCGATCGTGATCGCGACGCGGCTGGCCTCGGCCAGGCGGCGGGCATCGATGAGCAGGCCATCGGAGACGTCCATCATCGCGGTGGCGACGGGCGCGAGCGCCTGGCCCGCCGCGAGGCGCGGCTGGGGGCGGAGGTAGCGGGCGAGATCGCGCGGCTCGCCGTCGGGACCGAAGCCCGCACTGCCGATCTGGCCGGTGACCCATAAAGCGTCGCCGGGCCGAGCGCCGGTACGGAGCGGAGTGTTCGGTTGCGCGGTGCCGATCGCGGTGAGGGTGAGGCTGCGTGGTGCGCCTTGGGGCACCGCCACCGTGTCGCCGCCGAGCAGCGGCATGGCGAAGCGGGTGAGGGCTTCGTCGAGGCCGGCGAGAAAGGCGCGGTCCCAATCGGCGTCACCCGACAGGGCATAGTTGAGCAGGCAGCCGGTCGGCGTCGCGCCCTTGGCGGCGAGGTCGGAGAGGTTGACCGCGGCGAGCTTCCACCCGATCGAGTCCGCCGGGTCGTGCGGGCGGTAGTGGACGCTCTCGACCATGGTATCGCTGGTCAGGATCAGGCGGCCGGCGACGACGTCGAGCACGGCGGTGTCGTCGGCGAGTCCTGCGGCGGCAGGATGCGTCGCGATCGCGCGCAAGGCGGTGAGGAAGGCGAACTCGTCGGGCACTGCGTGGGTGATAGGCGAGCGCGGTCGCGGGGGCCAGCCGCAACGCGACCCGTTCTCAAGAGGCGGAACTGTTACCCGGTTCGACATGGCCTGACCCGTTTTCACCGGTTGCCCGCGGCTTCGTGGGGGTTGCAACATCGGATCCAAGCAACGGGGGCGACGATGCACCGAAGGCTTTCGATCCTGATCGCAATCACCATCGCGGCGATGCTGGCGCCGGCACGCGCGACACCGCCTGCCGAGCTGACGCAACCGGTGTTCGAGATGTTCAGGCTGGCGCCCGGCAAGACCGAGGCGTTCATCCGCAGCATGGCCGAATGGGACAAGGTCAATGTCGCGGGCGGCCAGCCGCCGACGCAGCTGTTCCTGCACGCCGGCGGTGAGGGCTGGGATGTTCTGCTCTACAAGCCTGCCCGCCCGAAGCCGACACCGGCCCAGGAAGCGGCGATGGCCGCGAAGATCGCCGAGCTGAAACTGCCGACGGGAGCGCTCTACTTCGTATCGGTGCGCGAAGAGATGGCCGACCATGTGCATTTCGAGGCGAGCGGACCGACCACGGCGGCGCAATGGGTCGCGGAGCTGGAGGGCCAGCGCGCGCGGCGTGACGCGAAACCATAACGAGAAGCTGAGGGGAGAGAGCGATGCAGGCCGAGGGAGGCGCGAAGCCGGTCGGGATTCGCATATTGAACGCGCTTGGCGTCGGGGCAGCGTTGATCTGGCTGCTGACCGCCGTCACCGGGATCATGCTGGCCTATCATTTCGAGCTCAACGACCGGATCGTCTCCCCCATCGCACCGTCCAAGGACTTTCCCGGGATCGAACGGCGGATCGCGGCGATCGAGGCGGCGGGCGGCAAGGCGAAGGCCAACTGGATCTGGACCACCGCAGGGATGAAGGACCGCTTCTTCCTCAACTACACTGCCACCGACGGGACCCTGCGCAATGCGCGCATCGCGGGCGACGGCACGGTGCTGCTCGACATGCCCGATGGCGAGCGGACCGCGCTCGAATGGGTTCGCGAAGTCCATCTGTCGCTGGCAGCAGGGAAGACGGGAGAATGGATCCTGGCGATCAGCGGCATCCTCCTGCTGGCCAGCCTGTCGATCGGGGCCATCGGGTCATTGCGGCGTTCGGGTCGATGGCAAGCGCTGCTGGAGCCGGATCGCAGCGGGCGTACAGGGGCATGGTTCCGCCGGATCGGCCTGGCCGGCGTCATACCCGCCTTCGTCGTCGTGGCGGCCGCGGTGGTCATCCATTTCGAGCATAGTATCGAAGGGCCGATCGGCGCCCCGCCGATCACCACGCCGGCGATTCCGCCCGCAGGCGACGGCGCCGGATTCGCGGCAGCCGCGCGGGCGGCGGAGGCGGCGGTGCCGGGCAGCCGTTTCGTCGGTGGGACGATGCCGACCGCCACCGACGCCTCCTTCCGCCTGTGGGTCAACCAGCCAGGCGAGTATTTCCGGGCGGACGGCTATGGCGGCAGCCTGGTCGTGGTGAACGGCAACGACGCCAGCGTGCGTGGCGCATGGCCGCTGCAGAAGGCGAGCGCCGCCTACAAGTTCATGGCGCTGCCCTATCCGGTGCACACCGGCGAGATCGCGGGACCGCTGGGGCGGGTGCTGGTGATGCTGGTCGGGCTGTGGCTCGCGACGATGGTCGTCCTGGGCCTGATACTGCGGCGGCGCGCGGCACGAGGCGCGGCGGGTTCATAGCTCGCCCGCGCCGCGCGTCACACCGCCTTCAGCGCCTCCTCGAAGTCGGCGATGAGGTCGTCCGCGTCCTCGACGCCGATCGAGATGCGGACGAGGTTGTCGGTGATGCCGAGCGCCTTCTTGCGCGCGTCGGGGACCGAGAGGTGGGTCATCGCCGCGGGGGCGGAGGCGAGGGTCTCGGTGCCGCCGAGCGAGACTGCCAGCTTGGCGATCCTGAGGCTGTCGAGGAAGACGAACGCCTCCTTCTCGCCGCCCTTCAAATAGAGCGAGAAGGTCGAGCCGGCGCCGGTGCAGTGGCGCTGGTAGATGTCGGCCTGGCGGCTGCCCTCTTCGAGGAAACCGAGATAGCCGACCTTCTCGACCTTGGGGTGGGTGCGGAGGAATTCGCAGACCTTGACCGCGTTCTCGCCCGCGCGGGACATGCGGAGTTCGAGCGTCTCGAGCGAACGGAGCAGCATCCAGGCGGTGTTGGGATCGCAGATCGTGCCGATCGTGTTGCGCATCAGGCGGATGGTGTTGATCAGTTCCTTCGACCCGAGCACGCCGCCCGCGACGAGGTCCGAGTGGCCGCCGGCATATTTGGTGAGCGAATAGACGACGAGGTCGGCGCCCTGCTGGAGCGGCTTGGCCCAGAGCGGGCCGAGGAAGGTGTTGTCGATCGCGATCGGCGGCTTGTTGGCGCCCGTGAAGATCGCGTCGCGGCTGGCGGCGACCGCCTCGACATCGACCAGCGCGTTGGTCGGGTTGGCGGGGCTTTCGAGATAGATCAGCGCGACATTGCCCGAGGCGGCCTTGGCCAGGACCGCGTCGATCTCCTCGCGCGTGGCGCCGGCGGGGAAGTCGAGCCAATGGACGCCGAACTTGCCGAGGATGCGCGCGATCAGCGTCTCGGTCGCGGCATAGAGCGGACCGCTATGGACGATCGTGTCGCCGGGCTTGACCATGGCGAGGAACAGCGTGGCGATGGCGGACATGCCCGACGAGAAGGCGAGCGCGTCCTCCGCCTCCTCCCAGATGCCGAGGCGATCCTCGAGAATCTCCTGGTTGGGGCCGTTGAAGCGCGAATAGACCAGGCCCTCGGCGCCGCCGGGGCGCTTGCCGGTGACGCCCTCGAAATGGCGCTTGCCCGCGGCGGCGTTGGGGAAGACGAAGGTCGAGGTGGCGAAGATCGGGGGCTTGAGCGATCCCTCCGACAGCATCGGGTCGTAGCCATGGCCCATCATCAGCGTCGCGGGGCTGAGCTGGCGATCGCCGACCTTGTCGACCGAAGGCTTGGGACGGCGGCGCGGGGTGGTGCCGGTGAGGGCGGCTTCGTCGGGCTTGACGGGCTTGTCGGTCATTGCTGGATGCCTCTCACGGGATCGTATCAGTTGAAACGTCTTTCAAGCTGCACTCGCACCAACGCTTCAACTGGTCAATGCGATCAAGTCAGGGCGATCAGCGAAATCTGACGGCCGTAATCGGGTTCGCCGCGATGCGTGGCGCGGCGGAAGCTGTAGAAGCGCTCGGGCTGGGAATAGGTGTCCTCGCCGAGCGCCTCGACGCTGCGCAGGCCGGCGGCGGCGAGGCGGTGGACGACATAGGCTTCGAGGTCGAACTGGTGGCGGCCGTCGCGGCCGGGGATGAAGAAGCGGGCGTTGACGGGATCGAGCTCGGCGAAGCGGATGCGGAAGCCCTCGTCGACCTCGTAGCTCGCGCGGGCGATGCAGGGGCCGACCGCGGCGGTGATGTGCTCGCGGCGCGCGCCGAGCGCTTCCATCGCGGCGATGGTCGAGTCGGTGACGCCGCCGATCGCGCCCTTCCACCCGGCATGCGCGGCACCGATGACACCCGCCTCGCGATCGGCGAGGAGGACCGGCGCGCAGTCGGCGGTGAGGATGCCCAGCGTGAGGCCGGGACGGTTGGTGACCAGCGCGTCGGCATGCGGGCGGAGCTCGTCGCTCCACGGCTCGAGCACGGTAACGGCGTCGGCGCTATGGACCTGGTAGAGGCCGACCAGCTGCGTGCCCGGCGCGACAGCGGCGAGGGCGCGGCGCTGGTTCTCGATCAACTCGGGCGTGGGCGGGCGGCCGCGGCGGCCCATGTCGAGGCTGGCGGTGGGACCGGTCGAAACGCCGCCGGTGCGGCCGAGGAAGCCGTGGGCGACGCCTTCGAGGGCGCGCGCGCGGACGACCTCGACCCGCTCGCTCACAGGTCGAGCTTCATGATCAGGTCGCGGTCGATCTTCTTGCCGACCGGGAAGGCATAGTCGCCGATATGGACGAAGCCGTACTTGGCGTAGAAGCGAATCGCGCGCGCATTCTCCTCGAACACCGTGAGCAGCAGCGCAGGCGCGTTGCGGGCGCGGGCGGTGGCGATGCTCCAGTCCATCAAGGCCTTGGCGATGCCGCGGCCGTGCCAGCCATGCGCGACGTAGATCTGCGCGAGCTGGAGATCGCCGGGGCCGGCTTGGTCGAGCCAGGGCGGCACCAGCTTGGCATAGCCGATGATCTCGTCGCCATCGCGTGCGACCTGCCAGGAGGTGGCCGGATCGGTGAGATGCGCGCGGAGCTGGCCGGTCGGGCCGTAGGCATAGCCGACATAAGCGTCGCGATCGGCGTCGCTATAGCCATGACCGAAAGTGCGGACCCAGGCGTCGCGCGCCATCGTGTCGAGCGCGTCGGCATCGTGCGCAGCGGGCGTGTCGTAAGTGATCATGCGAAGCCTGCGGGGGTTGGCCAATCGGGCGCGGTGAGGGCGATGACCTTGAACAGCTCGCCCATCGCCTCGTCGCCGGTCAGGCGGTCGCGGGCGACGGCGATCTCGTCGGCGCGGTCGGGCGACGCCTTGGCGAGCGCGGCGGCGCGAGGCGCGATGCCGAGCGCGTCGAGGAAGGCGCCCTGGGTGACCGGACCGTGCGCGACGAGGCCCTCGACGCGCGCCGCCTCGACCAGGGTGCCGAAATCGACATGCGCGGTGAGGTCGGCCTCGCCCGGATCCTCGAACGGGTTGGCATAGGCGTGGCCGCGCACCGCCTGGAGCGTGTCGCCGATCGCCGGGCCGGCATAGCCATAGTCGATGATCAGCGCCGCGCCGCCCTGGGCGAGCAGGCGCGCGGCGAGCGCGCGCAGCACGGCGACGCTGGGCGGCGAGGTCTCGAGGATCGAGCCCGCGGGCGCGTCGCGGAACTCGGGCGGGATGATCGGGTCGAACACGGTATTGCCGACCACCGGCAGGAACAGCGTGTCCTGGCAGGCGACGAGCCGCTCGCGCCACCCTTCGGCGGTCTTGACCAGCTGCCGGATCGGGAGCGCGTCGAAGAATTCGTTGGCGACGACGAGCAGCGGCGCATCGTCGGGCAGACCGACCAGGTCGATCGCCCACTCGGCATGGGGCACCGCCCTGGCCTGCTCGGCGCGGAGCACCGGGCTGTTCTCGACGAAATGGACCGGCGGCGTCAGGCCCGCGCTGGCCATTGCGCGCAGCGCATCGGCGGCGAGCGTGCCGCGGCCGGGGCCGAACTCGACATAATGCGACCGCGGGCGTCCCGCGCGATCCCACAGGTCCGCCAGCGCGAGGCCGATCAGCTCGCCGAACATCTGGCTGATCTCAGGGGCGGTGGTGAAGTCGCCGCGCGTGCCCAGCGGATCGCGCGTGGCGTAATAATGCGTGTTCGCCGCGCCCATGAATTGCGACAGCGGGATCGGCCCCGCGAGCGTGATGGCGCGGGCGATCCGTTCGGGGAGCGGACCTTCCTCCGACATGTCTCAGGCGACGCTGGGGCCGCCGGCGATCGGCTCGACCCGCTCGCGGCGCTTCTTGGCGGTCGCGATCAGGTAGAGGCCGCCGACGATCATCGGCACGGTGAGCAGCTGGCCCATGTGCAGGCCCGGGGTCGCGAAGATCGTGCCGTCGAACTGCGAGTCATGCTCGCGGAAGAATTCGACGAACCAGCGCGACAGGCCGTAGCCGAGCAGGAAGGTGCCGACGAGCTTGCCCGGCTGGTAGCGTGCCTCGGTCTTCCAGAACAGGAACCACAGCACGGCGAAGAGCAGCAGTCCCTCGAGTCCCGCTTCGTAGAGCTGGCTCGGATGGCGCGGCACATTGCCGCCGGTACGCTCGAACACGATCGCCCAGGCGACATTGGTCTGATGGCCCCACAGCTCGCCGTTCACGAAATTGGCGAGGCGGCCGAAGAACAGGCCGAAGGGGACGCAGCAGGCGACGTAATCGTGGACGCGCAGCCAGCTGAGCTTTTCCTTGCGACACAGCCACAGGATGGCGAGCGTGACGCCGATCACGCCGCCATGGAAGGACATGCCGCCTTCCCACAACTGCAGCAGCTTCAACGGCTCGACGAACAGCTGCGGCTGATAGAAGATCGCATAACCGAGGCGGCCGCCGACGATGATGCCGATCGTCGCATAGAACACCATGTCGTCGGCATGGCGGCGGGCCATCGGCGCGCCAGGCTGGGCGAGCAGCTTGAGCAGGTACCACCAGCCGATCAGGATGCCCGCGATATAGGCGAGCGAATACCATTTGAGCTGGAAGAAGCCGAGGTCGAGCGCGACCGGATCGAGGCCGAGCTGGCTGAACTGGATATGGTTCGCAGCGGCGGCAGCGGCGGTGGACAGGATCAAGTGGATGCCTCCCGGGGGTTCGGCGCTGTCCTATCCGCATATCACGGCAAACCCAAGACTTGGATGCGGCGGCTCGATTCCATCCTCCCCGCCAGGGGGAGGTGGCGCGCGTAGCGCGACGGAGGGAGGATTCCAGAACATAGCGGCGTGCTTCCGCCCCCTCCGTAAGGCGGCGCCTGCCAGCTCCCCCTGGCGGGGGAGGATTATTGTCGCTTGCCACGGCTGGCGTGCCGATTGAACCGCGGGTAGAGCGTGGGCGATGGAGCGAAGGAAGGGCATCGATCGGCGCACGCTGCTGATCGGCGGCGGCGCGGGGATCGGGCTGGTCGTCGCCTGGGCCGTATGGCCGCGCGCCTATCTTCCCAATTTGAGCGCACGCGACAACGAGACCGCGTTCGGCGCATGGCTCAAGATCGCCACCAACGGCCAGGTCACCGTCGCGATCCCGCAATGCGAATATGGCCAGGGCGTGTTCACGACCTTGCCGCAAATGCTTGCCGACGAGCTTGGCGCCGACTGGCGCATGGTCGGGGTCGAGCAGGCGCCCTTGAATCCGCTCTATGCCAATGCGCTGGCGCTGGGCGAGCTGTTCCCCGGCGTGCTGCCCGAGCGGCTCGAGCGGAGCTGGGCGGTGCGCAACGCGGTGATGCTGACCGGCGGATCGACCTCGCTGCGCAGCTTCGAGGCGCCGCTGCGCGCGGCAGGCGCGGCGGCGCGGGCGATGCTGTGCAAGGCGGCGGCGCGGCGCTGGGGCGTCGACTGGCAGGATTGCGATACCACCGGCGGCCATGTCGTGCACGGCCAGCAGCGGCTGCGCTTCGGCGAGCTCGCGGCCGCGGCCGCCAGTGAGAAGGTGCCCGACGATCTGCCGTTGCGCGACGGCGAGACCGGGCGGCTGAGCGGCGAACCGCTGCCGCGGCTCGACGCGCCGGGCAAGGTCGACGGCAGCGCGAATTTCGCGGGCGACATCCGCTTGCCCGGGATGGTATTCGCGGCGCTGCGCCAGGGACCGGTCGGAACCGTGAAGCTTGCTGCGATCGACGAGGCGGCGGCGCGCGACGTGCCGGGGACGCTGCAGATCGTGAAGAACGAGATGTGGGTCGCGGCGGTCGCCAACAATTGGTGGGCGGCGAGCCAGGCGCTGGAGGCGCTCAACCCGCGCTTCGAGGTGGCGGGCCGGGTGGAGAGCGAGACGATCCAGGCCGCGCTCGATGCCGCGCTCGACGGCGAAGGCGAGCGGATGGCGTCGGCGGGGGATCTCGCCGCGGCGTTCGCGGGCGCGCGGGTGGTGACGGCCGAGTATCGCGCCGGGCTGGCGCTGCATGCCGCGATCGAGCCGATGAGCGCGACCGCGGTGTGGGAGGATGGCCGGGCGCGCCTGTGGCTCCCGACTCAGGCGCCGGGGCTGGCGCGCGCCGCGGTGGCGCGGGTGCTGGGGATCGGCACCGGCGAGGTGGTGGTGCACCCGGTGCTGGCGGGCGGATCGTTTGGCCAGAATCTGGAGCATCAGGTCGCCGAGCAGGCGGCGCTGATCGCGCGCGCGGTGAAGAAGCCGGTGCAACTAACCTGGTCGCGCGGTGAGACCAGCGCGCATGACCGCTTCCGCGCGCCGGCGGCGGCGCGGATGACGGCGAAACTGGGGTCGAACGGCAGCATCGCGGGCTGGCTCGCCAAGATCGCGGCGCCGTCGACCGGACACGAGCTGGCGAAGCGGCTCACCGGTGGCGGCGGGACGGTCGGGGCGAGCCTCGCCATGAGCGGGATCGGCGACGCGTCGGCGGTGGCAGGGGCGCGGCCGCCCTATCGCATCCCGGCGCTCGCGATCGACCACCATCCCGCGGAGATCGGCGTGCCCACCGGCTATTGGCGCTCGGGCGCACACAGCTACACCGCCTTCTTCACCGAGAGCTTCATCGACGAGCTGGCGCATGTCGCCGAGGTCGAGGCCTTCTCGTTCCGCATCGCGATGCTGGCGGCCGAGCCGCGGCTGGCGCGCTGCCTGTCGACGGTGACCTCGCTCGGCGGGTGGCAGGGTGGATTGCCGGGGAGCGGACAGGGGCTGGCCTGCCACGCCTTTCGCGGGAGCTATATCGCGGTGATGGCCGAGGCCTCGGTCGGCGGCGACCAGCGCGTCAAGGTCGACCGGCTGGTCGCCGCAGTCGATTGCGGGCGCGTGGTCAACCCGAGCGTGGTCGAGCAGCAGATCGAAGGCGGGTTGATCTTCGGCATGGCCGCGGCGCTGGGCGCGACGACCGGCTTCACCGGCAACCGGCCCGATGCGCGCAGCTTGCGCGATCTCGAGCTGCCGCGGCTGGCGGACTCGCCGCAGATCATGGTCGAGCTGATCGCGAGCGACGCCGATCCCGGGGGGGTGAGCGAGCTCGCGGTGCCGCCCGTCGCGCCGGCGATCGCCAATGCGCTGCACGCCGCGACCGGCGTGCGGCTGCGCCAGCTTCCACTGATCCCGGGCGGCGAATGACCCCGGCCGGACACCCCATGATCCCCGAGCGCAAGGTCGGGGTGCTGCTGGTCAATCTTGGCACGCCCGACGCGCCCGATGCGCCGGCGGTGCGGCGCTACCTCGCCGAGTTCCTGTCGGACCGGCGCGTGGTCGAGATCCCACAGATCGTGTGGCAGCCGATCCTGCGCGGCGTGATCCTGCGCACGCGGCCGAGGAAGTCGGCGCACGCCTATGGGCTGGTGTGGACCGATGAGGGGTCGCCGCTGGCGGCGATCACCGCGCGGCAGGCGAAGGCGCTGCAGGACGCGTGGCCGAAGGTGCGCGTCGACTGGGCGATGCGCTACGGCAATCCGGCGATCGGCGATCGGCTCGCGGCGATGAAGGAAGCGGGGTGCGAGCGCATCCTGATCGCACAGCTCTATCCGCAATATTGCGCGGCGACGACCGCGACCGCCAACGACGCGGCATTCGCGGCGCTGGCGGGGATGCGTTGGCAGCCGGCGGTGCGGACGCTGCCGCCCTATCATGACGACCCGGCCTATATCGCTGCGCTCAAGGACTCGGTCGAGGCGCAGCTCGCCGCGCTCGATTTCGAGCCGCAGGCGCTCGTCGCGAGCTTCCATGGGATGCCGCAGCGGACGCTGGAGCTGGGCGATCCCTATCATTGCCATTGCGTGAAGACGGCGCGGCTGCTGAGCGAGGCGCTGGGGCGCGAGCTGATCGTCGCGTTCCAGTCGCGCTTCGGGCGGGCGAAATGGCTGGAGCCAGCGACCGATGCGACGCTCGCGGCGTTGCCGGGCAAGGGCGTCAAGCGGGTCGCGGTGGTCGCGCCGGGCTTTGCCGCGGACTGCCTCGAGACGCTGGAGGAGCTGGCGATCCGCGGGCGGGCGAGCTTCGAGGCGGCGGGGGGCGAGCGCTTCGCCTATCTCGAGTGCCTCAACGATAGCGCGCCGGGGCTGTTCATGTTGCGCAACATTCTCGCAAGGGAGCTTGCGGGCTGGACGGAGCTTGCCTAGCCTTTCCTTCAACCATTTCGGGAGAGGTTCATGGCACGGGTAGCGATCGTAACCGGCGGCACGCGCGGGATCGGCGAGGCGATCAGCGTCGCGCTCAAGGACATGGGGATGGAGGTCGCCGCCAACTATGCCGGAAACGACCAGCGCGCCGCCGAATTCACCGAGCGCACCGGGATCAAGGCGTTCAAATGGGACGTCGCCGACTATGACGCGTGCCAGGCCGGGATCGCGCAGGTCGAGAGCGCGCTGGGGCCGGTCGACGTGCTGGTCAACAATGCCGGCATCACGCGCGACGGCACGATCCTCAAGATGACCTACCAGATGTGGAAGGAGGTCATGGATACCAATCTCGGCGGTTGCTTCAACATGGCCAAGGGCACCTTCCCCGGCATGCGCGAGCGCAAATGGGGGCGGATCGTCAACATCGGCTCGATCAACGGCCAGGCCGGGCAGTACGGCCAGGTCAACTATGCTGCGGCGAAGAGCGGCATCCACGGCTTCACCAAGGCGCTGGCGCAGGAAGGCGCGCGCGCCGGGGTGACGGTGAATGCGATCGCGCCGGGCTATATCGACACCGACATGGTGGCGGCGGTGCCGGCCGAGGTGCTCGAGAAGATCGTGGCCAAGATCCCGGTCGGCCGCCTGGGCCAAGCCAACGAGATCGCGCGCGGCGTGGCGTTCCTCTGCTCGGAGGAGGGCGGGTTCGTCACCGGATCGACGCTGAGCATCAACGGCGGGCAGCATATGTACTGACCCGGCTTTCGCCGGGGCGGGCTGGGCGCGGGGGGGCGTCGCCTTGGCGGAACCCGTCCGACGCCAGCGCGGGCTTTGCCCGTGCTGCGGGGTGCAGTGAAGAAGCCGGGTCCCGGCTCAAGGCCGGGTGACGACAAGTGGAGCATATGCTCCCGTCACAGAAAAGGCCGGCTTCCTCACGGAAACCGGCCTCCTTCATCTCACGCCGCGGCGCTGTCCAAACCGCGGCATCAGCGCATCAGAAGCGCACGCCGACGCCGGCGACGACCTGGTGACGCTCAACGTCCGCTTCGTAGTTGGTGTAGCGGTACTCGCCCTTCACGAAGAGCTTGTCGGTGAACTTGTGCTCGACGCCGCCGCCGAAGCGGATGCCGTCGCCATTCTCGTCGCCCGCGATCGTCTCGACGCGCGCATTGGCATAGCCGACCTTGCCGTAGACCGCGGTGCGGCCGAAGACGTAGCCGATGCGGCCGCCCGCATAGAGATCGCGGCCCGCGCGCGCGACGGTGGTGTTGCCGGCCTCGATCTTGGCGGTCGAACCGATCACTTCGCCCTCGACGCCGAACAGCACGTTGCCGCTCTGATAGTCATAGCCCAGGGCAGCGCCATAGGTCAGGCCGTTGGGGTTATCGAGGCCCGAGGTATTGAGGTCGAGCATGTCGTAGCCGACGATCGCGGTGATGTGGCCGCCGGTGAAGGGAGCAGCTTCGTCCTGGGCGAAAGCCGGGGTCGCGGCGGCAGTCAGAGCGACGAGCGCCAGAGCAATCTTCTTCATGTTGTTCTATATTCCTTTTTACAGCCCTGGGCGCGTGTTCTCCGTGCCTCGGGGAGGGCGCATCTGGGTGGCGAATGTGGCAGAAACAAGCGCCAAGACGTTCGAATCGCGCGATTGGCCGCAGAGTGTTGCTCAACTGATACACTTGGTATCCGATGCAAGTAAGGCCGGCCCCCTCGCGGGAGCCGGCCTCCTTGTTCAAGCCGCTAACGGCTTAGCGGCGGCAATAGCCCGGGCGGTCCGAGCGGTCGATCTCGCGGCCGGCGATAGCACCCACCGCACCGCCGAGGATCGTGCCGAGCGTGCGATCGCCGCGGCCGGCGATGGCGTTGCCGGCAAGGCCGCCGGCGATCGCGCCGACGATCGTGCCGCCGTCACCGTCGCGGCACTTCTCGCGCGCCCGATAGCGGTTGTAGCGGTTGTTGTAGCGGCGGTCATAGCCGCGATAGCTGCGGTAGCCGCGATCACCATAGCCGCGGTCGTCGCGATACTCGTAGCGCTGCGCCGCGGCGGGCGTGGCGGGGATCAGCGCGGTACCGGTCATCGCCAGCGCGGCGCCGATCAGGGAAAGCTTCTTGAACATCGGTTTTCTCCTTGTTCTGCCGTTTCGTGCGATGCGGCCCCTTGCCGCGATCGTTGAACAAGGATTCGCACATCGGCATTGAGCCCCGCCTGAATGCGGCGGTTATCTTCCGTTCAGCGAACGAGCCGAGGGCGGGAACGGGAATTGGCCGGTGCGGCAAGGAGGGCCCGAGGGGGAAAGCGCCCATTCCCCGATACGCAACGCGGGGAAACACGGGCGGGGCGTCTCTCAAGACGCGCACCGGCTGTTCGGCGGGATGCGCAATACGCGCGCACGACCCGTTGCGCTTGCTCCTAGATGAACAGGGTTGAGCGCTGGCTGAACATCTGCGTTATCCAAGGTTCAGCTTTGCGGCAGGAATCGGGCCGCTATGAGGAGCGCGATGCGCATCCTGCTTTCCGTCCTCCTGCTGCTGCTGTTCGTGCCGAGCTGGTCGGGGGACGAGCGGTTGCCGCTGCTGCCCGATAGGGTCGAGATGGCAGCGCATCGGGTGGCGCTCGACTGGCGCGATCCGGCGCGGGTGAAGCTCGGCGGGCTGACCTTCATGGGCGGCGTGTATCTGACGGGTCCGCGCCCGGCGTTCGGCGGATTCTCGGCGATGACCGTCGACGGCGATCGCTTCACGCTGCTGAGCGACGGGGGGAACATCGTCAGCTTCCGCATGGGGCGCGACTGGCAGGTGCGCGAGCCGCGCTTCGCCGAGCTGCCCGCCGGACCCGGACGCGGCTGGCACAAGTCCGAGCGCGACAGCGAATCGCTGACTCGCGATCCCGCGACCGGGCAGCTGTGGGTCGGGTTCGAGCGGGCGAACCAGATCTGGCGCTTCGCCCCGGGCTTTGTACGGGCGGAGGCACATTCCGCGCCGCCGGCGATGAGGAAATGGCCCGAAAATGGCGGTGCCGAAGCAATGGTGCGGCTGCGCGACGGCAGCTTCATCGTGCTCGCGGAGAGCGAGGACGGCGGCGCCAGGGGCACGCGGCGCGGTCTCTGGTTCGCGGGCGATCCGGCGCGCGCCGGGCAGCGCGGCTTCGCGTTCAGCTACCGTCCGCCCAGGGGGTTCAAGCCGACCGACATCGCCGAGCTGCCCGACGGGCGGCTGGTGGTGCTCAACCGCAAGGCGTCGCTACGCGAGATGTTCACCGCGGTGGTGACGATCATCGAGCGGGGCAGCCTGGGTGCGGGTCGAATCGCCACCGGTCGGGAGATCGCGCGCTTCGCCGCGCCGGTGGTGCACGATAACTTCGAGGCGGTGGCGGTGACTCGCGAGGGACGCGACACGATCCTGTGGATCGCGTCGGACGACAATCAGTGGTGGCTCCAGCGCTCGCTGCTGCTCAAGTTCCGGCTGGATGTGTAGCGGGGCCAGAACGCCGAACGGCCCGCGTCCCTTGCGGGAGCGGGCGGGTCGATACCGCGAAACCCTTGCGGGTTCAGGCCGCGGCGGCAGTCGCCTTCTTGGCGATCTCGCGCTTCAGACGGCGTGCCTTGAGCGAGAGCTTCTCGTCGCTGGTCTTGAGCAGCCAGTTGTCGAGGCCGCCATTATGCTCGACCGAACGCAGGCCGTGAGTCGAGACGCGCAGGCGCACCGAGCGCTCCAGCGACTCCGACATCAGCGTCACATTCTGCAGGTTGGGCAGAAAGGTGCGCTTGGTCTTGTTGTTGGCGTGGGAAACATTGTGTCCCACCTGCCGGCCCTTGCCGGTCAGCTCGCAAATGCGCGACATCGCTTGATTCCTAGGTTTATGCCTGTTCCGGTTGTCCCGGAAAGTGCGGCCCGATACCGGGGCGGGGGCTTTTCGTCAACCTCGTTCGACCGGTCGCGTGCAACTTCGATCTGCCATGCGGCGTTATTACGCAAACGATTCAATTGGAGAGACTGAAACGATGCGTGCAATCCTGGCCATATTGGGTCTCGCCGCCGTTGTGATCGTGGTGATGATCTCGCTCGGCATGCTGAGCGTGAACATGCAGTCCGGCTCGCTGCCCGAGGTCAAGCTGGAAGGCGGCAAGGCGCCCGAGGTGAAGGCCGATGTCGGCAAGGTCGGCATGGGCTACACCAATGAGACGATTCAGGTGCCGACGGTGGTGATGGAGAACAAGACCATCCAGGTGCCGAGGGTCGAGGTCGAGAAGGCGCAGCCCGCTCAGCCGGCGGCGAAGGCGCAGTAGCGGACGCTGATTCGCGACGGTGGCCAAGGACGGCGCACGCGGGCATAGCGGGGCGATGTTCCCCTTGCCCGACCCGATGCGCGCCGCCCTGGATGCCGCCCGCGACGCTGCGGCCGCGGGGGAGGTGCCGGTGGGCGCGGTGGTGATGCGGGGCGTCACCATCGTAGCGGTGGCGGCCAACGCGCCGCGCCGGCTGAGCGATCCGACCGCGCATGCCGAGATGCTGGCGATTCGGGCCGCGGCGGCGAAGCTCGGCCGCGAGCGGCTCGAGGATTGCGACCTCTGGGTGACGCTCGAGCCCTGCGCGATGTGCGCCGGGGCGATCGCGCACGCCCGCATTGCGCGCGTCTATTACGGTGCACCCGATCCCAAGGGCGGCGCGGTCGAGCACGGCCCGCGCTTCTTCGCGCAACCCACCTGCCACCACCGGCCGGAGGTCTATTCCGGGATCGGCGAGAGCGAGGCGCGGGCGCTGCTCAGAGACTTCTTCGCGGCGCGGCGTTAGTTTGCGGCCTTGACGACTAGCGCATGTCGCTGTCGCGGACCGGGACGATCTTGATCTCGACGCGGCGGTTCTGGGCGCGGCCTTCAAGCGTGGCGTTGTCGGCGACGGGCTGGGTCTCGCCATAGCCGACCGCTTCGAGCCGTGCCGATTCGACGCCGCGCATCGAGAGGTAGCTGGCGACCGCGTCCGCGCGGCGCTCCGACAGCGACTGGTTGTAGGCGTCGGAC
Organism: Sphingomonas sp.; assembly: GCF_039595165.1. Classification (GTDB taxonomy): domain Bacteria; phylum Pseudomonadota; class Alphaproteobacteria; order Sphingomonadales; family Sphingomonadaceae; genus Sphingomonas. The sequence continues at coordinate 16,517 of NZ_JBCNMA010000016.1, forward strand.
CCGGTCGAATCGGTGTGGCCGTAGACGTCGACATAGGTCTGGTTGTAGCGGTCGAGGACGTCGGCGACCTTGTCGAGCGTGGGACGGAACTGCGGCTCGATCGTCGAGCTGTCGGTGGCGAAGGTGATGCCCGACGGCATCGACAGGATGAGGTCGTCGCCCCGGCGGATCACCTCGACATCGGTGCCCGCGGTGCGCTCGCGGATCTCGCGCTCCTGCCGGTCCATGTAGCTGCCGATCGCGGCGCCGCCGATCGCGCCGATGCCGGCGCCGATGATCTTTTCAGACCGGTCGCGCCGGCCGCCGACGATGTCGCCCAGGATATAGCCGCCGAGCGCGCCGCCGATCGCGCCGATCCCGGCCTTGGACATGCGCTGCTCGCCGGTCACCGGATCGGTGACGCAGGCGCCGGTGAGCGCGAGCGCCGCGATGGCGGGGACGAGCGGCCAATTGCCGAGGTTACGCATGAACTTCCTCCTCTTGAATTCGTGACCCAGAATCGCGCGAGCGATGGTGTTGTTCCGTCCTCGCATCGACCCGCGATGTAGACGGGCGTTGTGAAACTCAGCTGAATGCGACTATGGGATTGCAGGCCAATGGACCCGCTCCCCCCATTTCCCTGGATCGACGTCGCGATCATCCTGGCGCTGGTTGCGCTCAACGGCGTGTTCGCGATGTCCGAGCTCGCGATCGTCTCGGCGCGCAAGGCGCGGCTGGAGGCGATGGTGCGCACCGGACGGCGTGGCGCGCAGACCGCGATCGACCTCGCCGCCGATCCCGGCAAGTTCCTGTCGACCGTGCAGATCGGCATCACGCTGATCGGCATCGTCGCCGGCGCCTATTCGGGGGCGAGCCTCGGCATGCCGGTGGGTGCGCGCATCGCCGCGCTGGGGGTCGAGCCGCAGACGGCGCAGACAGTCGGTTTCGCGATCGTCATCGCGCTGACCACCTATGCCTCGCTGATCATCGGCGAGCTGGTGCCCAAGCAGTTCGCGCTGCGCTCGCCCGAGCCGATCGCGATGGTGATGGCGACGCCGATGAAGTGGCTCGCGCGGGTGACCGCGCCGGTGGTGTGGGTGCTCGATCAGAGCAGCGCCTTGGTGTTCCGCCTGCTCGGCATGAACCGCGAATCGGAGAACCGCGTCACCGCCGAGGAGCTGCACATGCTCGTCGCCGAGGCGACGCATTCGGGAGTGATCGAGGAGCATGAGCGCTCGATCATCTCGGGCGTGGTGCGGCTCGCCGACCGGCCGGTGCGCGAGGTGATGACGCCGCGCACCGACGTCGAGTGGCTCGACGTCAATCTCGACGAAGCCGGCATCCGCGCCACGCTCGCCGAGAATCCGCACACGCGCATGCCGGTCGCCGAGGGATCGGTCGACGCGGTGATCGGCGTGGTGCAGGCGCGGGACGTGGTCGCGGCATTGATCCGCGGCGATGCACTCGACTTGCGCGCGCTGATGCACACCGCGCCGGTGCTGCCCGATCAGGTCGACGCGATGGACGCGCTCGGCGCGCTGCGCCGCGCGGCGGTGCCGATGGGCTTCGTTCATGACGAATACGGGCATTTCGAGGGGATCGTGACCCCCGCCGACCTGCTCGCCGCGATCGCCGGCGAGTTCGCTTCGGACGCGGATTCCGGCGACCATCCGGCGATCACGGTGCGCGACGACGGCTCGCTGCTCGTCTCCGGACAGCTCGGGGCTGATGCGCTGGCCGAGCGGATCAAGATCGAGCTGCCCGAGGACCGCGACTATGCGACCGTGGCGGGTCTCGCGCTCGCGGTGCTGAAGCGGCTGCCGCAGGAGGGCGAGAGCTTCACCGAGCAGGGCTGGCGCTTCGAGATCGTCGACATGGACGGGCACAAGATCGACAAATTGCTGGTGAGCGAGCTGGACTGAGGCGGCTCAGCCGCGCGGCTCGTCGTCCGCCGGATTGCGCTCCTCCAACTCGCGCTGCGACTCGATCCGGCGTCGGAGCAGGCGCCGGCCGACCACGATGATCGCGATCGCGCCGACCGCGCACAGCGCGACGATGACGAGGTGAGTCACCGTCACCCATTCGAACATCGCCGCGGTGCCGGCGGCGGATTCGGCTTGCTGGGGTTCGTCCATGTATCTCACTCACCTGACCAACCCTGAATGCTCAGGCGCGGGAAAAGGTTCGTGGGAATAGTGGCCTAGCCGTTTTCGCGCGCGACCTCGCGCCAGCCGATGTCGCGGCGGGCGAAGCCGGTGGGGAAGTCGATCGCATCGACCGCACGATAGGCGGCGGCCTGCGCCTCGGTCACGCTCGCGCCGGTGGCGGTGACGGTGAGCACGCGGCCGCCCGCGGCAACCAGGCTGTCGCCATCCAGGCGCGTGCCGGCCTGGAAGACCTGCGCGCCGGTCTCCTCGGCGGCGTCGAGGCCGCGGATCGCGCCGCCGGTCTCGGGCGTGCCGGGATAGCCCTTCGCCGCCATCACCACGGTGAGCGCGGTCTCGGCGCCGAAGCGCGGGGCGGGACGGCTGCCGAGCTCGCCGGTCTCGGTCGCGAGCATGAGGTCGAGCAGGTCGTCTTCGAGCCGGAGCATCAGCACCTGGCATTCGGGATCGCCGAAGCGGGCGTTATACTCGATCAGCTTGGGGCCGGCGCGCGTGAGCATGAGCCCGGCATAGAGCACGCCCGAATAGGGGATGCCGTCCTTGGCCATCGCCGCGACCGTGGGGCGGATGATCGTGTCGATCGCCGCGGCCTCGAGCGCGGGGGTGAGGACGGGGGCGGGGCTGTAGGCGCCCATGCCACCGGTATTGGGGCCGGTGTCGCCGTCGCCGACGCGCTTATGGTCCTGCGCCGAGCCCATCGGCACGATGTTCACACCGTCGGTGAGGATGAACAGGCTGGCTTCCTCGCCCTCCAGGAATTCCTCGATCACCGCCTCGCCGCCGGGTTTCTCGAAGATCGCGGCGACCGCCGCCTCGGCCTCTTCGTCGGTGAAGGCGATCGTCACGCCCTTGCCCGCGGCCAGGCCGTCGGCCTTTATCACCACCGGGCGTGGAAAGTCGCGGGCGAGCGCGGCGCGGGCGGTGGCGAGATCGGTGACGCGGACATAGCCCGCGGTCGGGATGCGCTCGCGCGCGCAGAGGTCCTTGGTGAAGCCCTTGGACCCCTCGAGCTGAGCGGCGGCACGGCTCGGGCCGAATACGGGCAGGCCGGCGGCGCGCAGGCTGTCGCTGAGACCGTCGACCAGCGGGGCCTCCGGTCCGACGACGACGAAGCCGATCGACTGCCGGGTGCAGAAGTCGATCACCGCGGCGTGATCGGTGAGCGTCACGTCGTGGCAGGTGGCATACTGGGCGATTCCGGGGTTGCCGGGGATGGCGTGGAGGCTATCGAGCCGGGGCGATTGCGCGAGCTTCCAGGCGAGCGCATGTTCGCGGCCACCCGAACCCAACAGCAGGACGTTCATGTCAGACCCCTTCGACGATTTCTCTTCGCCGCGGCTCGTAGCCGAGGGGCGGGAGGGGGACAACGCTGCTCCGCTGTCGGTCGGCGAATTGTCGATGAAGCTCAAGCGCATGGTCGAGGGCGAGTTCGGCCATGTACGGCTGCGCGGCGAGATCTCGGGCTATAAGCGCGCGGCGTCGGGGCACGCCTATCTCTGCCTCAAGGATGCCGATGCGGTGATCGACGCGGTGATGTGGCGCGGCCCGGCGGCGCTGGTGCCGTTCAGCCCGCAGGACGGGATCGAGGTGGTCGCGACCGGCAAGCTCACCACCTATCCGGGCCGGTCCAAATACCAGATCGTGATCGAGCGGATGGAGCTCGCCGGCGAGGGCGCGCTGATGGCGCTGTTCGAGAAATTGAAGGCGCAGCTGGCGGGCGAAGGGCTGTTCGATCCCGCGCGCAAGAAGCCGCTGCCGTTCGCGCCGCAGACGATCGGCGTGGTGACGTCGCCCACCGGGGCGGTGATCCGCGATATCCTCCACCGGCTCGAAGACCGGTTCCCGACGCATGTATTGGTGTGGCCCGTCAAGGTGCAGGGCCAGGGCGCGGCGGAAGAAGTGGCGGCGGCGGTGCGCGGCTTCGACGCGATGCCCGCGGATGGGCCGGTGCGGCGGCCCGACCTGGTGATCGTCGCGCGTGGCGGCGGCTCGATCGAGGATCTGTGGGCATTCAACGAAGAGGTCGTGGTGCGTGCGGTGGCGGCGTGCTCGATCCCGGTGATCTCGGCGGTGGGGCACGAGACCGACACCAGCCTGTGCGATTATGCCGCCGACATGCGTGCGCCGACCCCGACCGCGGCGGCGGAGATGGCGGTGCCGGTGCGCGCCGAGCTCGCCAATGCGGTGGCCACGATGGGCCTGCGCGCCGAGCGCTGCGCACGACGCTACCACGAGCGCGGCGGCGAGCGCTTGCAGGCGTTGGTGCGCGTCCTACCGCGGCGCGACGCGCTGCTCGGCCCGCAGCGGCAGAAGGCGGACGATATGGGCGCCCGGCTCGATCGTGCGCTGGAGCGGCGGGTGACGGTGGCGCGTGGCGTGCTCGACCGCGCGGCGGGGGCGCTGCGGCCGGCGGTGCTCGAGCGCAAGCTCGACACATTGCGCCACCGGCTGGAGGGCGCGGGCAAGCTGCTCGATGCGGTCAATCCCGACAATCTGCTCCAGCGCGGCTATGTCCGCGTCGGCGCCAAGGCGAGCGGCAAGGTGATCGCGAGCGCCGCCGACGCACGCGCGGCGGGCGCGGTGACGCTGCATTTCCGTGACGGCACGGTCGATGCGCGGGTTGAGCGCGGGGGCGGCAAACCCTATGCTCCATCCAAGCCCGAACAGCCCGACCTGTTCTGATCGGTCCGTAGCGAAACGAGTACGCCAATGCTGATGTCGTCCAACACCGCCCGCCCGGCGCGGCTCCATTACATGGCGAACGGCTTTCGCGTGCTCGCGCCCGGCGACCATGTCGTGTGCGCGGTGAGCGGCGAGAAGATCCCGCTCGAGGCGCTGCGCTACTGGAGCGTCGCCAGGCAGGAGCCCTATGCCTCGGCCGAGATCGCGACCAAGGCGATGATGACGCCATGAAGGCGGCAGGGGGGCTTGTCGTCGCGAGCGCCGCCCTGGTTTCGATCGCTGCCGCGGTGGCTGCGCTGGTCCCGGCGGATGCTGCGCGCGGGCAGGCGCGGGCGGCGGCGTCGCGCAACGATTTCGCGTTCGACGGGCCGATGATCCAGGGCGGCACCGTGCTCGGCACCGCGCCGGCGCTGACCAGCCGGTTGACCTTCAACGGCCAGGACGTGCAGGTCGCGCCGGACGGCCGCTTCCTCATCGCCTTCGACCGCGACGCGGAGCCGTCGGCGACGATCATCGCGACGCGCGTCGACGGCAGCACGGTGCGGCGAGCGCTCGCCGTTCAGCCACGCGCGTGGCGGATCGAGCGGCTCAACACGCTGCCGCGCATTTCGCAGCCGAGCGCTGAGTTTCAGCGCCGCCGCCCGGGCGAGGTCGCGCAGATCAACGCCGCGCGCGCGATCCGCTCGGCCTCGCAGGGCTGGCGCCAGCGCTTCATGTGGCCGGTGACCGGGCGCATCTCGGGCCTGTTTGGATCGCAGCGCATCTACAAGGGCGAACCGGGCTCGTACCATTCGGGCGTCGACGTCGCCCGGCCCAGCGGCACGCCGGTGATCGCGCCGGCGGACGGGGTGGTGATCCTCGCCGCGCAGACGCCCTTCACGCTCGAGGGCAGGCTGCTGATGCTCGACCATGGCATGGGGCTCAACAGCGCGTTCCTGCACCTTTCGCGCATCGACGTGCAGGTCGGCGATGTGGTGCGGCGCGGCCAGACCGTCGGCGCGGTGGGCGCGACCGGGCGCGCCACCGGGCCGCATCTCCACTGGGGGATGAAGTGGAACGGGGCGCGGATCGACCCGCTGCTGATCGCCGGATCGATGCCGGTGACGGCCGACTGACTAGCCGACCCGTCTGACGCGGACCGAGCGGCCGCTGTTGAAGGTCGCCATGAAGCTGCCCATCGCGGCGCGCTTGATCCGCACGGTATTACCCGCTTTCGGCGAAGATCCTCCAAGGGGCTCGATAGTCTGCCAGCGCGAGCCGTCGTCAAGATTCAGCAGCCACCGGTCCCGCTCGAACGGCACGACGCTGGTCGTCTTGGCAGTAAGCTCCTTCAGCTCCTCGCCATCGTCGTCGTCGCCGCCGAACAGCTTGATCCTGGGCAAGGCAAAGCCGAATAGCGACCGACGAGTCTTCCGCACCTCGGCGCGGTCGAGGATGACCACGTCGTCCTTGGCGCGGATGCGCGCCAGCGCCTCCACCGTCCGGTCGAAGCAGGCGAGCCGGGCGGCGGCGTCCGGGGCGTCGCGGCACGCGGTGACCGCGTCGATGGCGCCGCCGGCCTGACTTTCCTGCGCGGCGGCGGGCGCGACCGAGGCGACCAGGATCGCAAGCAGCGGGACCGATGTTCTGGGCATTGTTTCCTCCCCCCGGGGAAAACAGGAGACCGAATAACCCTAACTTGTGCTCAAGCGGCTGCAAAGTCCCTGATAATTATAGGTATCTCATGAAGTTAGTTCCAAGTGTGACGATTTTATCACGTTGGGCGGCAAAGCGTTGGAGGGGCCTTTAACATCATTGTGAGCAAGCGCTCGGGCGAATTATGCATTCAAGATGGTGCGCAGGTCCCTCCGCGCGCCGTAACGAAGGCGGAAAAACCGCCGACACAAAAGGGGTGCTCATCAATGATCTCATTCACTCGAACGCGGCTGCTCACATCGACGCTGCTGCTGACCGGCGCTGTCTTCGTCGCGCCTGCGCAAGCGCAGGAAACGGCGGCCGCCGAACCCGCGGAAGAAACGGTCGTCGTGACCGGCACGCTCATCCAGCGTCCCGATCTTGAGATCTCCAGCCCGGTCACCGTCGTCGGCGCGGAGGAAATCGGCTTCAAGCAGCCGAATACCGCCGAAGATCTGCTGCGTGACCTGCCCGCGGTCCGCCCGGCGCTCGGTCCGTCGGTCAACAACGGCGGCGACGGCTCGTCGACCGTCGACCTGCGCGGTCTGAACCAGGCCGGCACCAACACCTCGCAGCGCACGCTGGTGCTGCTCGACGGCCGGCGCATCGTGCCGTTCGGCCTCGACGGCTTCACCGACCTCAACAACATTCCGATCGCGCTGGTCGAGCGCGTCGACGTGCTGACCGGCGGCGCCTCGACCGTCTATGGCGCCGACGCCGTCGCGGGTGCGGTCAACTTCGTCACCAAGCGCGACTTCGAGGGCTTCGACGCGTCGGCTTCATACCGCATCGCCGAGCGCGGCGACGGCGCGCAGTTCCGTGGCGACGTGGTGATGGGCGCGAGCTTCGACGACGATCGCGGCAACGTGGTGCTGGCGCTCGGCTATACCGACCGTCGCCCGGTCTTCTCGACCAACCGCGAAGTCGGCCGCTTCCCGCGCTCGATCGCCAACGGCAACTTCCAGGGCGCGACCGCCGCGGTGCCGACGATCCTGCAGGGCAACGACAACGCCGCGATGGGCCTGCCCGCCAGCACCTTCGGCGCGGTCTATGATCCCGCGCTCGGACGGTTCCGCTCCGCGCTGCAGTCCGACACTTACAACACCAACGAGTTCCAGTATATCCAGGCGCCGCTCGAGCGCTTCAACGCCTATGCCAAGGCGCGCTACGAGATCACCGATGGCGTCGAAGCCTATATGTCGGGCATGTTCACCCGGAACTCGGCGCGCATCCAGCTCGCCTCCACCGGCACGTTCAGCAACCCGTTCGCGATTCCGCTGAGCAACGCCTACCTGACCCCCGCGGCGCGCAACCAGCTCTGCATGCTTGACTGGAACGCCGCTGTCGCCGGCGTTCAGCCGCTCAGCGCGGCGGAGTGCGCCGCTGCGGCGACGGTGACGTCGCGCACCGATCCGAACTATCGCGAGAAGGTCCTGTCGCCCGGCCGGCGCATGACCGAGTTCGGCGCGCGCGGCAACCAGGTCGACACCAACCAGTTCCAGATCGATTTCGGCCTGCGCGGCGAGGCGCTGCCTGGCCTGAACTACAATGTGTTCGCGCAATATGGCGAGACCACGCAGAACCAGACGCGCGAGAACTGGGGTTCGAACACCCGTCTGCAGCAGGCGATCCGCTCGTATCGCGACGCTGCCGGCAACCCGGTCTGCTACGACACCAGCAACGGCTGCGTTCCGATCAACCTGTTCGGCCCCCAGGGCTCGATCACGCCGGAGATGCTGACCTTTATCGACCTCGACGCGCAGATCCGTCGCGTCGTGAAGCTGAGCGTCGTCGGCGCCAACCTCAGCGGGGACCTGTTCGGCCTCGCCAGCCCGTTCTCGGAGAGCAATATCGCGTTCTCGGCAGGCGTCGAGCGCCGCGTGCTTTCGGCGCAGAGCCTGCCCGACAACCCGTCGCAGATCCAGGGCGAGGTGCTGGGCACCGGCGCGCGTACCCCGCCCGACCGCGGCCGCATCGAGACCAGGGAAGTCTTTGGCGAGCTGATCGTGCCGCTGGTGACGGACAAGCCGTTCTTCCACAACCTGACGATCGAAGCTGGCATCCGTTACTCGGACTACAAGAACGAGGGCGGTACGCCGGTGGTCCGGACGCAATATGACGCGTTGACCTGGAAAGCCGGCGGCAGCTGGGAGCCGGTCGAGGGCGTCAAGCTGCGCGGCATGTATCAGGTCGCGGTGCGCTCGCCGAACATCCAGGAGCTGTTCCAGGCTCCGGTGGTGGCGCTCAACAACCTGAACCCCGATCCCTGCCAGGGCGCGCTCCCGGTCGGCAATGCCAACCTGACGGCGCTCTGCATCCTGACGGGCGCTCCGGCGGGCACGATCGGCAGCATTCCGACGCCGACGTCGGGCCAGATCAACGTCACCACTTCGGGCAACCCGAACCTCGACGTCGAACGGGCTCACACCTACACGCTGGGCGGCGTCTTCCAGCCGCGCTTCATCCCGGGGCTGGCGCTGACGGTCGATTACTTCAACATCGTTATCAAGGACGCGATCAGCAACGCGACCGTGCAGGACGTCCTGACCGGCTGCTACAGCTCGACCGCGGCCGCACCGAGCCCGTTGTGCAACCTGATCCGCCGCAGCCCGAACAACGGCTCGCTCAACGGCGCGGGCGAGACGCCGGGCGTGATCCTGGCGGGCTCGAACCTGGGCAAGATCGAGACGGCGGGTATCGACCTCGGCCTGACCTATCGCCTCGATCTGGACCGGCTCGGCCTGAACGAGGCCGGCTCGCTGCGCTTCTCGTTCAACGGCACTTGGCTCGATTACTATCACTTCCAGGCATCGACGCTCCCGCCGGTTTCGATCAACCGCGATTGCACGGGCTATTACAGCACGAGCTGCACCAACCCGCGTCCGGAATGGAAGTGGAACAGCCGCCTGACCTATTCGTCGGGGCCGTTCGACGTGTCGCTGAGCTGGACGCACCTCTCGGCGGTCAAGCTCGAGCCGTTCAATGCGACGCTGGTTCCGGGCGCGACCATGACCGGTGGTCCGAATCCCGCAGGGATCTTCGATGCGTATGAGCGGATCCCAGCCTATGATTATTTCGACCTGGCGATCGCGACGGAGGTCAACGAGCATTTCACCCTGAACTTCTCGGTCGACAACCTGTTCGACAAGGATCCGCCCGTCGTGGGCGCGACGATCGGTGGCACCGCGTTCAACAACGCGAACACCTTCCCGTCGCTCTACGACGCGGTCGGCCGGACCTTCACGATCAGCGGTCGCCTGAAGTTCTGAATCGAACGACTCGAAACGGCGGGGAAGGGGGCGAACTTCGGTTCGCCCCCTTTTCTTTGCATGGCGGGCGGGAGACTGGCAGAAAACCACGATGGCTCCGCACGACCCTGAACTGGCGATCGATGCCGCGCTCAGGGCGCGCGACGCGGGCCTGGCGGAGGAAGGCGTGCCGATCCTCGCCGCTGCGCTGGCGCGGCATCGCGACAATGCGCGGTTGTGGCATGTTCTTGGGCTGATGCATCGCGCGCTCGGCGACGCCGAGCAGGCGGCGCGCGCGTTCGGCGAGGCGGCGCGGCGCGCGCCCAATGATCTCAAAGCGGCGCACGGACTTGCCCAGGCGAGCCTCGAAGCGGGCTATCCCGCGTTCGAGCTGTTCGAGCGTGCGCGCCTGCTGGCACCCGCCGATGCCGATTTGCTGATCGGCCGCGCCGCGGCGCAGCTTGCGGAGGGGCGGGGCGATGCCGCCGTCGCGGACCTTGCGCTGATCCTTGCCAACAATCCGCTGTGGATCGCGGGGCACGCCACCTTTGCGCGGATCAGCGTGATGCTGGACGGCGGGGCGACGGCCACCCAATCGCTGGAAGCCGCGGTCGCCCGGCTGCCGCGCGAGGCCGCATTGTGGACCGAACTGCTGAACGTCCTGATCGAGGCGTCGCGGTTCGCGGAAGCGGACGCGGCGTTGCGCAGGGCAGAGCCCGCGACGGGCATCGGCTTCGAACGGTTCGAAGCGGTGATCGCATCCGAACTCGGCGACGGGGCGCGCGCCGACCGGCTTTTCGCCGCGCTGGCCGACGTGGCCGATACCGCGCATGCTGTGCGCCACGTCAGGCACCTGTTGCGCATGGGGGAGCCCGAACTGGCGGCCGCCCGGATCGAGCCGCTGCTGGACCGGCCGGATGCGGACCAGCTCTGGCCCTATGCGGCGCTGGCTTGGCGCTTGACCGGCGACGCCCGGGCCGAATGGCTGGAAGGCGACGCCCGGCTGGTGGGCGTCTATGACCTGGGCGAAGCGGTCGGCGATCTCGATGCGCTCGCCGGCTGTCTGCGATCGCTGCACGGGATGCGAGCGCCGCCGCTCGGCCAGTCGGTGCGCGGCGGCACGCAGACCGACGGTCCGCTGTTCGCGCGCGCCGAGCCCGAGATTCGACGCCTACGTGCTGCGGTTCTCGATGCCGTCGCCACGCATGTCGCGCAACTCCCGCCGCCCGATCCGCGCCATCCCACGCTCCGCCACCGGCCCGCGCGGCTTCGCTTCGCCGGGGCATGGTCGGTGCGCCTGACCAGCGGTGGAAGACATAGCAACCACGTCCATCCGCTCGGCTGGCTCAGCTCCGCCTTTTATGTGCACGTGCCGTCGGAAATCGAGATGGGCCCGGCGCCCCGGGGCTGGTTGGCGCTCGGGCAGGCGCCGCATGAGCTTGGCATCGACCTGCCGGCATTGCGGCTGATCGAGCCGAGACGAGGGCGGCTGGTGCTCTTTCCCTCGACGATGTGGCACGGAACCCTTCCGTTTGATCGGGGCGAACGCCTAACGGTGGCGTTCGACGTTGCCTGTCCGGTTTGACCACGGCGGGCGCCCGACCGCGGTGCGCGTCATTCGGTGCGACGCACCCGGATTGAACGCCGCTTGTCGAACATCGCGAGATAGCTCCCAAGCGCGCCGCGTTTGATGTTCACGCTTTCGCCGGCCCGCGGCGGGAAACCGCGCGCGCCCTCCAAGGTCACCCACTGAGTCTTGTCGTCGAGCGTGACCGACCAGCGATCCGGCGCGACTTGTGCGGCGCTCACGACCTTGCTGTCGATTTCCCTGACCTGTTCCCGTTCCGCTTCGTCCCCGCCGCCGAACAGCTTGATCCGCGGCAATGCGAACCCGAACAGCGAGCGCCGTGTCTTCTGCACGTCCGACCGGTCGAGCACGACCAGATCCTTTCGCTCACGCGCGGCAACGAACTCGGCGGCGGCGCGGTCGAAACAGGCGAGGCGCTCAGCCGAGTCCGTGATGTTGCGGCAGCCTGCCACCGCATCGGCGGCATTACTCCCACTTTCCTGTGCCTCAACGGGCGAGGCTGCTAGGATCACAGTCGCCGCAATCAGTGTGCCTGTCGTCTTGAACATCACAACCCCTCAACGCGCGCCACCACGTTAGACGATCGCCGCCGTAGCGCAAAGACGTTCCAAGTGTGACGATTTTGCCACGGGTCGCGGCAAACAAGTCATCATGACAGTAATATGATTGAAGACCGAGGTGCGTCGCATTTATGCAGGCGCGATGTTGCGTCAGGTTTCTCCTGCGCATCGCCAACGAGGCTGCGTATCGCCCGGCAGGGGCGATGGCCATACCAAGGGGTGCTCAGACATGCTTTCACTCAATCGTACGCGTCTGCTGACGTCGACGCTGCTGCTGAGCGGCGCGATTTTCGTCGTGCCGGCTCATGCCCAGGAGGCCGCGCCGGCCGAGCAGACGGCGGAGCAGACGGCAGAGCAGCCCACTGACGAACAGACGGTCGTTGTCACCGGCTCGCGCATTCTTTCGCCGAACATCACGTCGGTCGCGCCGGTCCAGTCGGTCGGTGTGGAGCAGATCCAGGATTCGGGCATCACTAACGTGCAGGAGCTGCTGCTCGAGAACCCGGCGTTCGGTACGCCGGCGCTGTCGCGCACCAACTCGGCGTTCTTGACCTCGGGCACCGGCGTCGCCACGGTCGATCTGCGTAACCTCGGCTCGGATCGCACGCTGGTGCTGATCAACGGCCGCCGCGTCGTCGCGGGCGTGCCGGGCACCGCCACGGTCGACCTCAACGTCATCCCGACCCAGTTCATCGAGCGCATCGACATCCTCACGGGCGGCTCCTCGTCGCTGTACGGTTCGGACGCCGTCGCCGGCGTCGTGAACTTCATCTACAAGGACAATTTCCAAGGTATCGAGGCGACCGGCCAGTACGGCATCACCGAGCGCGGCGATGACGCGCGCTACCAGGCGAGCCTGACCGCCGGCGGCAACTTCGCCGACGACCGCGGCAACGTGATGATCCACTTCGGCTATTCGAAGGAAGAGGGCGTCAAGTCGTCGCAGCGCCGCAACACCTATCTCGACGATCTCGACACCTTCTTCTTCGTGACCGGCGATCCGAAGGACTATGGCGTGCCGTTCGAGGGTGCGCTGTCGGGCTTCGCGCCGCAGGGCCGCTTCACGACCGAGAATGGCGACTTCACCTTCGACCGCAACAACAACCTGACCAACTGGACCAGCTCGGCGGTCAACGGCTTCAACCGTCAGGCGTTCCGCACCATCGCGGTGCCGGTCGAGCGTTATCTGTTCGCGGCGCGTGGCCGTTTCGACGTCACCGACTCGATCCGCCTGTTCGCCGAGGGCACCTACGCCAACACGCGTTCGTCGCGTGAGATCGAGCCGTTCGCGCTGGCGTCGGAAGACATCTCGCCGGCGACCGGCGGCCTGATTCCGCTCGAGACGCTGGTCAATGGCGTGCTGGTGGCGAACCCGTTCGTCCCGACGGCGGTGATCAACAGCGCCACGGACGGCGACGGCGACGGCCTGCGCGACTATGCGTTCGCCCGCCGCCTGTCGGACATCGCGACGCGCAACGGCCGCACCAACCGCGACCTGTACCGCTTCGTGGTCGGCCTCGAGGGCGACCTGTTCGACAACAAGTTCCGCTGGGACGTGAGCTACAACTACGGCCGGACCACCGAGTCGCAGTCGTCGAACGGCCAGGTGAACGTGCTCAACTTCGCCAATGCGCTGCGTGCGATCCCCGACCTCAACGACGTTGACCAGGATGGCAACACCAGCGAGGTGATCTGCGCCGATGCGAATGCGCGCGCGCAGGGCTGCGTGCCGATCAACGTGTTCGGCTTCAACTCGATCTCGCCGGCGGCCGCGGCCTATGTGGCGGCGGAGCAGACCTTCCAGACCGAGATCACGCAGCAGCAGATCCAGGCCAACCTTTCCGGTGAGCTGTTCAATCTGCCGGCCGGTCCGGTCGGCATCGCGGTCGGTGCGGAGTATCGCCGCGAGACCAGCCGCGAGGACAATGACGCGCTGACCAATGCGGGCCTCAATGCCGGCAACGCCATCCCGGATACCTCGGGTGCGTTCGACGTGAAGGAGCTCTACGGCGAGCTCAACATCCCGATCCTGGCGGACACCGCGTTCTTCCAGTCGCTGAACCTGCGTGCGGCGGGCCGTATCTCGGACTATTCGACTGTCGGCACGGTCTACACTTACAATGTCGGCGGTGACTGGGAGCCGGTGAAGGGCGTGCGCTTCCGCGGCACCTATGCCCGATCGGTCCGCGCGCCGAACATCGGTGAGCTGTTCACGGGTCCGTCGCAGACCTTCCCGACCGGTATCCAGGATCCCTGCGAAGGCGTCGGCGCGACGGGTGGCGGCGCGCTGGGCGACCGCTGCCGTGCGGCGCCGGGCGTCTCGGCGAACATCGCCGCGAACGGCGGTGCGTTCACCGTCACGCAGCTCGACGCGCAGGGTGTCAGCGGCTTCAATAGCGGCAACCCCGACCTGAACGAAGAAAAGTCGACCTCGTGGACGGTCGGCGTGGTCGTCGCACCGCGCCACATGGGCGGTGCCCTGGGCCGGCTGCAGCTCTCGGTCGACTATTTCAACATCTCGATCGAGGACGCGATCGTTGCGCCGCCGCGCAACTTCATCCTCAACCAGTGCTATGTCGAGGGTAACGACGAGTTCTGCGATCTGGTCGATCGCCGCGCCGCCGCGACCCCCGTCAACAGCGCGGGCAGCCTCGAGTTCGTCGATGCGCCGCTGGTCAATGGCGGTATCTTCAAGGTTCGCGGTCTCGACGCGGTGCTCAACTGGAGCACCCCGGTGAACGTGTTCGGCGACGCTGCCAACCTGGGTCTGCGGGTTTCGTACACGCGCCTGATGGAAGGCTTTCTGACGCCGATCCCCGGCGCGCCGAAGGATCCGTTCGCGGGTGAGATCGGCTCGGCCAAGGACCGCTTCACCGCGACGGCCGTCTATTCGACCGGCGATTTCCGCTGGACGTTTACCGGCACCTATATCGGCCAGTCGCTCGAGGACGATCAGATCTATAGCCCTGGCGAAGCGCTCGACACGATCAAGATCCCGTCGGAGTTCTACCTCGACACCCAGATCAACTGGAGTGCGTCGCGGAACTTCGAGTTCTTCTTCGGTATCGACAACCTGCTCGATAACGATGCACCGAACATCCTGTCGGGTTCGGGCTTCAACACCACGGGCACCGACACCGCTGCGGATGTCTATGACGTGTTCGGCCGCCGCTTCTTCTCGGGCGTGCGTCTGCGCTTCTGATCCGGTAGCGATCTCAAACAGAAAGGGCGGCCTCGCGGCCGCCCTTTTTTGTTCCCGATTGATTTTATCGCCCGATCGGCCCGGGCGGATCATCTTCGCGGAACCAGCCCGTGATCGAATAGCGGTTCTCGGGCGCGTAGGTGGAGACCATCGACACCGAGTGATCGGCAGGGATGGTGAAGATGTTGAGCGCGTTGAACACCGGCCGGAACGCCTGCTCGACATCATATCGTTCGTCGAAGAACTGGAGATAGCCGCCCCAGTCGCGGCCCCAGCCCTTGGTCAGATTGAGGACATAGGCGGCAACGCGGTTCAGCCCCGGCGCTTCGTCGGTATGATATTTGAGGAAGTCGCCGGCCCGGAACCGCGTCGCCTGCGCGTCCGCCCAGCGGATCGTCGGCAGGCCGGTGACCGACCGCACGAACTCCAGCACCGCGGGGCTGTTGATAAACTCATAGGCGCGGAAGATCGCCATGTCCTCGCGCTGCGGCCGGAAATAGGCGGCGAATAGCGGGAAATAGGAATAGAGGAACTGGAAGTTGCTCTGCGCCCGGCGCTGGACTTGCGCCAGCATCTGCTGTGCCTGCTGTGGCGACAGCCGCGACAACTGACCCGCGTCGAGCTCCACCACGCCCTGGTCGGTGTTGAACGCGACGCCCCACGGCAGGCGCTTGAGTTCAGCGAGGATCGCCTCGGCCGACGACTCGGTCAGCACGTCGCGGATTTGCAGCCTGCCGCGCTCGCGATATCGCGCATTCAGCTCGCTTGCGTCGTGCTCCGGCGAGAGTTCGAGCTGCATGATATCCCTAACCTAGCTGCGCGCATCGGCTATAGGAGGGGGCGATGACCGAGGCAATTATCCGCGATCCCCAGTGGTTTCCCCATCGATTCGACGCTGCCCGGCGCCAGATCCTGTTCGTGCGCCTGACCCGCGAGCAACACCGCGCCGCGGCATTTCTCGACGATCGTCATTTGGGAGAAGGGCTGGAGAGCAGGGCCGTGTCGATCGACGCGATCGATGCGGACGCGGTGCCGGCCGGCCGCCTTCACTTCATCTTCCACTCGGCCTTTTGCTGCTCGACGCTGCTCGCCGCCGCGCTGGACGTGCCCGGCCGAGTGTTCGCGCTCAAGGAGCCGGTCATCCTCAACGACGTCGCGCTGGTGGCGCGGCGCGGGCTCGATCCACGCGACCTCGACCGCATCCTCGCGCTGCTCGCGCGCCCGTTCGCGCCTGGTGAAATCATGGTCGCGAAGCCCGGCAACGAGGCGAACACGGCGATCCCGTCGCTGCTCACCCGCCTGCCGGCGGCGCGGGCGCTGCTGATGTCTTCGCCGATCGAGGGCTTTCTCGGCTCGGTCGCGAACAAGGGGATGTGGGGCCGGCTGTGGGGACGCCGCGTCTATGCCGGGCTTCGGCCGTTCCAGCCGCGCGATCCAGGCTATTCCGATTCGGACCTGCTCCAGCAGACCGATCTTCAGATCGCGGCGCTGGTCTGGCTCGCGCATCGCGGCCAGTTCGCGGAGCTATCGCGCATCGCCCCCGGCCGTTACCGCGGGCTGCTAGCGGAGGATCTGCTGGCGAATCGCGCGCGCGCGCTCACCGCAATTTCGGACTGGTTCGAGCTGGGTATGTCCGCCGCCGAAATCGCCGCGATCGCTGACGGGCCGGTCTTCCAGCGCAACGCCAAGCGCGCCGACGAACATTTCGACGAGGACGCGCGTGCCGCCAACCGCGCGCGCGCCGAATCCGCGCATGGCGAGGAAATCGCAATGGTGGGCCAATGGGCCGGTGTCATCGCCGACCAGGTCGGCTTGCCGCGGAACTTCGCGCCCGGCGTGATCGGCTAGCGACCGTCCGGCCCAGGCGACGGCTGCTTACGGCCGGTTGGCGCCGAGCGACACCCGGTTCCTCTTCTCCATGACCTCGGCCGCCTGACGGGCCTGCTCATCCCATTCGGCGCGAGTCATGCAGACTTTCTTGCTGATGATGCGGCTGCTCGTCTCGCGCTCGTATTTGCAGATCTTCTTGTTCGGATCAGCCGGCTCCTTCTTCGATTCTGCCATGGCAGGTGAAGCGAGCAGGAGCGGCAACAGCATCAGAAGCTTCGACACGACATCATTTCCCTGTGGCTTGATCCAGGAAAAGAGACGTTCATCGGCGTCCCCTTACTCCAGATGTAAGCGATTGATGCCGGAGCTTATTGCGCAGCGTGGAACATGGCAACGGGGAGAGTTCGGGCAGCGTTCGTCCGATCATCCTCCTGGCGTCAGTACCAGTTCGCCATCCCCTTCGCCGACCTTGACCGTGCTGCCGTCCTTGACGTCGCCGCGCAGGATCGCATCGGCGAGCGGATCCTGGAGGTAGCGCTGCACCGCGCGCTTGAGCGGCCGCGCGCCATAGACCGGATCGTAGCCGACGCGGCCGAGCCAGTCGCGCGCCTCGGGCGTGAGGTCGAGCTTGATCTTGCGATCGGCGAGCAGCTTGCCGAGCCGGGCGACCTGGATATCGACGATCGGCGCCATCTCGCTGCGGCCGAGGCGATGGAACAGCACGATCTCGTCGAGCCGGTTGAGGAACTCCGGGCGAAAATGCGCGCGGACGATCTCCATCACCTGCGGTTCGACGGTCGCGACGTCCTGCCCCTCGTCCAATTGCGTCAGGAACTGGCTGCCGAGGTTCGACGTGAGCACGATGATCGTGTTCGTGAAGTCGACCGTGCGGCCCTGGCCGTCGGTCAGGCGGCCGTCGTCGAGCACCTGAAGCAGGATGTTGAAGACGTCGCCATGCGCCTTCTCGACCTCGTCGAACAGCACGACCTGATAGGGGCGCCGGCGCACGGCCTCGGTCAGCACGCCGCCTTCCTCATAGCCGACATAGCCCGGCGGCGCGCCGATCAGCCGCGCGACGCTGTGCTTCTCCATGAACTCGCTCATGTCGATGCGCACCATCGCGTGGGGATCGTCGAACAGGAATTCGGCGAGCGCCTTGGTCAGCTCGGTCTTGCCGACACCGGTGGGGCCGAGGAACAGGAAGGAGCCCAGCGGGCGGTTGGGGTCCTGGAGCCCGGCGCGGCTGCGGCGGACTGCGGTGGAGACCGCCTTCACGGCGGCCTGCTGGCCGATCACGCGCTTGCCGAGCTGTTCCTCCATCGCGAGCAATTTCTCGCGTTCGCCTTCGAGCATGCGGTCGACCGGGATGCCGGTCCAGCGGCTGACCACCGCGGCGATGTCGTCGGCGGTGACTTCCTCGCGCAGCATCGCCGGGCCGGTCGAGGCCTGCGCTTCCTCGAGCTGCTTGGTCAGCGCTGGGAGGGTGCCGTAGTTGAGCTCGGCCATCTTGGCGAGATCGCCGGCGCGCTGCGCCTGTTCGAGCTCGAGCCGGGCATGATCGAGCTGCTCCTTGATCTTCGCCTCGCCCGCGATCTTGTCCTTCTCGGCCTGCCAGCGCTGGGTCAGCTCGGCGGACTGCTGCTCGAGATTGGCGAGTTCGGATTCGAGCGTGGCGAGCCGGTCCTTCGACGCCTGGTCGCTTTCCTTCTTCAGTGCCTCGCGCTCGATCTGGAGCTGCATGATGCGGCGGTCGAGCGTCTCGATCTCCTCGGGCTTGCTCTCCACCTCCATGCGGATGCGGCTCGCGGCCTCGTCCATCAGGTCGATCGCCTTGTCGGGCAGGAAGCGGTCGGTGATGTAGCGGTTGCTGAGCGTCGCGGCGGAGACGAGCGCGCTGTCGGTGATACGCACGCCGTGGTGCAGCTCGTACTTCTCCTTGAGCCCGCGCAGGATCGAGATCGTGTCCTCGACCGTCGGCTCGCCGACGAACACCGGCTGAAAGCGCCGCTGCAGCGCGGGGTCCTTCTCGACGTACTTGCGGTACTCGTCGAGCGTGGTCGCGCCGATGCAATGCAGCTCGCCCCGGGCGAGCGCGGGCTTGAGCAGATTGCCGGCGTCCATCGCGCCCTCGGACTTGCCCGCGCCGATCAGCGTATGCATCTCGTCGATGAACAGGATGATATCGCCCTCGGCGGCCTTCACCTCGTCGAGCACGCCCTTGAGGCGCTCCTCGAACTCGCCGCGATACTTGGCGCCCGCGATCAGGCTGCCCATGTCGAGCGCCATCAGCCGGCGATCCTTGAGCGTGTCCGGCACGTCGCCATTGGCGATACGCAGCGCGAGGCCCTCGGCGATCGCGGTCTTGCCGACGCCTGGGTCGCCGATCAGCACCGGATTGTTCTTGGTGCGGCGGGCGAGGATCTGGATGGTGCGGCGGATCTCCTCGTCGCGGCCGATCACCGGATCGAGCTTGCCGTCCTTCGCCGCTTGCGTGAGATCGCGCGCGAACTTCTTGAGCGCGTCGTAACGGTCCTCGGCGCCTGCGGTGTCGGCGGTGCGGCCGCCGCGCAGCTGGTTGATCGCGGCGTTGAGCGCCTCGGCCTTGAGCCCGGCGGCGGCGAGCGCGCGGCCGGCATTGGTGTTGGAGGCGAGGGTGAGCGCGAGCAGCATACGCTCGACGGTGACGAAGCTGTCGCCCGCCTTGTTCGCGATCTGCTCGGCTGAATCCAGTAGGCGGACGCTGTCATTGTCGAGGCCGGGCGCCTGCTGCGCGCCGCTTCCGGTGACCGCGGGCACGCGGGAGAGCGCGGCGTCGATTTCGCTCGACGCGCGCTTGGCGTCGCCGCCCGCCGCCTGGATCAGGCCGGCAGCCATGCCCTGCTCGTCCTCGAGCAAGGCCTTCAGGATATGTTCCGGGCTGATCCGCTGGTGGTTGAGCCTGATCGCGACGGTCTGCGCCGACTGGAGGAAGCCCTTGGCGCGATCGGTGAATTTCTCGAGGTTCATGCACGTCCCTGTTGCTTGGTCACCGCGCGAGATGGTGTTGTATTTTTGTCACGCAAGGGGGTGATTTCTCGCTGCATCGCACCTTAGGGCCGGGGCGGCCGGAATAGCAAACTCGGGAGTTCTCCAGCGTGATCCGGCGAATGTCGCGATATCGAAAGGCCGGGGCGGACGCGCGGGATTATTTCCGCGCGCCCGTCTCTGCCGGTTTCAGCGCCTTGGGCGCGCCCTTGGCAAAGGTGTCGCCGAAAAAGTCGCCGGCATACCAGCGCGGCGCCTCGGGACCGTCGACGATCTCGCGTGCAATCAGATAGTTGATCCGGGCGAACTTGGCGCCGGCCTGCCAGTTGAAGTTCTGGCTGAGATTGTCTTGCGGGCGATGATAGGTCTTGGCCAGGAAGCCCATGAACTTCTCGCGCCCCTCGCCGGCAAAGCCGGTGGCGAGCATGATCGACGGCACGCCCTCGACCACGAAGCTGTAATGGTCCGAGCGGGTGAAGATGCCCTGGTCGGGCAGCGGATCGGGCGAGACCTTGATCTCCGCCTTCGCCACCGCGCGACCGGCGATCGGGCCGAGCGTCGAATGCTCGCCGCCGAACGCGATCACGTCGCTGAAGTCATAAGTCAGCACCGGCATGTCGAGGTTGACCACCGCGGCGAGCTTGCCACCGGCAGGCGCGAGCGGGTGCTTGGCGAGATATTGCGAGCCAAGCAGCCCGTCCTCCTCCGCGGTCACCGCGGCGAACATCACGGTGCGCTTCGGGCGCTGCTTACCCTGCGCGAAGGCGCGCGCGACCTCGATCATCGTCGCGATGCCGGCGGCGTTGTCCATCGCGCCGTTATAGATCTTGTCGCCCTCGAGCTTGGGGTCGACGCCGTCATGATCGAGATGCGCGGTGAGCATCACCACTTCCTTGGCCAGCACGGGATCGGAACCGGGGATCACGCCGATCACGTTGGGGCTGATCATCTTCTCGACCACGCTGTGCCGTTCGCTCCGCACCGGCGCCTCGAGCGCGAAGCCGCGCGGCATCGTGCCCTTGCGCGACGCGGCGGCGAGCACGCGCTTCCAGCTCATCGGCGCGCCCGCGAACAGCGCCTCGGCGGCGGGGCCATGCGCATAGGCGGTGGCGCGAATCTCGGGCGCCGAGGAGAAGGGCTTGCCGTCGGTGCCGACCCACACATAGCGCGAATTGGCCGACATCGCGGCGAGCCGCTTCCACGGCATCTGGGCGGTGAGCTTGGGCGTGGCGAGGGTGATGACTCCTACCGCGCCGCGTCGCCCCGCCATTCGGCTCTTTTCCGAGTTGAGATGTGCGGCGATCTCGCTCGACACCTTGCCTTCGGGCGTGCCGTAGAGCAGCACCACGATCTTGCCGCGCACATCGAGCCCCGAATAGTCGTCGAACCCGTGCTCGGGGGAGTCGAGGCCATAGCCGACGAATATGGCGGGCGCCTCGACGATCTGGTCCGCTTCGCGCGGGAAGGCGGTCATCATCACGTCCCCGCCGTTCGCGAACGGCTTTCCGCCGATCGTCACGGTCGCGGGCGCGCTTTCCTTGAACTTGGCGCGGACGAACTCGATCGGCTGGTACCAGCCCTTGGTGCCGCCGGGCGTCAGGCCGAGCGCGTCGAAACGGCCGGCGACGTAGAGCGCGGCGATGTCGTAGCCGCGCGTGCCCGCGTCGCGCCCCTCGAGCAGGTCGTCGGCGAGGAACTCGACATGCGCGCGCACTTGCTCGGGCGAGAAGGTCGGCTCGTCGGAGGGCTGGGCGGCAAGCGGCGAAGCAGCCGCGAGCACCGCGGCGGTGAGCAGGATATGGCGCATGAATTCCCCTATGTTGTCGCCAGCGTAACCAAAGCGGAACCGCTTACAAGTCCGTTGCACGGGAAGACGGCGCGGCTATGCTGTTTCCATCGATACAAGTTTCCGGAAAGCACTCTCCATGAAGCCAGCCTTTGCCAGCCTGACCGCGGTTGCGGTCGTCCTTTGCGCGCCCGCCTATGCGCAGCAGGCGCCCGCGCCGGTTCCGGTGTCGGAGCTCGTGAAGCGCGTCGACATCCCGTACGAGGAGTTCCGGCTGGCCAACGGCCTGCGCGTGGTGGTGCATACCGACCGCAAGGCGCCGGTGGTGGGCGTCGCGGTATGGTACAATGTCGGCTCCAAGCACGAACCCAAGGGCAAGACCGGCTTTGCCCACCTGTTCGAGCATCTGATGTTCAACGGCTCCGAGAATTCGCCGGGCGAGTTCTTCGAGCCGCTCAAGGAAGTCGGCGCGACCGATTACAACGGCACGACCAATTCGGATCGCACCAACTATTTCCAGACCGTGCCGCGCGCGGCGCTCGACCGCGCGCTGTTCCTCGAGAGCGACCGCATGGGCTATCTGCTCGGCGCGGTGACTCAGGGCAAGCTCGACGAGCAGCGCGGCGTGGTCCAGAACGAGAAGCGCCAGGGCGACAATCAGCCCTATGGCCTGCTGCGCTACAAGGTGAGCGAGGGGCTGTTCCCCGAGGGCCATCCCTATCGCCACTCGACGATCGGATCGATGGCCGATCTCGACGCCGCCAGCCTCGACGACGTCAAGAACTGGTTCCGCCAATATTACGGGCCGAACAACGCCGTGCTGGTGCTCGCCGGGGATATCGACGTCGCAACGGCCAGGCCGCTGGTCGAGAAATATTTCGGCGCCATTCCCAGGGGCGCGACGATCAGCGATCCCAAGGTCGAGGTGCCGACGCTCGCCGCGGCCAAGGCCGAGGTGATGAAGGACCGTGTCGCGGTCACCCGCATCTATCGCATGTGGGCGGTGCCGGGGATGCGCGACAAGGAATCGACCGTGCTCGACATCGCGACCGGCGTGCTCGGCGGCGTCGCCAGCTCGCGGCTCGACAATGCGCTGGTCAAGAAGGAGAAGCTCGCGGTCGGCGTCGGCGCGTTCAACCAGAGCCTGGCGCAGGCGGGGATGGTGCTGATCTCCGCCGACGTGCGGCCGGGTGTCGACCCGGCGGTGGTCGGCAAGCGGCTCGACGAGCTGATCGCGGACTATCTCAAGAACGGCCCGACCAACGAGGAGCTGGAGCGCTACAAGACGCGTACCGCCTCGTCGCGCATCCGCGGGCTGGAGTCCGTGGGCGGTTTCGGCGGCAAGGCGGTGACACTCGCTTCGGGCGCGCTCTACATGAACGATCCGGGTTTCTATAAGAAGCAGCTCGCCGACCTCGCGGCGGTGACGCCGCAGCAGGCGCGCGACGTGGCGGCGAAGTGGCTGTCGCGCCCGGCCTATGCGCTGACGATCGAGCCGGGGCCGCGCGACGCCTATGCCGAGGCGGCAGGCACGGCGAAGAAGCCGGTTGCGGCGGCCGAAGCGCCGTTCAAGGGTACGCGCGGCGCGCTGCCGGCGGTCGCCGAGGTCAAGGACATCGACTTCCCGGCGGTGACGCGGACGAAGCTCTCCAACGGCATCGAGCTGGTCTATGCCCAGCGCGACGCGGTGCCGGTGACTCAGGCGGTGATCAGCTTCGATGCGGGCGCTGCATCGGACGTGCCGACCGCGCTCGGCACCGAGAGCATGGCGCTCGCGCTGCTCGAAGAGGGAACGGCGACGCGCGATTCGATCGGTATTGCCGAGGCGCAGGAGCGGCTCGGTGCGGGGGTGAGCGCGGGCAGTAACGCGGACCGCGCCTATGTCTCGATGTTCACGCCGAGCCCCAACCTTGCCGGCTCGCTCGAGCTGATGGCCGACATCACGCGCCACCCGAGCTTCCCTGCCGCCGAGCTGGAGCGCGTGCGCAACCAGATGCTGGCGCAGATCGCGCAGATCAAGGCGAACCCCGCGGGCCTCGCGCAGATGGCGATGCCGCCTTTGCTGTACGGCGCGGAGTCGCCCTATGCCAAGACGGCGGCGATCGGCGGCGATCCCGAGGCGGTGAAGAAGCTCAGCCGCGACGACCTGATCGGCTATTACAAGGCGTGGATCCGGCCCGACAAGGCGAAGATCTTCGTCGTCTCCGACCGTCCGCTGGCGGAGATACAGGCAGCGTTCGAGACGCGCTTCGGCGACTGGAAGGGCGAGGGCGCGGCGGGCGCCAAGAGCTTCGCCGCCAAGGCCGAACAGACCACGCCCAAGATCGTGCTGATCGACCGGCCGGATTCGCCGCAGTCGCTGATCTATGCCGCGCAGATGACGCCGGTGGATCCGTTCGCTGATTCGATCGCGCTCGGGACGGCGAGCGAAGTGCTGGGCGGCGACTTCCTGTCGCGCATCAACATGAACCTGCGCGAGGACAAGAGCTGGTCCTACGGCGCGCGCGGCGGCGTGGCGCGAATGGAGCATGCGGTGCCCTTCACCGTCTCCGCGCCGGTCCAGGCCGACAAGACCGGTCCGGCGATCGCCGAAATCCAGAAGGAGGTCGGCGATTATCTGAGCAGCAAGGGCGTGACCCGCACCGAGTTCGATCGTTCGGTGATCAGCAACGTGCGCAAGATGGCCGGCCAGTATGAGACGGCGGGCGCGGTGCTCGGCGCGATGCAGGCCAACGACTTCCTGCGCCGTCCCGACGATTATCAGGACGGGCTCGCGAAAAAATATCGCGCGCTCACCATGCCGCAGGTTGACGCTGCGGCACGCGAGGCGATCGACCCGAAACGCTTCATCTGGGTAGTGGTGGGCGACGCGTCGAAGGTGCGCGGGCAGCTTGACAGTCTCGGCCTGCCTGTCGAGGTGGTGAAGCCCGAGTCCGTCGGTGCCGCCGCCAGGGCCGCCGCGAACTAGGGGCCGGATTTTGACGTAACCCGACTACAGGAGAGACGAGCATGGCGAATGTCGATGGCACCTGGGATACCGTCACCCACTCGCCGATGGGCGACCAGAAGGCGACGCTGAGCGTGGTGAGCGCGGGCGACACCTTCACCGGCACCTATGCCGGCGCGCTCGGCACCACCGCGGTCAGCGGCCGGGTCGATGGCGACAAGCTGACCTGGACGGTGGACATCACCGTGCCCATGCCGATGACGCTGAGCATCGAGGCGACGGTCGACGGCGACAAGCTCACCGGCACCGTCACCGCCGGCGCGTTCGGCAGCTTCCCGATGGAGGGCGTGCGCGCCTGATCGGGTGATGCCGCGAACAAGGCCCGCTTCCCACGAGGGAGGCGGGCCTTTTCATTGGTGTGCGCCGTCAGCGCTGGAAGGGGATCGGCGGCAGCGTGATCCGCTTCATGCGAAGCGGGCGGCCCGCCAGGAAATCCTGGAGCAATGGCCGGATCGCGGGATTGCCGAACAGGTCGAATTCATGCGCGGCGTTCTCGGCCACCACGACCTGCGCATTGGGAAGGGCGGCGGCGATCTCATGGGCGTTCTCGACCGGGGTGCGCGCGTCGAGGTCGCCGGCGAGGATGAGCGTCGGGACGTCGCTGCGGACGTCGCTGCGATATGCCTCGCCGAGATCGGCATCCGGCCATGCCGCGCGAAGATCCATCACCGGGAAGTTCATCGCGTTGCCGAGCAACGCGCTGCCGGCCTGCGCGCGGATGCGGGCGAGACGCGCCGGGCTGGCATAGGAGGACAGGTCCATCATGTACTTCATTGCTGACCCGAGGCGGAACCGCGTGCGCAGCACCAGCACCGCCGGGCCGATCCGTGCGAACTTGCCGGCCGCCATCTCGCGATAGGCGACCGGGAGGGTCGCGAGCAGACGGGGATCGCCGAGCGCCTGCGCGGTGAGCAGCTGCAGGTCGAATTCGCCGATCGTCACCTGCCGCGTCGCGTCACCCGCTGAGTCGGTGACGGAAAGGGTGACCGGGGCGCGGCGGAGCTGATCGAACACCGTGCGCATCGTTCCGGGCAGCTCGGGCATGCCGGCGCGCGCGGCGATGCGGGCGATTACCGCGTCGGTCTGCGTGGGCAGCTTGAGCGTGTGATCGGGGCCCTCCGGGCTCACCAGGATCATGCGCGCGATGCCGCCCGGGTGGCGCCGGGCCGTCGCGAGGGCGAGATGCGAGCCATAGCTGCGGCCCCAAAGGTTCAGCCGCGCATAGCCGAACGCGCGGCGCACCGCCTCCACATCGTCCGCGCTTTCGACCGTGGTGTAGGATTCGAGCCGCACGCCCTTCGCGGCGAACCGTGCGGCGGCGACGCGCGCGGCGCGGTCGATGAGCGGGAGCCATGCCTGCGGCGATCCCGGGACATCGAGCGGTAACGGCACCGCCTCGGGCAGCACGAGGCTCGGCTGCGAGCGGCCCGTGCCGCGCTGGTCGAAGGCGATCACATCGCCGCCCATCAGCTCGAGCAAGGCGGCTGTCTGCGATGGCGGCAGGCCGGACAGCAGCCGGGTGCCCGAATCGCCCGGGCCTCCGGCCAGCAGCATGTTCGCGGTCGATGCCGACGCGCCGGCCCAGCGCAGCCGGATCGCCGCGAGCTCGATCTGCCGGGCGCCGGCGTTGGCGCCGGTGCGTTGCTCCGGCACTCGAACGAAGCCGGTGGCGATCTCCATCTGCCGACCGTCCGGCGCGGCGATGATGCGAGTCGCGGCCTGGTGGATCGCGGGTGCGGCATCCTGCGCGCTGGCGGCAGAGATTCCGGCCGCCAGTGCGAGCGCGGCGTAAAGAAAGCGAAACGTGCTCATCATGCTTCGAGCTGCCGCAAGCGGGCGGTGAGTGCCGCGAGCCGCCGCCGGGCGCGCGCCAGCAGCAGCAGCGCGGCGGCCATCA
The DNA here is from genome assembly GCF_039595165.1 of Sphingomonas sp. Taxonomy (GTDB): domain Bacteria; phylum Pseudomonadota; class Alphaproteobacteria; order Sphingomonadales; family Sphingomonadaceae; genus Sphingomonas. The sequence goes on from NZ_JBCNMA010000016.1 coordinate 43,159, forward strand.
GCATGAGCCCCAGCCCTCCGGCGACGAGCCCGGCCGGCTGTGCCGCAGCGACTCCGAACGCGAAGGCGCCGAGGGTGAAGATCGAGGTGAACGTCACCGCGAGCCAGCCGGCGACAATGCGCTGCCGGACGTAGAGCACGCGCCGCTGCGTCAGCACCCACGCGGCATAGCCTGTCCAGCCCGCGCCGATCGCGGCCAGCACCGCGAACGCCAGTCCCGCGCGCGGCGGCAGGTCGGGCTCGGTCAGTCCGAGCGAGGCGATCACCACCGTCATCGCCAGCGCCGCCGCCAGCAGGGCGCCGTGCGCGATACGCGAGGCGGGCGCCAGCTGCGCATCGGCAAGCCGCCGCACGGCGTCGTACGCGTCCCGATCCGTCCTCACGTTCATGACAACTCTCCTTGCGTCTCGAGTTCCTGGCGGAGCTGGTGGCGGGCGCGGTGGAGGCGGGACTTGACCGTGCCGGACGCAATTCCCAGCGCTTCGGCGACCTCGGCGATCGACAGCTCCTGCAGGTAGAAGAGGGTCAGGATCTCGCGCTCGATCGGCGGAAGTCGTTCCAGGCCGCGCTCCACCAGCTCGGCATCGACATGGTCCGGCTCGGGCGCGTCGGCCAGTTCGCTCGCCTCGGCGATGGCGCGCGCCGCATAACGCTTCCGCAGGCTGTCGGCGAAGGCGCGGTGGGCGATGCCGAACAGCCAGGCGCGGAAGCGCTTCGGTTCGCGCAGCCGGCCGATCCCGCGAAAGACGCGCAGCCACACGTCCTGCGCCAGTTCCGCCGCGGCGTCGCCGTCCTGCGTCACCCGCCGCGCATAGCCCGCGATCGGGGCGGCCCAGCGTTCGATCAGTGCGTCAAACGCCGCACGCTCGCCCAGCTGGCAGCGAAGGACAAGCCGTGCGTCCTCTACCGTTCCCCGGCCATCGTCCTGCGGTCGCTGCATCGTTCACCCCGAAGCATTCCCAGGGGTAGTCGCGGCCGCGGCGAAAAGGTTCACGAAAAAACGCTGATGTTCCTCAGCGCCGGACGCGCGTGACATGCCCCATCTTGCGGCCGGGGCGGGCCTCGTGCTTGCCGTAGAGGTGGAGATGCGCGTCGCCTTCGCCGAGCAGCGCCGGCCACCTGCCGGCGTCGGCGCCGATCAGATTGGTCATCTCCACCGCCGCGCCGGTCAGCGTGGTCGAGCCGAGCGGCAGGCCGCAGATCGCGCGGATATGGTTCTCGAACTGGGAGGTGACCGCACCCTCGATCGTCCAGTGGCCGCTATTGTGGACGCGCGGCGCCATCTCGTTGAACACCGGGCCGTCGGGCGTGGCGAAGAACTCGCAGGTCAGCACGCCGACATGGCCGAGCTTGTTCGCCATCGCGACGGCGAAGGCGGTGGCTTCCTCCGCCTGCGCCAGCACGGGGGCGCTGGCGGGAACTGAGGATGTCGCGAGGATGCCTTCGCGATGCAGATTCTCGGGCACGTCCCAGGCGACGGTGGCGCCATCGGTGCCGCGGCATACGATCACCGAGAATTCGGCGAAGAAATCGACACGGCCTTCGAGGATCGCCGGGAAACCGCCCTCGAGCACCGGACTGCCGATCTCCGACCAAGCGGCCGTGGCGTCGGCTGGGCTGTCGATCCGCGCCTGGCCCTTGCCGTCATAGCCGAACAAGGTGGTCTTGAGGATCGCCGGCGCCCCGACGTCGGCGAGCGCGGTTTCGAGCGAGGGCAGGTCGGACACGCCGCGCCACGGCGCGGTCCGTCCGCCGATCTGCGCGGCCCATTCCTTCTCGGCGACGCGGTAGCGCGCGATGTCGAGCGACAGGCTGTGCGGCCGCGTCGGCACGCGCGCCCCGAGCTGCGCGATGGCGACCGGCTCGACATTCTCGAACTCGAAGGTGATCGCATCGACCTGTCCGGCGAAGGCGTAGAGCGCCGGCGAGTCGTCATAGGCGCCCTGCGTGAACGCCGCCGCGACGTCGCACGCCGGACCGCTCTCGGGCGCGTAGATGTGGCAGCGATAGCCGAGCTGCGCCGCGGCGACCGCGAGCATCCGGCCGAGCTGCCCGCTGCCGAGGATGCCGATGGTGCTGCCGGGGGGGATCGCGCTCATTCGGGTCGGGTCACTCCGGGTCGCTCGCGACGCTGTCGGTCTGGCGCGCGCGCCAGGTCTGGAGCCGTTCGGCGAGCGCCGCATCGGAGGTGGCGAGGATCGCTACGGCGAGCAGGCCGGCATTGATCGCGCCGGGCTTGCCGATCGCCAGCGTGCCGACGGGGATGCCGCCGGGCATCTGAGCGATCGACAGCAGGCTGTCCATGCCCTTCAGCGCCTTGGATTCGACCGGCACGCCGAGCACCGGGAGGTGCGTCATCGATGCGGTCATGCCGGGCAGGTGCGCCGCGCCGCCCGCGCCAGCGATCACCACCTTGAGCCCGCGCCCGGCCGCGTCGGTGGCATAGTCATAAAGCCGCTGCGGGGTGCGGTGGGCAGAGACGACCTTGGTCTCGTGCGGCACGCCGAGCTCGGCGAGCACGTCAGCGGCGTGGCGCATCGTCTCCCAGTCGGACGTGCTGCCCATGATGATGCCGACCAGCGGGGTTTCCGCCATTCATGCCCCCTCTCGAACGGGAAAGCGCCCCCCTAATGGGCTGTGGGCGCGGCATCAAGCTTTGCCCATGGTTTGGGCGCAAAAGCCGGGAAGCGATGCCTGGCACGAGCGCCTATATCGGCAGCATGATGAGCAACATGATCTCCGACGACGAAGCCTGGGCGGCGTTTGACCGCCGCGACCGCGCCTATGACGGGCGGGTGATCGCGGGGGTGAGCACCACGGGCATCTATTGCAAGCCGAGCTGCCCTGCCCGGCATCCCAAGCGCGAGCATGTGACCTTCTATCCCGATGCCGACGCCGCTCGCGCCGCCGGCTTCCGTGCGTGCCTGCGCTGCAAGCCCGATGAGATCGGGCGCGAGCGGATCGCGGTGGCGGAGGCGGTGGCGCTGCTCGAGGCGGCGGAGGAGCCGGTGACGCTCGACGAACTCGCCGTGCATGTCGGCTATGCCCCGCACCATTTCCAGCGGTTGTTCAAGCGCGCCACCGGGGTCACGCCCGCCGCCTACGCCCGCTCGCTGCGCGCGCGCCGCGCCGCCGAGGCGCTGACCGCGGAGGACAATGTGACGAGTGCGATCTACGAGGCGGGCTATTCCGCGCCGAGCCGCTTTTATGAGACCAGCAACGCGCGGCTGGGCATGACGCCGAGCGCGTGGCGCAACGGCGGGGCGGGGGTGACGATCCGCTGGACCATCGCCGACACCAGCCTCGGTCCGCTGCTGATCGCCGCGACCGACCGGGGGCTGTGCCGCGTCGCCTTCGACGAGGACAGCCTGAGCCTGGCGACTCGCTTCCCCCGCGCCGAGATCGTGCCGGGCGGCGCGGCGCTGGCGGCGCTCGCCGCGCGGGTGGTGGCCGAGGTCGAGCAGCCGGGGCGGCACACCGACCTGCCGCTCGACGTGCGCGGCACGGCCTTCCAGGAGGCGGTGTGGCAGGCGCTGCGCGAAGTGCCGCAGGGCGAGACGGTGAGCTATGCCCAGCTCGCGGTCGCGGCGGGCAGCCCGGGCGCGGTGCGCGCCGCCGGCACGGCGTGCGGCTCGAACAACGTTGCGGTGATCATCCCATGCCACCGCGCGCAGCGTAGCGACGGGAGCATGGGGGGCTATGCCTATGGCGTCGACCGCAAGCAGGTACTGCGCCGGCGCGAAGGCGTGGCGGAATGAGCTACGTCATCACCGGCCTCGACCCCGCGCCCGTCGCGGAGGGCGCGAAGCGGCCCGCGCGCCATGCCGGCGCCGTGCCGGAGCAGCTTCGCACGCGGCTGCTCTCGGTCCGCGCATTCGACGCGGAAGGGATGATGATCGACGCCGAGGTGCTCGAGGGCGCCGGCCTCGACGCCGAGATCGCGTGCATGTTCGACGATCCCGCGGCCGCCTGTCTCCACGTCCATAATGGCCGCCGCGGCTGCTTCGCGGCGCGAGTCGATCGCGGCTAACTTGCCGGCTTGCAACTATAGACCAGCCGCTCGTTGAACACCTGGGGCAAGGCGGTGCGGATCGCCTGCTGCTTGGCGGCAAGGTCGGCGCGCGCCGCCTGGTCGGTCGAGCAAGCCTTGATCTTCACGTCGCTGCGCAGCTTGCGAGCATCCGCCATTTGGCCGGCGGGGAGCAGGTAGCGTGTGGTCGAGTAAGTCCGAGTCGAGGGCGCATATTCGAGCACCGACACGGTCTGCTCGTCGTCGGGCACCAGGATGCGTTGCCAGTTCTGCTGCCCGGTCTCGGCATATTGGGTGCGGCCGTTGACGCAGCCGTCGGCGTTGATGTCGATGTTCACGTCCTGCGTGCTCGACACGGTGACGCGCGAGCGGGCCGGCTCGATCGTGCAGACCAGCTTGCCGAGTCCGCCGGCTTGCGCGGGCGGCGGGACGGCGACGCGCGCGGCGCTCTCGATCGTCTTGGGGTCGAATGCGGGCCGGGTGAAGAAGGTGATCAGGGACGCGAGCACCAGTACCCCGCCGCCGCCCGCCGCCCACAGTGCCTCGCGCTGCTTTCCGCCGGTGTAGAGCACGGCGCCCGCGCCCAGTCCCATCGCGCCGAGTACGAGCAGCAAAGCGGCGGCTGCCATGAAATTCTCGCGCAGCGCGAAATTGTCGACCAGTGCCTGGTCGAGCGCGCTCTCGCGATCGGCGGCGGCCTTGGCGGCTTCCTCGCGCATGCGCGCCTCGTCCGCGGCGCGCATGCGCTCGGCCTCGCTGCGGTCCTGCGCCAGCCGGTCGGCGATGCTGGTGCAGGCGACGCCGTTGGCCGGCATGGTCTGTCCGGCTTCACGCAGGAATGCCGCGACCTCGTCATTGCCGATCGCGAAGCCGAAGCTCGCATCGCCGTCGTCGGCGCGGGTGACCGCCGAGTTGACGCCGAGCACGCGGCCGCACGGGTCGAGCAGCGGCCCGCCCGAGTTGCCGCGCGCGATCCCCGCGGTGTGGAGCAGCACGTTGACGCCCTGCAGATTACGCCGGCCCGAGAACACGCCCTGCGAGCGCACCGGGGAGAGCGGGGTGATGAAATCCGCGGCCGAGCGCGCCGTCGCGAGATCGACATTGCCGGGGTAGCCGAGCGCGATCATCGCATCGCCTTCGCTCACCGGGCCGTTGTAGAAGGTGAGCGCGGGCAGACGGATGCCGCCGAACTCGATCAGCGCGAGGTCGCGATCGGCGTCGATCGCGACCAGTCGGCCCTGATAGGATTTGTCGCCCTCCGACGGCACCACGCCGATCACCACGTCGCCGGGGTAGCGCTCCGCCGCCTCGACGACATGCGCGTTGGTGATCACGCGGTTGGGCGCGACCGCGAAGCCGCTGCCATGGCCAAAGCCGACCACCTCGCCTTCGACCACCGCGATGGTGACGATGCGCACCACCCCGCGCCCTGCGGCGGAGATGTCGTCGGCACGCGCGGGCGCCGTGACGCCGAGGAGCAGCGCAAGCGCCAGCAGCAATCGGGTCGATAGCTCTTTCACTCTGACACTCTCCGGCTTGCGCTGCCCTCTTCGCCAAAGCGCGCCGCGGAGGCAAGCCGGAGGCGCGCTATTCGGCCTCTTTCACGGCCGATGTGTCGGTCTTCTTCTTGAGCAGCCGGACGAGCATCTCGCGCGGGGTTTCGCGATCCTCCTCATCCTCGGCCTCCTTATACTGGTTCTGCGCCCGCTCGCGCCGGCGCTTGTCCTTCTCGGTCTCGTCGGCGATGCCATAGGCGTCGGGCGCGCTCGTCGAGATCGCGTCCTCGATCATTCCCCGCGCCTCATAGTCGGCGGCGACCATTTAGCGCAGGGTGCGCACGCGCGGGATCAAGTCGAGCGCCCTGGAAAGCGCGGTCTGCGCGGCCGGCGGCGGGAGCACGCCGCGGCGCGAATAGCTTTCGTAGGAGGCGCGCGCGAAGCGCGGCTCACGCCATAGAACGGGTA
>NZ_JBCNMA010000017.1:0-48626 GCF_039595165.1 Sphingomonas sp.
CCAGATTCCGGTGTTGGTGGACGGTGCGCTGCCACTCGCCGCTGGTCGGCTCGACCTTGACCACGTCGGCGCCCATGTCGCCCATGCGCTGCGCCGCGAACGGCCCGGCCATCGCGATCGAGCAGTCGAGCACGCGGATGCCGCTCAGGATATTGGTCACTCGGAGTTCCTCAATTCATGGTCCAGCCGCCATTCACGTGCAGCGTCTGCCCGGTGACGAAACCGGACTCGTCGCTCGCGAAGAAGGCGATGGCGTTGGCGATGTCATGCGCGGTGCCGCGGCGCTTGATCGACTGCGCGTCGAGCACCATGCGGTTGTAACCCTCGGGGTCGGGGTGGATCTTCTCGGCGTCGGTCGGGAAGGCGCCGGGCGCGATCGCGTTGACGGTCACGCCGTACGGCCCGAACTCGCGCGCCCAGGCGCGGGTCAGGCCGACCAGCGCCATCTTCGACGCGACATAGGGCGACAGGTTCGCCCAGCCCCCCGACAGCGTGATGCTCGAGACGTTGATGATCCGGCCGAAGCCCTTGTCGCGCATCCCCGGCAACGCCGCCTGCACCGCGACGATCCCGGCATCGACATTGACGCGCTGGACCGCCTGATGCTCCTCGATCGAATAGTCCTCGAACGGCTTGGAGGGATAGATCGCGGCGTTGTTTATCACCACGTCGAACCCGCCGATGTGCCGCGCGAGCTGGTCGAGCGTCGCGCGAAAGCCGGCGAGGTCGGAGAGATCGGCGGTCGAGACGACCAGTTCGCCCGGTCCCTTGCCTTCCGCCGCTGCCTTGAGCGCCTCGACCTTGGCGAGATCATTGTCGATCGCCACCACCGTCGCGCCGCGCTCGATCAGCAGCAAACTGGTGTCGAGCCCGAGCCCGCCGGCCGCGCCGGTATAGAGGACGGTCCGGCCCTTCACTCGGCACCCCCGATCGGCGGGAAATTGCCCGATGGGGCGGGATATTCATCCGCCGGCTGAAGCGCGACGCCCTCGATCCGCTTCACCGCGTCGGCGACCGCGCCGGCATCGGGCAGGATGCGGAACACGCTGTCGTAGCGCCGCTCCTCGCCATGCTCGAGCCAGATCAGCTCGCCGCGCTCGCGCGCGAAATCCTTGCCCATGACATGGTTGGTCGAGGGCTCGATCCCGACGGCATAATGGCCGGCATGGAGGTTCTGCCACTCGTACATCGCCGGGAACTGGTCCTTGCGCGTCTCGACCTCGAAGCCGAAGCCGAGCGCTTCGTTGACCACCGCGACATTGACCTTGCCCGCGGCATCCGCGGCCATGTCGTGCTGCCACACCTGCTCGTGGAAATTGACGATCGGCGCGGGGAAGGTGCGGTAGCCGGTCCCCTGCGCACGATACTTGTCCTGATGCGCGGCCCAGATCACGTCCTTGACCGGCGCGACGTAGCGCGAGCCCTCGGCCACCACCGGGTGGCTGACGTTGATATGGTAGCAGTACATGTGCGGCGTGCGGTAGAAGCCGTGATTGACCACGCGGTCGATCAGCCGGATCTCGTCGCCGCCGACATCGGCCTCGATCCGGCGGATGAGGTGGAGGTCCTCGCCGAACACGGTCGATTGCTGGACGACGCCCTCGGCCCACAGCACGCATGCATCGCCGTTCCAGGTCTCGCCATAGCCGGTGAGCCGCGCCGGGATCGTGCCGATGCGCCCGTGGAGCGATGACGACACCTTCTCGCGCGGGCCATAGAAATAATGGCCGGCGGGATCGTCGTGCATGAACAGGACATGGTCGAGCCCGCAGGTGATCAGCAGCCCCGACATCGAGCGGAACCAGCCGAGCCCGCCCTCGCCCTCATAATCGTGCAGCCCGGGATGGCGGAAGCCCGAGGGCGAGTGCCAGCCCACCGCACGGCCGTTATGCTCGCACTCGGCGATGTCCATCGCGCGGTCGACCAGCACGGTGAAGCGCAGGCCCGAGCCGGTGCGGAACTCGAGCTGCCGCACGCCGCGCTCGACGCCGTCGCCGAGCGTCGACAAGCGCACGCCCGCGAATTGCGAGAACGATCCCGATCGCGCGGCAAGCTCGCGCCGGTTAAGGGTCTCGCCATAGAGCCTCGGCACCATCCCGCTCCATATGATGTTGTAAGACGTATTATGTTTAGGGCAGGATTGCGTGGCGCGTCAATCGAAGTCCGGGAGAAATCGCTCATGCCAATCGTCCGCCGTTGCTTCGCCGTCGACCTGCACGACGACCCCGAGCTGATCGCCGCCTATCGCCGCTGGCACGAGCCGGGCGGCCCGCCCCCTGCGATCAACGCGGCGATCCGCGCCGACGGGGTCGAGTCGCTCGAGATCTGGCTGGTCGGGAACCGCATGTTCATGATCATGGAGCAGGACGCGGAGGCCGCTGCCGACGATACCGGCAAGCAGGCTCGCGACGCCGCCAATCCCGACGTCGTCGCCTGGGAGAAGCTGATGGGCGGGACCTACCAGAAATCACTGCCGTTCGCGCCGGACCGCAAATGGGTCGAGATGGAGCAGATCTACTCGCTGGCGGCGCAGCCCGACTGATCCTCCCCCGCCAGGGGGAGGATTATCCCGGTCACTCTACCCCCGCGGCTGCGCGCGCCGCTTCGCCCACGACCCCGCGATATGCTCGTGCATCGCGGCGGACGCCCCGCCGGGGTCACGCGCCGCGATCGCCTCATAGACCTTGCGGTGCGCGGCGTGAGTCTCGCGGACATGCTCGATGCTGAGCTTGCCCGAATAGCCGTGGGTGCGCAGCGCTTCCGACTGGATGCCGTCGATGATCGCCTTGCTCAGGCGGTCGCCCGACATGCGCATGATGATGTCGTGGAACCTCAGATCCTCGACGACATAGGCCGAGGGCATCGTCACCAGGCCTTCGAGCTTCTCGATCTGGCTGCCGAGCTCGGCGATCGCATCCGGCGTGGCGTTCGCCGCCGCCTTGGCCGCCATCGTCGATTCGAGCAGCGTGCGGATCTCGGAGAGATTGTCGAGATAGGCGAGCCCCTCCTCGCCCTGGAACAGCGCCGAGAGGATCATCGGATCGAGCATGTTCCACGCGCGGCTGTCGCGCACGATCGTGCCGCGGCCCTGCTGGGACACGACCAGACCCTTCTCGGTCAGCGCTGTCGTCGCCTCGCGCACCACGGTGCGGCTGACGTCGTACATGTCGCACAGCATGTTCTCGGGCGGCAGCGCGGTGCCGACGGGATAGGTGCCCATGACGATCGCGTTGACCAGATCCTCGACCACCGCCGTCGACAGCCGCGGCCGGCGGCGGACCCGCTGATGCGTGGACGTGGTTTCGTTCATTCGTTTCTCTCGCTCACGCCGTTCAGCCACCAAGGGTGGAACCGCAAGCCCCGCACCGTCAAGCTCTAGAGTCGGATTCGGCTTCGCTGAAACGCGGCGCCGGCCCCTCCCCCACCCTGCCACCCATGGGATATTGGCGCTGGGTGGCCGGGTAGCGGAGCGGACCGGCGCCGCAACCGGCTCAGCTCTGCTGAACCGAACTCAAATTCACAGGGTTGCAGATTTGGAAAGATAATACATACTATGTTTCGACGCCGGGCAAGATTCCGCCCGGACAGAGGGGCGCCGCCAAGCATGAAGATTACCGGATATCGCAGCCTGACGACGACCCATGACTGGGGCCGGCCAGTGGGCGACGTCAACGGTGTCGTCGCGAGCGGCGTGACCGAGGTGCCGATCCTGCTGCTCGAGACCGATGGCGGCCTCACCGGCGTCGGGCTCGGCCAGCATGCCGATATCGACCGAGTGTTCCCGGCGGTCGAGGGGCAGGATCCGCGCGCGGTCACCGCGCTCTACGACTCGATGCTCGCGCACGTGTTCAAGAGCGGCCATGCCGGCGCGACCTATGGCGCGATCGCCGCCGTCGACATGGCGCTGTGGGACCTCAAGGCCAAGATGGCCGACGAGCCGCTGTGGCGCACGCTCGGCGCGCTCGACCGGTTCGTGCCGGGTTATGCCTCGGGCCTGTGCTACGGGCTCGACGACGAGGCCTTCGCCGCGCTCTATCGCGACTGGGCGGCGCGCGGCTACAGTTCGGCCAAGATCAAGGGCGGGCGCGACATCGGCCGCGACATCGCGCGGCTGCTCGCGGCACGCGATATCCTCTCGGCCAACACCTCGCAGCCCGCGCTGATGCTCGACGTCAACGAGGCGTGGAACGTCAAGCAGGCGGTGCGCCACCTCGCCGAGATCGAGGCGCAACTCGACCTCACCTGGATCGAGGAGCCGGTGCGGCGCTGGGACGCGGCCGGCCACGCCCAGATTTCGCGCGCGTGCCGCGCGGCGGTGGCGACGGGCGAGAACCTCACCGGGCTCGACCAGTTCGCGCCGCTGTTCGATGCGCACGGCGCCGACGTCGTGCAGACCGGCAGCGTGTGGGGCATCACTCATTTCCTGCGCGTCGCGACCGCCGCGCATGCGCGCAACCTGCCGGTCTCGCCGGTCGGCTACAACGCCAATCCGGTCGCGCACGCCGCCGCGAGCCTGCCCAACATGATCGGGATCGAGGTGCAGGACTGGAAGATGCCCGCCGGGCTCGCGGTCGACCAGACGATCGCCGATGGCGGCATCCGGCTCGGCGACGCGCCGGGGCTCGGCATCGCGGTCGACGAGGCGGCGCTGGCCCCACGCGCCGCGCCCGGCTGGAACAGCGCCGGCGGCCCGCACCGCCGCCCGCGCCAGGCCGGCTTGCGGCTGGTGCCGGACGGGCCGCAGGCCGCAGAATAATAGACAAGCGAGATTAGCGGAGAGACCATGGCCAGCGCCGCCGACACCAAACTGGCTCCAGCCCCGTCCTATGTGCTCGGCCCCCAGCGGCTGAAGCTTCAGCTCTCGCTGACCGTCAACACCTTCCTGCTGCTCGCGCTGTACAGCGGCGTGCTCGGCGTGCTGCTCCCCAACCAGCTGGCCGAGATCGATCCCGGGTCGAAGGAGAGCAACCTCGCGCTGCTGTTCTTCATCACCTCGATCTTCTCGACGCTCGCCACGCCGATCTCGGGCGCGCTGTCCGACCGCACGCGCAGCCGCTGGGGCCGCCGCACGCCGTGGATCGCGATCGCCTCGCTGATCGGCTCGCTCGCGCTGTTCGGCGTGTCGTTCCAGACCAGCTTCGTCTCGCTGATGGTGCTGTGGATCATGGCCGCGGTCGCCTACAACTCGATGCAGCCGGCGATGACGACGCTGATCGCCGACCGCTTCGCGCCCGAGCATCGCGGCACCGTCTCCGGCCTGATCGGCGCGGGCACCACCGCGGGACTGACCGCCGGCACCTTCGTCGCCGGCTACCTCGCCGGCGAGCGCGTCCTCGCCTACGGCCTGTTCGCGGGAGCGATCGCCGCGTCCTGCCTGGCCTTCGTCGCGATCAACCGCGAGCCGTCGAGCGAGAAGCTGCCGCACCGGCCGATCGAATGGGGCAGCTTCTTCAAGAGCTTCTGGATCTCGCCGCGCCAGCATCCCGATTTCGCCTGGGCGTTCGCCAGCCGCTTCTTCATCTACATGGGCTATCAGGCGGTCGCGGCGTTCCTGCTCTATATCCTCGCCGACTATATCGGGCTCGGGCTCGCCAAGGCGAACATCGCCATCGCCAACATGGCGCTGATCACCCTGGTCTGCTCGATCGTCGCGTCGCTCGTCTCGGGCTGGCTCTCGGATCGCTGGCAGCGCCGCAAGCCGTTCGTCGTGCTCGGCAGCCTGATCATGGGCATCGCGATGGTCGTGCTGCTCGCGATCCCGACGATGGACGGCATGTGGATCTACGCCGCGGTGATCGGCGCCGGCTACGGCATGTTCATGTCGATCGACACCGCGCTGATGACTCAGGTCCTCCCCAAGAGCGCGCTGGGCGACGAGGGCAAGGACCTGGGCGTGCTGACCACCGCGATCAACATCCCGCAGATCATCAGCCCGATGATGGCGCTGGCGCTGCTCAGCGCCTTCGACAACGACTATCGCGCGATCTTCTGGGCCGCGATCGTCTTCGTGTTCGGCTCCGCGCTCTGCGTGCTGCCGATCCGCAGCGTGCGCTGACTCGCTGCATTTGTAATACATATGATGATAATTTGACATACGGGCTGGCTTGCGCCATCCTGCCGTCAAACAAGTTCTCAGGGAGAGAAACCATGAAGATTCGCCGTGCCATGCTGCTGTCCGCCGTCGCCGGAAGCGCATTCACGCTGGCCCAGCCCGCCCTTGCGCAGGAGACGGCGGCCCCCGCCGAGGACGCCGCGCCCGCCGAGGAAGAGATCCTCGTCACCGGCATCCGCGCCTCGGAGCGCGCCGCGATCGACATCAAGCGCAACGCCGTCGCGGTGGTCGACTCGATCGTCGCCGAGGATCTCGGCAAGCTGCCCGACCAGAATGTCGCGGAATCGCTCCAGCGCGTCGCCGGCGTCACGATCGAGCGCAACCGCGGCGAAGGCCGCTACGTCACCGTCCGCGGCTTCGGCCCCAAGTTCAACGCGGTCACCGTCAACGGCCGCACGCTGGCGACCGACAATAACGGCCGCGAATTCTCGTTCGACGTGATCCCGTCGGAGGTCATCTCCGGCGCCGACGTGTTCAAGTCGCCCCAGGCGAACATGATGGGCTCGTCGATCGGCGCGACGATCAACGTCAAGACGCTGCGCCCGCTCGAGCAGAAGCAGGGCTTCAAGTTCGCGGGCTCGGCCACCGGCATGTGGTCGGAAATCGCCGACAGCTGGAACCCCGAATTCTCGGGCGTGGCGAGCTGGAAGAACGACTCCGGCACGTTCGGCGTCGCGCTCTCCGGCGTCTATTCCGAGCAGGAGAACCGGATCGACGAGTTCACCATCGGCGCCGGCCATGTGAAGCGCGGCAGCGTGCAGCCCGCGGTGGCGAAGGACGACACGATCGGCCGGCCGGCGCGCGGCGCGGACTATTTCTTCGGGCGGACCGGCCCCGGCGTCACGCAATTCTCCGGCGTCGACATGCCCTCGAACCTCTCGCCCTTCTTCTTCGAGCGCGAGCTCAAGCGCTGGGCGGTCAACGGCTCGGTGCAGATGCGGCCGAGCGACAAGCTCACCGTCACCGTCGACACGCTGTTCTCGAAGGCGCGCTTCATCGAGCAGCAGACCGGCCTCGCCTATGACTTCTCGGGCGGCACGCTGGTCGAGCACGTCGTCGAGGGCGGCAGCATCGTCAACGGCTTCGATCTCGGCAACGGCACCGTCGCCAACGGCGTCCAGGTCGGCGGCAAGACCCTGTACCAGCGCGTCACCGGCGGCTTCGTCGACCAGATCATCCAGTATGACGACCGCGACGTCACCACGGATCAGTTCGGCATCAACATCGACTGGCAGCCGACCGACACGCTGCGCGTCCGCCTCGACGGCTCGCTCTCCGACGCGCGCCGCCGCGGCAAGGAGAACAACCTCTTCACGACGATCCGCCGCAAGAACATCGACTATAGCTACGACCGCCGCAGCGGCAGCCCGATCTACGACTACACCTTCAGCAGCCCCAACTACGCCAACGCCGCGACCAACCCGAACGGCCTCACCGCGCACTATTACATCTGGGGCGGCGGCTCGGACATCGACGACGAGATCGAGGAGTACAAGGCGGACATCGAATGGAATCCGGGTAACGGCGCGCTGACCTTCTATGCCGGCGCGTTCAAGCAGAGCCGCATCAAGACGATCACCGCCGCCGAGACTCCGTTCGGCCAGCAATGCACCTATTGCGGATCGGATCGCGCGCTTCCGGCCTCGCTGTTCTCGCCCACCGACCGCTATTTCTTCTCCGGCGGCGGCAACAACATCCTGCGCGACTGGCTGATCTACAGCCCGCAGGAGATGGTTCTCCAGATCGACCAGTTCGCCGCTCAGGACGGCAAGACGTTCAACCCCGGCACTATCTCGGCGACCGGCTCGTCCAAGGTGGATGAGAAGGTGTGGGGCGGCTATCTGATGGCCGCGCTGGAGACGCAGATCGGCGGCATGGACCTCGCGATCAACGCGGGCCTGCGCTACGAGGACACCGACTATACCTCGTCCGGCGCGTCCTCGCAGGTGGTCTCGGCCGTTCCGCGCCGCGACCAGAACGGCAACCTCACCGGCCAGAACGACATCGTTCTGTCGCCGGTCCAGCCGATCAGCTTCCGCGGCAAGTATCGCGACTGGCTGCCCTCGATCAACGTGCGCCTCGGCCTCACCGACGATCTGCTGCTGCGCTTCGCGGCGTCAAAGGTGATGACCCGCCCGACCCTGTCGGACCTGTCGCCGCGCCAGTCGATCCAGACCAACCCGGGCAACGAGACGATCCGCCGCGGCAATCCCGACCTCCAGCCGTTCCGCGCCAAGCAGGTCGAGGCCGGCGCCGAGTGGTATTTCGCCCCGGGCTCGCTGCTCTCCGCGGCGGCGTTCTACAAGGATATCGACTCGTTCGTGACGCTGACGACGACCCCGCAGCTCGTCGACCAGGTGACCTTCCAGGTCACCGTGCCCGACAATGGCGAGGGCGCGACGGTCAAGGGCTTCGAGATCGGCTATCGCCAGTCGTTCGACAACTGGCTGCCCGGCGTACTGAGCGGCTTCGGCATCCAGGCGAGCTACAACTACACCGACTCGAACGCGCAGTATCGCAACGCGGTCGCCAACGTGACCTTCGGGCTCGAGGGCTTGTCGAAGAATTCGTACAGCCTAGTCGGCTTCTACGAGAAATACGGCATCCAGGCCCGCGTCGCCTATACCTATCGCGACAACTTCCTGGTGCTGGCCTCGGGCCGCAACGGCGAGCCCGAATATTTCGACTCTTATGGCCAGCTCGACGTGAGCCTGTCCTACGACATCGGCAAGAACTTCACCGTCTTCGCCGACGCGATCAACCTCAACAACGCCAAGGAGTTCATCTACTCGGTGAGCGAGGACCGCACCAAGGAGTATCGCAAGACCGGCCGCCGCGTCTCCGCCGGCGTCCGCGTCCGCTTCTGAGTCTGTCCGGAAATTCGCGAAAGGGCGAATTTCAGGGCGGCACCAGCCCGCTCCCCACCCGGCCACCCATATGATGCTGCCGCCGGGTGGCCGGGTGGGGGAGCGGCCTGGTGCCGCAAAAGCGCCCGACGCATTTTCCAAGCGAACACCGACAGCCGCCTGCCACCCCTCTCCCCGGCGCGGCTGAGGGGCGCTCCGTCGCGGTCGATCGGCCGTGCCGGGGCGCCCCGCTTCGTTCGGGCGGCGCGCGCATCAAATGCCGATGGAAATGTGGGACGCTTCGCCGCATACAGGGGAATCGGCCGCGTCAGCGCTTCGCAGGCGGCGAGGCGCCGGCCGCAAGATGGGGGCGGCAACCGGGTGCAGAATGTGAAGCAGCAAGCAGCGATCGACCAGGAGGAACCCCGCTTCGGCCGGTTCGCGCGCAACATCCGGTCCAGTCATGACCAGGTCGCGCAAGTGCTCGGCAACGAGATCCTCTCCGGCGCGATCCCGCCAGGCACCAAGCTGCCGCAGGAAGCCGAGATCCTCGCCCGCTTCGGCATCTCGCGCACCGTCCTGCGCGAAGTGTTCAAGACGCTCACGGCCAAGGGGCTGATCGTCTCCAAGACGCGCGTCGGCACCACCGTGCTCGACAGCTCGCACTGGAATTATTTCGACGCCGACATCCTCGCCTGGAAGGTGAGCCAGGGCTTCGACATGGCGTTCCTGCGCGATCTCGCCGAGATTCGCGTCGCGATCGAATCCGCCGCCGCCCGCGCCGCGGCCGAGCGCCGCACCGACGAGGACCTTGCCGAGCTGCGCCGCCATCTCGCCGGGATGCGCGACGCGACCGACAGCGCGCGCGACTATGCCGAGGCCGACCTGCAGTTCCACAAGGCGATCGGGCGCGCTTCGGGCAACGCGCTGATGCGCTCGCTCGCGGCCGTGATCGAGACCGCGCTGATGGCCTCGTTCCGCATGAGCTCGCCGGTCAACGAGGCCGAGGAGCATCACACCAGCGTCCGCGGCCACGCGCAGATCGTCGACGCGATCGAGGCGGGCGACGGCGATCGCGCCGCGCGCGCGATGCGCGAGATCATCGGCCATGGCGTGTCGCGGATCGAGAAGAGCACCGCGCCGGGCAAGCGCGGCAAGTAGGCGTCGCTCTGATTCAGCTTGAATCATTCCCCTGCGAAAGCGGGGCTAGATTGGGGAATCATCTTCCCACGTCGTCATTCCCGCCTTCGCCGGGATGACGACGGGATTCGGATATGGAAGCCCGGCCGAACCCGGTTCGGAAAAGCAAAGCGGAGTACCGGCCCCTCCTCCGGCCGGTTGCGCCCCGCAAATATTAGTATTATTATATTTTCAATTCCCCGCGAATCCGTAAAAATTCGTAAGGGAGCTGGAACGACATGGGAGGGATTGGATGACTGACGGCCCGGTGACCGCAGGCCTTTCGCGGCGGCACTTCATGCATTGCGCCGCCTGCGCCACCACGGCCGCCGGGATGGGCGCGCTGCCCGCGAGCGCGCTTGCCGCGACCCAGGCCTCTGGCGCGCTGAAGGGCAAGGAGGCGATGCACGAGTTCGCCTATGGCAAGGTCAAGCTCACCGGCGGCCGCATCAAGCGCCAGTTCGACCATATCCACGCGCATTTCCTAGCGCTCGACAATGACCGAATCCTCAAGGTGTTCCGCCAGAATGCCGGCCTGCCCGCCCCCGGCCCCGACATGGGCGGCTGGTACGACCGCGACGGCTTCGTCGCCGGGCTCACCCTGGGCCAGTATATCTCGGGCCTCGCGCGCTACGGCGCCGCGACCGGCGACCAGGCCGCGCATGACAAGGTCCGTCTGCTGGTCAGCGAGTGGGGCAAGGCGATGGTCGCCGCGACCAATCCCTATGCCGGCCCCAAGGCGCAGGCGCAGTGGGCCGCCTATGTCATGGACAAGTACGTCGTCGGCCTGGTCGACGCCTATCGCCTGAGCGGCGCCGAGCAGGCCAGGACCCTGCTCCCGATCATCATCGAGAAGTGCCGCCCCTATATCTCGCCCGTCTCGCGCGACCGCATCGGCAAGGTCAATCCGCCGTATGACGAGACCTATGTCATCTCGGAGAACCTGTTCCACGTCGCCGAGATCACCGGCGACCGGAAGTACCATGACATGGCGGTCCATTATCTGCTCAACAAGGAATGGTTCGACCCGCTCGCCGCGGGCGAGGACGTGCTGCCGACCAAGCACGCCTATAGCCACACCATCGGCAACGCCTCGGGCGCGCAGGCCTATCTCCATCTGGGAGACGAGAAGTACAAGCAGGCGCTGGTCAACGCCTGGAAGTTCATGGAGCCGCAGCGCTTCGCCTCGGGCGGCTGGGGGCCGGAGGAGCAGTTCGTCGTGCTCGGCCAGGGCAACCTCGCCAAGAGCCTCAAGTCCTCCAAGGCGCATTTCGAGACGCCGTGCGGCGCCTTCGCCGACTTGAAGCTCGCGCGCTACCTGATCCGCTTCACCGGCGAGGCGCAATATGGCGACGGGCTCGAGCGCTCGCTCTACAACACCATGCTCGCCACTCGCCTGCCCGACAGCGACGGCGGCTATCCCTATTATTCGGACTACGGCGCGCAGGGGCAGAAGCGCTATTACCACCAGAAATGGCCGTGCTGCTCGGGCACCTTGGTGCAAGGCGTCGCCGACTATGTGCTCAACGCCTATTTCCACGACGACGACAATCTGCTGGTCAACCTCTACACCCCCTCGGAAGTGACCTGGGACCGCCCCGGCGGCGCGGTGGAAGTGGTTCAGGAGACCGACTATCCGGTCGCCGACACGGTGAAGCTGCGCGTGCGCAAGGCCGGCAATGGCCGCTTCGGCATGAAGCTGCGCATCCCGCACTGGACCAGGGGCGCGAAGCTGCTGGTCAACGGCAGGGCCCAGCCGGCGACGCCGGGCCAGCTCGCGACGATCACGCGCAGCTGGAAGGCCGGCGACACGGTCGAGCTGACCATCCCGCAGCCGCTGCGCACGCTCGCGATCGATCCCGAGAATCCCAACCTCCAGGCCGTGATGCGCGGCGCCGTCATGTATGTCGGCCTCAACCCGTGGGAGGGGATCGAGAACGAAACGATCGCGCTGCCCGGCGCGCTCGAGCCGATGCCGGGCAATCCCGAATCCTATCGCGCCAAGGTCGGCCAGCGGAACCTGGTGTTCATCCCCTATTACGCGGTCGATACCGAGCGCACGACGACCTACTTCAAGACGGCGTGACGATCGGAATGCCTGTCTCCTCTCTCATCTGTCATCCCCGCGCAGGCGGGGATCCATTCTGGCTGACTTCCCGCATCGAGCCGCGACGGCAGCGGCAATGGATCCCCGCCTTCGCGGGGATGACGAAAGGGGAATATGAAGGCCTCGGACTGAAATGACCGACCCCCGCGTCACCGCCACCTACGAGATCGAGACCGCCTTCCCGCTGCACCAGGCCGCGGAAACGATGGCCGGCGAGCAGTCGACCGGCACCTTCGTCCGCGTCCCCGGCGAGACCGACGCGCTGCGCGAAGCGCATGCCGCGCGGGTCGAGGAACTGGTCGAGCTGGGCGAGGTCGCCGAGCCCTCGCTCCCCGGATCGGGCACGCCCAGGAACTGGGACGGCAAGCGCCGCCGCGCCCGCGTGCGCCTCTCCTGGCCCGTCTCGAACATGGGGCTGTCGCTCCCCAATCTGCTCGCGACGATCAACGGCAACCTCTCCGAGCTCAAGGCCTTTTCCGGCCTGCGCCTGATCGACGTGACGCTGCCGCCCGAGTTCCTGACACGCTATCAGGGGCCGCAATTCGGCGTGCCAGGCACGCGCGAGCTGGCCGGCGTGTTCGACCGCCCGATCATCGGCACGATCATCAAGCCCAGCGTCGGCATGTCGCCCGAAGCCACCGCCGCGCAGGTGCGCACGCTGGTCGAGGCCGGGATCGACTTCATCAAGGACGACGAGCTCCAGGCCGACGGCCCGCACTGCCCGTTCGATGAACGGATCAGCGCGGTGATGCGCGTGATCAACGACCATGCCGAGCGGACCGGCAAGAAGGTGATGTTCGCCGCCAACCTGACCGGCGAGATCGACGAGATGCTCGCCCGCCACGACCATGTCGTCGCGCAGGGCGGCACTTGCATCATGGCCAGCATGAACTCGATCGGCCTGCCCGCGATGAAGGTCCTTCGCGCCCATTCGCGGCTGCCGATCCACGGCCACCGCAACGGCTGGGGCATGCTCGGCCGCTCGCCCGCGATCGGGATGAGCTACATCGCCTTCCAGAAGCTCTGGCGCCTCGCCGGGATCGACCACACCCACGTCAACGGCATCGACAACAAGTTCTGCGAGAGCAACGAGAGCGTGATCGCCTCGGCGCGCGAGTGCCTGACGCCGATGTTCCCGGCGCCGCACAAGGGCTGCGAGATCATGCCGGTCTTCTCCTCCGGTCAGTCGGCCCGGCAGGCCGCGCCGACCTTCGCCGCATTGGGCTCGGTCGACTGCATGTTCGCGGCGGGCGGCGGTATCATGGCGCATCCCGGCGGCCCGGCGGCGGGCGTGCGCGCGCTGCAGCAGGCTTGGGAAGCCGCGGTCGCCGGCATCCCCGCCGAGCAGGCCGCAAACGACGCGCCCGAGCTCAAGGCGGCGCTCGGCGCGTTTGGTGGATGAGCGCGCTTGCAATGTTGGAATTGATTTGCTTGCATGCCGATACGACCCGTCCGGCGTCAGGGTGCGATCCCGTGCTCTCTCGCGATCCCGGATCGCCCGCCGCGCCGACACGCGCCGATAGTGTCAAGCTAGTGTCAACTTCCGCGGCATGAACGGCGCGCCGCTCTACGCGTTCGTCGGCGACGACTTCACCGGCTCGACCGACGTGCTCGAGCAGCTCGCCGAGGGCGGGGTGCCCGCGGTGCTGTTCCTGCGCACGCCCGACGCCGCGCTCCGCGCCCGCTTCCCCGAGGCGCGCGCGATCGGCATCGCCAGCGACGCGCGCAGTCGTCCGCCCGAATGGATGGACGCCGAGCTGCCGGCGATGTTCGCGGCGCTGAGCGACGCGGCGCTGGTCCACTACAAGACCTGCTCGACCTTCGACAGCGCGCCGCATGTCGGGTCGATCGGGCGCGCGCTCGACATCGGCGTGCGCAGCTTCGGCGCGCCCGGCGCGATCGTCGTCGCCGCGCCGCATCTCGGCCGCTACGTCGCCTTCGCCAATCTCTTCGCGGCGGCGGGCGCGCAGGTCCACCGCATCGACCGCCACCCGACCATGTCGCGCCACCCGGTCACGCCGATGCACGAAGCCGACCTGATCCGCCACCTCGCCGCGCAGACCCGCGCGAGGATCGGCCATGTCCCGCTCGACCGCATCCAGTCGGGTGAGGCCGAGGCCGCGTTCGACGCGGTGCGCGAGTCCGATGCGGTGCTGTTCGACGGCACGACCTTCGCCGATCTCGCCGCGACCGGCACGATCCTGCGCACGCGCCGCATCCGCTTCGCCGCGGGCAGCTCGGGGGTGACCCGCGCGCTGGTGCTGGCGTGGCAGGCCGAGGGCGTGATCGACGGCAAGCCCGCCGCGACCCGCGCCGCCGAGGCCGAACGCCTGCTCGTCGTCAGCGGCAGCTGCTCGCCGGTGACCGCGCGCCAGATCGCACGCAGTGCCGCCGACGGCTTCGCCGCCGCGCGCGCCGACGTGCCCGCACTGCTCGAAGGCTCGATGGCCGAGGAAGCGCGCCTCGCCGACGCCGCCCTCGCCGCGCTCGCCCAGGGCAGCCGCGCGCTGATCGCTTCCGCCGAAGGCCCGCTCGACGCCGATGCTCTCGCGGCGGGCGAGAAGCTCGGCCAGGCGCTCGGCCGCGTCACCCGCGAGGTCGTCCGCCGCGCCGGTCTCACCCGCCTACTGTTTGCCGGCGGCGACACCTCCAGTCATGGCGTCGCGCAGCTCGGCATCGACGCGCTGACCTGGGCCGCCCCGGTCGAGCGCGGCGCGCCATTG
Source organism: Sphingomonas sp. (assembly GCF_039595165.1). Taxonomy (GTDB): domain Bacteria; phylum Pseudomonadota; class Alphaproteobacteria; order Sphingomonadales; family Sphingomonadaceae; genus Sphingomonas. The sequence continues at coordinate 14,968 of NZ_JBCNMA010000017.1, forward strand.
GTGCGCGCCCACGCCGCCGATCCCGCGATCGACGGGCTCGAGCTGGTGCTCAAGGGCGGCCAGATGGGCGGCGAGGATTTCTTCGAGACGGTCCGCCGCGGCGGCTAAGACAGGCGGCAACGGCCGCAAAAAGGGAGAGCGGAATGACACGGGTCGCGCGTTGGGCGATGGGAACGGCGCTGGCGGCGCTCGCGACGACGAGCGCGGCGCAGGAGCGCGTACCGCAGCCCGCCCCCGATCCCGACAAGTTCCGCAACCCGCCGGCCGAGGCACGCCCGCACACGCTCTATTTCTGGATGAACGGCAACGTCACCAAGGAGGGGATCGACGCCGATCTCCAGGCGATGCGCGACATCGGCATCGGCGGTGTGCTGATGTTCGACGGCAGCAGCGACGTGCCCAAGGGCCCGGTCGACTATCTCAGCCCGCAATGGCTCGACCTGATGACTCACATGATGGGCAAGGCCGACGAGCTCGGGCTCAAGGTCGGGCTGCACAATGCGCCGGGCTGGTCGTCCTCGGGCGGGCCGTGGATCAAGCCCGACCAGGCGATGCAGCAGATCGTGTGGACCGAGACGCGCGTCACCGGCGACGGCACCGCGCCGGTCAGCCTGCAGCTGCCCCAGCCCTACACCAAGGAGGGCTATTATCGCGACGCCGCGGTGATCGCCTTCCCCGCCTCGCCCGGCGACGAAAGCCAGTATCGCGCGGCGGTGGTGGCGATGGACGCGGGCGCGGCGGTGCAGCCAGCGACGCTGACCGATCGCGACCTCCACACCGCGGTCGAGGTCTCGCCCACCACGCCGCTGGTCGTGACGATGAACAAGCCGTTCGCCGCGCAGGCGATCACGCTCTACGCGGTCAAGGAAGCGCCGGGCTTTTCGGCCACGGTCGAGGCCTCGGTCGACGGGGTCACCTGGTCGAGCGTCGGCAAGGTCAGCGTCGGCCCCGAGCGCGGCATCGAATCCCCCGGCACGCTCAACTTTCCCAATGTCGAGGCGATCTATTTCCGCATCACCCCCTCGGCCAGGGTCAAGCTCGCCGAGGCGCTGATCTATGCGACGCCGCGGATCGACAATTGGGACCTCAAGGCCGAGCATGATTTCGTCATGGCCGGCCCGGCCGAGAAGCCGCCCGCCGACCTCAAGCCGCAATATGCGATCGATCCGGCGCAGGTGATCGACATCACCGCCAATCTCGACGCCGCCGGCACGCTCAACTGGACTCCGCCCGCGGGCGAGTGGACCGTGATGCGCTTCGGCCATACCCCGACCGGCAAGCTCAACGTCGCCGCATCGGATTCGGGCCGCGGGCTCGAGGTCGACAAGCTGAGCAAAGCGGCGGTCGACCACCAGTTCGACAGCACCCTCGCCAAGGTGGTCAAGGCCGCCGGCCCGCTCGCCGGCAAGGCGTTCGACATGATCGAGATCGACAGCTTCGAAGCCGGGATGCAGAACTGGACCCCCGCGCTCCCCGCCGATTTCCAGAAGCGCAACGGCTATGCGGTCACGCCCTTCCTGCCCGCGCTGACCGGCCGGATCGTCGGCGACCTCGACGTCTCCAACCGCTTCCTGTTCGACTTCCGCCGCACGCTCGCCGACCTGATGGCCGACAATTACTATGGCCGGATGCAGGACCGCGTGAACCATGCGGGCCTCAAATTCCATATCGAGGGCTATGGCCCCGGCCCGTTCGACGCGCTTCAGGTGTCGGGCCATGCCCAGGTGCCGATGACCGAATTCTGGTCGCGCACCCCCTGGACCGACAACCGCACGGTCAAGATGGTCGCGTCCGCCGGGCACGTCTACGGCAAGAACGTCATCGCCGCCGAGGCCTTCACCGGCGAGGCCGAGACCAGCCGCTGGCAGGACTATCCCTATTCGATGAAGACGCTGGGCGACCAGATGTTCGCGCAGGGCTTCAACCAGATCTTCTTCCACCGCTGGGCGCACCAGCCCAATCCCAAGGCGCTGCCGGGCATGGCGATGGGGCCGTGGGGCATCAACCTCGAGCCCTCGAACACCTGGGTGCGGCAGGCCAGGCCGTGGATGGAGTATCTCGCGCGCAGCCAGTACATGCTGCGCCAGGGCACCTACGTCGCCGACGTGCTCTACTTCGTCGGCGAGGACAGTCCCAACCAGGCCGAATATGTCCGCCCGCAGGTCTCGCCCGACACCAATCCGAAGATCGGCGTGCATTTCGACCCGCAAGTCCCCGCCGGCCACCAGTACGACCTGGTCAATGCCGAGGTGCTCCTGACCCGCGCGAAGGTGAAGGACGGCCAGGTCGTGCTCGCCAACGGCGCGGCCTATCGCCTGCTCGTCATCCCGCAGGACATCACCACGATGACCCCGCAGCTCGCCGCGAAGATCCGCGAGCTGGTCGAGGCGGGCATGGCGGTGCTCGGGCCCAAGCCGGTCCACCCGATGACGATGGCCGGCAAGGCCGAAGGCGACGCCGCCTTCCGCAGCGCGGTCGATGCGGTGTGGGGCGATGGCGGCGCGGCGCGCAAGGTCGGCAAGGGCCGCGTCTTCCCGGGCGGGTCGGTCGACGACGCGCTCGCCGCGCTCAAGGTCGCGCCCGACGCGGATTGCCGCACCGCGACGCCCGACGGACAAGTGGTGTGGCTGCACCGCAAGACCGACGCCAACGACATCTATTTCGTCGCCAACCGCCAGCGCCGGGCCGAGCGAGTCACCTGCACCTTCCGCGTCGGCAGCGCGGCGCCCTCGCTGTGGGACGCCGAGACCGGCGGCATCACCCGCCCCGCGCTGTTCCGCACCGAGCGCGACTTCACCGAGGTGACCTTCGACCTCTCGCCCGCCGGATCGACCTTCGTGACGCTCGACTTCGCCGCCGGGGCGAAGCGGATCGACTGGGCGGCGAAGGACGGCCGGCGTTTCGTCGACGCCACCGCCAAGCCGGTGGTCCCGCCCACCCCCTCGAACAGCTTCACCATCTCGCTCTGGGCCAAGCCCGATATCGACCAGCGCCTGATGCCCGAGGAGAGCGCCGAGGGCCGCATCAACGAGACCGGCAAGCAGTATCTGATCCCCGCCCGCTCGGGCCGCGACATCCACGGGCCGAAGACCGCCATCGCCGGGCTCGCGCTCGGCCGCAACGGCGCGTTCGTGATCGAGCGGGTATCGCCCGACAGCGTGCCCGCGGTGCTGGTCAGCCACACCCCGGTCGCCGGCTGGACTCATGTCGCCCTGGTCTATGACAAGGGCACGCCGCGCCTCTACTTGAACGGCAAGCTCGTCCGCACCGGCAAGAAGAGCGGCCGCACCGTCTATGCCGGCGGCAACGCCGCCCCCGCGCCGGTCGGCGTCACCTATGGCTTCGAGGGCAATTTCACCCCGGCGCGGACCGAGGCGCGCGTGCGCTCGGCCGAGGAGATCGCCGCCGAGGCGGCCGCCGGACCGCCCGCGCCGGTCCTGACCACTGCGCCCGCCGAGATCAGCCGCGACCGCTATGGCGACCTCCAGGCACTGGCATGGGAGAGCGGCAGCTACACCCTCAGCGACGGCGGCAAGTTCGAGGCCGAGCTGCCCGCGCCGATCGCGGTGCACGGGCCGTGGGAGGTCGCACTCCAGCCCGGCCGCGGCGCGCCGGCCAGGATCACCCTGCCCAGTCTCTACTCGCTCAGCCGCCACGAAGACGCCGGCGTCCGCCACTTCTCGGGCACCGCAACCTATACGCGCACGATCGACGTGCCCGCGCACGCACTCAAGAAGGGCCGCCGCGTCTTCCTTGACCTCGGCCGGGTCGAGGTGCTCGCGGGCGTCACGGTCAACGGCAAGGATCTGGGCGTGACATGGAAGGAGCCCTATCGCGTCGACATCACCGATGCCGTGCGCCCCGGCGCCAACCAGGTCTCGCTCGCGGTCACCAATCTCTGGGCCAACCGCATGATCGCCGACGCCGCGCTGCCCGAGGAGGGCGAGTTCGTCGACGGTGACTGGGCGATCGGCCAGCGCATCCTCGCCAACGGGAAGAAGCAGGACGTGATGGCGCGCAAGATCACCGCGCTGCCCGACTGGTACAGGGCGGGCCAGGCCAAGCCCGCGGGCGGCCGCGTCACCTTCACGCCCTGGACCTTCTACCAGGCGCACGAGCCGTTGCTCGACTCCGGGCTGCTCGGCCCGGTGCGCGTGGTGTTCGCCGATCAGATCAAGGTGGAGTAGGCGGTCTCTCAATCCTCCCCCGCCAGGGGGAGGTGGCAGCCGCAGGCTGACGGAGGGGGCGGACACGATTCAGAGGTGGTGCTTCCTCCCCCTCCGTCGCGCTTCGCGCGCCACCTCCCCCTGGCGGGGGAGGATTCACTTTTACCACGGCGTCGAGCGCGCGACCGAGATGCCGCGCACTTCGTCGGGCCAGGTGCCCGCGACCGCGCAGTAGAAATGCCAGAGCGCGCCGTCGTGCCAGATCACCGACGGCTTGTGCGCATGGGTCTCGTCGACGCTGCCCGGCACGCCGCGGTCGATCATCGGCTCGGCGACCTTCTCGAAGTTGAACGGGTCGCGCCCGATCGCGAGCAGGTCGCGCGCACCGCGGCGCGAGGTGTAGCCGTAATAATACATCGCCCACAGCCCCTTGTGGCGCAGCACCCAGGGATTGGCGGCGAAGCGCGCGTCGTTCGATCCCGGCGCGCCGACCTTGACGATCGGATTGCCCGGATGGCGCGTCCACGTCTTGAGGTCGCGCGAGGTGGCGACGCCGATCTGCTCGAGCCACGGCACGTCGCGGTTCTTGGCGTTGTAGTAGAGGTAGAAGGTGTCGCCGTCGCGGGTAAGATAGGATTTGTAGAGCCCGCCGCGCTCCCATTCGGCGCCGTCCTCGGGCCGCAGGATCGGCGTGTCGTCACGCTCCCAGCGGATCAGGTCGTCGCTCCACGCGAGGCCGATCACCGCCGGCCCCTCCTCCATCCCCGGGCTGGGATAGGCGTTCCAGCTCGCGACGTAGCGCCCCTTCACCTTGAGCGGCCGCCCGGCCGAGCGCAGCCCCGGCTCGCGCAGGATCGAGGACATCGCGATATTGTAGCGCGTGATCGGCGAGCTCGGGTCGCGGGCGAGCGCGATCCCAAGCTTTTTCCAGGCGATCAGATCCTGGCTCTCGGCGATCCCGGTCTGGTAGCCGGTGCCGTCGAACCCGTAGAAGGTCATGTAGAAGCGGTCGGGGCCGCGGAAGACCATCGGCGCATCGACGAACTTGCCGTCGAAGCCGGCCGGATCGTCGCCCTTCGTCACGATCAGCCGGCCAAGCTTGTGCGGCGTGCGGAACGGGGCGAGGTCGATCCCGCGCTCGCGTGCCAGGGCAGGACCGGCGACCGCGCTCGCGCACAGCCCAGCGAGCGCCGTGCGCCGCGTGACCTCCAAAAGGGTCCCCGCCGCCGAAGCGGCGGGGAGGAGGGGGGACTCAGAGCGTGAAGCGGACACCGGCCATGATCGTCCTTGCATCCTGTTCGTAATTGCCCGGCCGCGTCGGCACGCCGAAATAGGTGCGGGTCTTCGAACGCAGGAGATTGCCGCCCTCGACCGTCACCGTGATCTTGTCGGTGATGTCATAACCGATCGACGCATCGAGCCAGTCGCGCGCACGGGTGTAGACCGGCTCGTTCTTGACGAGATCGTTGCTGAGCAGGCTCGAATAGAATTTGTCGCGCCAGTTATAGGCGAGACGCGCGGACAGCCCGCCCTTCTCGTAGATCAGGCTGGTGTTGAAGCTGTGCTTCGAGAGGTTGGCGATCGGCACCTGCAGCCCGGCGACCGCGGTGTCGGTCTTGCTGTCGACAAAGGTGTAGTTGGCCTGCACGCCGAAGCCGCTGAGCAGGCCGGGCAGGAAATCGAAGAAGGTCTGTCCGCCGACCTCGAGCCCCTTGATCTTGCCGCCCAGCTCGTTGAACGGCCGGCTGATGCTGTAGTCGATCCCGTCGACCCGCTGGTCGCTGGTACGCGTGGTGAGGAAGTCCGAAATCTCGCGATAGAAGCCGGCGAGATAGACCGAGCTCGTCGGCGACGGATAATATTCGAGGCTGGCGTCGAGCTGGTCGGCGCGCAGCGGCCGCAGATCGGGATTGCCGGACGAGCCGGTGCGTTGGCCGGGGACCAGCGACAGCGTCGGCGACAGCGAGCTGAACCCGGGCCGCGTCAGCGTCTTCGCTGCGGCGAGGCGCAATTGCAGATTGTCGGTGAAGCGGATGCGGACGTTCACGCTCGGCAGCACGCTCACATATTGCGAGTCGAGTTCGACCGGCGCAAAGCCGACTTGTTGGAACGCTGGCGGATTGCTGCCGGGAATCTCCTCGAAGATCGCGCGCGTGCCGTTGACGTTGAGGTTGGTGCGGACGATGCGCACTCCGGCATTGCCGTCGACACGGACCGGGCCGTCGACCTCGAACTTGCCCATTACATAGGCTGCGAGCGTGCTTTCCCCGATGCGATAGCCGAACAGCGGGTTGAAGAAATAGTCGGCGGTCGTGCCGAGCCGCGTGCGCAGCGCATTGAACCCCTCGCCGTCGAGCAGCTCATGGTTGGCGGCGAGGAAATTCTGCTCGATCAGCGTGCTGCCGCCGAACATCTGGTTGAGCGGATTGGGGATGAACAGGTCGGCAAAGGCCGAGGCCTGCAGCGCGACCCCGCCCGGCCCCCGGGCCGTCTGGGAGAAGCGCAGCTGGTCGGACCGGGTCTCGGCATCGGTCCAGCGGATGCCGATGTGCATCGACTTCAGGAAATTGCTGTCGATCTCGAACCACGCATCGGCGCGCAGCTGCTTCGACTCGCTTTCGGAGAGGTTGATGTTGCGGGCAAGGCCGCCGACGGTGAAGCTGTCGAGGCTGGTGAGATCGACGCCGCTGATTTGCGCCGTGCCGGGCAATGTCGTCACATCGAAATCGACCCGCGGCGCGACCGTCTCGAGATTGAGTTCGCTGTAGTAGAGCTGGCCGTTGCTGCGCGTATAGGCACCGTCGATCGACAGGTGGTTGGGGCCGGAATCAAACTTGACCCCGCCGGCGATCTGCCAGCTCTCCTCATAGGCGTCGCGGTCCGCGCCGAACGTGCGGACGGGCACGTTGGTGAAGGACACCTGGCTGACGTCGTTCGTGCCGGGGAAGAACTCGACCGATCCCGGCACGAAGCTGCGGTTGGCCAGCGAACGGATGTACAGGCCATATTGCTTCTGGAGCTGGTTGGCGTCCTGATAGGTGCCCTGGAGGTAGAATTCGAGTTCGGGATTGGGCTTGTACTGGATCACCGCATCGATGCCGATACGGCGGCGGTCGGCGTTGATCGCCGGCTGATATTGTTCCGAAAGCGACACCGCGTTGGCGCCGATCCCCGGTTGCTTGATCGGCGCGCCGACATTGACGACATGGCTCTCGAACGCGCGCTGCTGGAACGAACCGGCGACGAGGATGCCGAACTCGCCGTCGCCCACGTCCCAGCTGTTGCTGACCAGCGCCGAGAACATCGGATCGACCTTGTCGGGCAGGTCCGAATAGCGCCCGCGCACCGAGCCGCTGAGCGTGAAGCCCGGCTTGTCGAGCGGCTTGCGCGTGACGACGTTGATCAGGCCGCCGATACCGCCCTCGACCAGGTCGGCCGACGGGGTCTTGTAGACGTCGACGCGCGCGATCAGCTCGGCCGGGATGTTCTCGAGATCGACGCCGCGGCCGCTGCCGCCCGAGCGCCCGTTGAAGGTCGAGGTGACTTGCGACAGGCCGCGGATGGTGATCCCCGAGCCCTCGCCACGGTCGCGCCCGACCTGGATGCCCGACACGCGCTGCAGCGCTTCGGTCACGTTGACGTCGGGCAGCTTGCCGATGTCCTCGGCGACGATCGAGTCGACGACCTGGTCGGCGTTGCGCTTGAGGCTCTGTGCGGACTGAAGGCTGCCGCGGATGCCGGTGACGATGATCTCGCCTTCCCCGGCCTCCTGCACGGCGCCGTCCGCGGGCGCCGGCGGCGCACCCGCGCCGTCCTGCGCCAGCGCCGGCGCAGCGACGACGATCGCACAGCCCGCGGCGCTCGCCAGAAGGTTGGTGAGACTACGCATACGCTACTCCCTCTCCCTGCTCCCGCTTACGAGGCGGGACTCATCACATATAATATGACTAATATGTGCTGAGAGGGGGCGGGATCAAGCCGAAAGCGTATGCCCTTCCAGATTTTTGTCCGACTATTGATGGCTGCTAATTGTCGAGCTCTGCAGCGAGCTGCGCCCCCGTCGGCTTCGAGCCCCACAGCGCGTAGAACAGCACATAGAGCTCGCACGCGACCGTCAGCCAGAAGCTGTTCTGCAGGCCGATGGTATCGGCCAGCCAGCCCTGCACCACGACCAGCGCGCCGCCGGCGATCGCCATGATCAGCAGGCCGGACGCCTCCTCGGTCAGCGGACCAAGGCCCTTGATCCCCATCGCGAAGATCGCCGGGAACATGATCGAATGGCACAACCCGACCAGGATCAGGCACCACATCGCCAGCGGTCCGTGCAGCGTGGCCGCGCCGACCATCACCACGAACGCGGCCGCGGCATAGACGGCGAGCACCCTGTCGGCGGGAAAGGCGCGCATGATGAAGGCGCCGGCAAAGCGGCCGACCATCATCCCGCCCCACAGCAGCACGAGGTAGTTGGCCGCCTGGGCCGGCGTGATGCCCGCGATCTCGGGCAGGATCGCGAAGTTGATGAAGAGGTTCGCGACGCCGATCTCGGCGATCAGGTAGATGAAGATCGCCGGGATGCCGAAGGCCAGGTTGCGGTGCTTGTAGATCGGGTGCGCCCAGACCTTCCACAGCGGGACGGTGGTGCGCTCGGAGGCGTGGGCGCGGCGAGTCGCTTCGCCCAGCGCCGGCAGCTTGGCGCGCCAGAAGACCAGGGCGATGAGGACCAGCACCACCGCGACCATGACATAGGGCAGCTGAGTCGCCTGCGCGTCGGCCAGCCGCTCCGCCGCCGTGATCTGCGCGCCCTCGAGCGAGGTGCCCCCGGTCGTCCGGCTGAGGATGAGATAGCCGCCGAAATAGGGCGCGAAGAACGTGCCCATCGAATTGAACGCCTGCACCAGCGTGAGACGCGATTCCGACGATTCCGCCGGTCCGATCACCGCCACATAGGGATTCGCCGCGACCTGCAGCAGCGCGATGCCGCAGGCGATCACGAACAGCGCCAGCAGCGTCACCTCATAGGACGGGATGCGCGCGGCCGGGACCATGCCCAGCGACCCCACGGCCATGACCAGGAGCCCGATGATAATCGCTTTCTTGTAGCCGATGCGCTCGATCAGGAATGCGGAGGGGATCGAAGCGACGCCATAGGCAATGAACCACACGCTCTCGATCAGCGTGGTCTGGGTATAGGTGAGTTCGAACACGCTGCGCAGGTGCGGCAGCAGCGTGTTGTTGATGACGGTGATGAAGCCCCACATGAAGAACAGGCTCGCCAGCAGCGCCAGCGCCGGCCGGTAGTTGAACGATGGCGAAGCCGCCCGTTCGCCGATCGCCGTGTCGGAAGGTGCAAGCGCCATTCAATGTCTCCAGGGTGTTTTATCCGTGCAAGCAGCTTGCCCGATTATTTCTCCGACTATATGCGGGGAGGGAACATCGTCAATGGCCGCCGGGCCGGATGCGGGGAGGCGAGTGAATGCGAGCAATGCTGTATGCCGCGGCGCTGATGGCGCCGGTCGCCGCCGGTTCGGCCTTCGCCGCCGAGGCGGAGCGCGCGCCGGCCGGCCGCCTGGCCGACGGCAGCCCGGTCGAGGCGGTGACGCTGAGCAATGCCAACGGCGTCAAGGCGCGCATCCTCACCTATGGCGCGACGCTTCAGTCGCTCGTCGCGCCCGGCCGCGACGGCAAGGCCGCCGAGATCACCCTCGGCTATGACGATGTCGCCGATTACGAGGCCAGGCCCAATTATTTCGGCGTCACCGTCGGCCGCTACGCCAACCGCATCGCGGACGGGCGCTTCAAGCTCGACGGGCGCGACTATCAGCTGACGCAGAATGACGGCGCCAATTCGCTGCACGGCGGCAAGCAGGGCTTCGACAAGCGCATCTGGAAGATCGTGTCGGTGACCAGCGGGCCGACGGCGAAGGTGGTGCTCGGCCTCATCAGCCCGGATGGCGACCAGGGCTATCCCGGCAAGCTCGACGTCACCGTCAGCTATGCGCTCAACGACGGCGGCGACCTGACGATCGAGTTCGCGGCGCGGACCGACAAGCCGACGATCGTCAACATGACCAACCACGCCCTGTTCAACCTCGCCGGCGACGGCGCGGCCGAGGGCACCGCAGGCCAGTTGCTGACCATCCCCGCGACGTCCTATACCCCGGTCAACGCCAAGCGCATCCCGACCGGGGAGCTCAAGCCGGTGGCAGGCACCGTGTTCGATTTCCGCAAGCCCCGGCGCATCGCCGACGGGCTGCGCGACGGCCGCGATCCGCAGATCGTGGCCGGCCGCGGCTATGACCATAATTTCGCGCTCGACAAGGGCCCGACCGCCACCCCCGCGCTCGCCGCGCGGCTGGAGGATCCGGCCTCGGGCCGCGTCCTCGAAGTGCTGAGCACCGAGCCCGGCATCCAGTTCTACAGCGGCAACTTCCTCGACGGCACGCTCAAGGGCCGGCAGGGCCGCGTCTATCGCATGGGCGACGGCATCGCGCTCGAGCCTCAGAAATTCCCCGATGCGCCCAACCAGCCGCGCTTCGTTTCCGCGCGTGTCGATCCGGGCAAGCCCTATCGCCACGTCATGATCTACCGCCTCGCGGTGCTTCCCTGAGTTTTTGAGAACGATGACCGAAGACAGAAAACTGCGCTCCGCCGCCTGGTTCGACAACCCCGACAATGTCGACATGACCGCGCTCTATCTCGAGCGCTATCTGAACTTCGGGCTGAGCCTCAAGGAGCTGCGCAGCGGCCGCCCGATCATCGGCATCGCGCAGACCGGCAGCGACCTCAGCCCATGCAACCGCCACCACCTCGTGCTCGCCGAACGCGTGCGCGAGGGCATCCGCGAGGCGGGCGGCATCGCCATCGAGTTCCCGGTCCACCCGATCCAGGAGACCGGCAAGCGCCCGACCGCCGGGCTCGACCGCAACCTCGCATATCTGGGACTCGTCGAGGCGCTGTACGGCTATCCGCTCGACGGCGTGGTGCTGACGATCGGCTGCGACAAGACCACCCCCGCCTGCCTGATGGCCGCGGCGACGGTGAACATCCCGGCGATCGCGCTGTCGGTCGGCCCGATGCTCAACGGCTGGTACAAGGGCGAGCGCACGGGATCGGGCACGATCGTGTGGAAGGCGCGCGAGCTGCTCGCGGCGGGCGAGATCGACGATGACGAGTTCATCCGCCTCGTCGCCTCCTCGGCCCCGTCGACCGGCTATTGCAACACGATGGGCACCGCGACGACGATGAACTCGCTGACCGAGGCGCTCGGCATGTCGCTCCCCGGCTCGGCGGCGATCCCCGCCCCCTATCGCGACCGGCAGGAAGTCGCCTACCAGACCGGCCTGCGCGCGGTTGAGCTGGTACGCGAGGACATGAAGCCCTCCGACATCCTGACCCGCGACGCCTTCCTCAACGCGATCGCGGTCAATTCGGCGATCGGCGGATCGACCAACGCGCCGATCCACTTGAACGCGATCGCGCGGCACATGGGGGTCGAGCTCAAGATCGACGACTGGCAGGCGTTCGGCCACGATGTGCCGCTGCTGGTCAACCTGCAGCCCGCGGGCGAGTATCTCGGCGAGGATTACTACCGCGCCGGGGGCGTCCCGGCCGTGGTCGCCCAACTCATCTCGCGCGGGCTGATCCGCGAGGACGCGCTGACCGTCAACGGCCGCACGATCGGAGAGAATTGCGCCAGCGCGAAGATCGACGACGAGCGCGTCATCCACCCGATCGACACGCCGATCCTCGAACAGGCCGGCTTCGTCGTGCTGCGCGGCAATCTGTTCGACGCGGCGATCCTCAAGACCAGCGTGATCTCCGACGAGTTCCGCCGGCACTTCCTGTCCAACCCCGACGATCCCGACGCCTTCGAGGGGCCAGTCGTGGTGTTCGACGGGCCCGAGGACTATCACGCGCGCATCGACGATCCGGCGACCGGCATCACCGCCGACACGCTGCTGGTGATGCGCGGCGCGGGGCCGATCGGCTATCCGGGCGCGGCCGAGGTGGTCAACATGCGCGCGCCGGCGCACCTGCTGCGCGAGGGCGTGACCGTGCTGCCATGCATCGGCGACGGGCGCCAGTCGGGCACAAGCGGGTCGCCCTCGATCCTCAACGCCTCGCCCGAGGCGGCGGCGATGGGCGGCCTCGCGCTGCTGCGCGACGGCGACCGCATCCGCATCGACTTGCGCAAGGGCAGCGCCGATGCCCTGGTCCCGGCGGATGAGTGGGCCGAGCGCCGCCGCGCGCTCAAGGCCGAGGGCGGCTACCGCTATCCCCCGTCGCAGACCCCGTGGCAGGAGATCCAGCGCAACCTGGTCGGCCAGATGGACAGCGGCGCGATCCTCGAAGGGTCCGAGCGCTTCCAGCGCATCGCCCAGATCCAGGGGCTGCCGCGCGACAATCACTAGCGCTATTTATCGGCGCTACCCGCTACCCTCCTCGTCACCCCGGCCTTGTGCCGGGGTCCACCGGGAGGCGGGCATCGGACAGGAGGTTTGAGGGCTGCCGGTGCGGCGCTGTGGACCCCGGCACAAGGCCGGGGTGACGGCGGGAGCTTGAAACTCGGCGACCTTAAAGCGCCCGCACCGTCACCGCCTCCGCCTCGGCCCGCGCCAGCCGGTTGCGCAGCGGCAGGCCGAACGGCGCTGCCTCGACCTCGAACACGTCGCCCGGCCGCGTCGCGATACCCTCGCTGAACGACAGCGTCGCCGTGCCGAAGAAGTGGACGTGCACATCGCCCGGGCGGCGGAACAGCGCGTATTTGAAGTGGTGATGTTCGAGATTGGCGATGCTGTGCGACATGTTCGCCTCGCCCGACAGGAACGGCTTCTCCCACAGCACCGCACCGTCGCGCACGATGCGGCTGGCGCCGCGGACATCGGCGGGCAGCTCGCCGACGAGCAGCTCCGGGCCGAGCGCCGCCTGGCGCAACTTCGAATGGGCGAGCCAGAGGTAGTTGTGCCGCTCGGTCACATGGTCGCTGAACTCGTTGGCGAGGCAGAAGCCGAGCCGCCACGGCGCGCCGTCGGGACCGATCAGGTAGATGCCGGCGATCTCCGGCTCCTCGCCGCCGTCCTGCGCGAAGGCGGGCATCACCAGGTCGGCGCCGGGCGCGGCGAGCTGCGAGCCGTCGCCCTTGTAGAACCATTCGGGTTGCTGGCCGACATCGCCCGGCGCGGGCTTGCCGCCCTCGACGCCCTCGAGGAACATGCGCATCGAATCGGTGAGCTTCTCGCCCGCCGCGGCCGCCCGATGCATCTTGTCGCGCCCCTCGGCCGAGCCGAGATGGGTGAGCCCGGTGCCGCTCAACACGATATGCGCCGAGTCGGCATGGTCGACCGGGGCGAGCAACCGCCCCTGGGCCAGCGCTTCCGCGAGATCGACCGGCCCCTCGATCCCCGCCCGCTCCACCATCTCGCGCAGCCCGATGCCGAGCGCGATTGCCTGGTTCGCCAGCTCGGTCAGGCTGCGCGCGCCGGCAACGAATCCTGCCCGGCCGTCGATGCTGGCGACAAGGCGGGTGCCACCCTCCTCAGAACGATAGCGCGACAGCTTCAACATCAGGCAACCTCCAATTGGGAGTCGCGGATTTAGTCCGACATTTAATTTCGGGCAATGGGCGCGGCGGTTTGCTCCGGACCCGCCGCTGTGCTTATGTCCGCGATGAAGAGAACGCGGGAAAAACGCGAGTTGGGCGACGACAATCCAGACGAGGGCATCTTTCCGGCAAGCGGATCCGGTCGCAGCGAGCGCGGCACCGGACGCCGGCTGCGCGGGGCCGTCGCGCACTATCTCGGCACGGCGATCGTCAGCGGCGCGATCCAGCCCGGGGAGCGGCTGACCGGCGAAGTCGACAATTCCGCCGCGCTCAACGTTTCGCGCAGCGCCTATCGCGAGGCCGTGCAGGTGCTCGCCGCCAAGGGGCTGGTCGAGAGCCGGACCAAGGCCGGCACGCGCGTGCTGCCGCGCAGCCGCTGGAACCTGCTCGATCCCGACGTGCTCGCCTGGGCGTTCTCGGGCGAGCCCGACATTGGCTATGTGCGCGACCTGTTCGAGCTGCGCGCGATCGTCGAGCCGGCCGCCGCGCGGCTGGCGGCGGAGCGGCGCGACAAGGCCGACATCCGCGCGCTGCGCGAGGCGCTGACCGGCATGCGCCGGCACACGCTGGCGACCGAGGCCGGCCGCGCCGCCGACCGCGACTTCCACGACGCGATCCTGCGCGCCTCGCGCAACGACGTGCTGATCACGCTGAGCGCGAGCATCGGCGCCGCGGTGAGCTGGACCACCCAGTTCAAGCAGCGCGTCCGCGCGCTGCCGCGCGACCCGGTGCCCGACCATGTCCGCGTCGGCGACGCGATCATCGCCGGCGACGCCGACGAGGCCGAGGCGGCGATGCGGATTTTGGTCGAGCTCGCGCTTCAGGATACCAGCTCCTCGATGGGCTGATGCCCCCGATCTTCTCCGACAAATGAGCGAGCGCGCGCATTGCGGTGCGCACGCCTGTCTGATAGGTAAATAATCCTATTATATACGTTGAGAGGGGATCGCTGCGTGAACAGGCTCGGCACGCTTTCCGCGCTCGCATTCGTCGCGAGCATGTCATCGGCGCAGGCGCAGACCGCACCGCAGCAGCAATGGCCGATGGAGACGCCGAAAGAGGCCGTCGCCGCGCAACTCGCCAAGGTCAGGCAGGGCGTCGCCGCCGGTCCGTTCGCGCCCGACTGGGATTCGCTGCGCGGCTATCGCACCCCCGAATGGTTCCGCGACGCCAAGTTCGGCATCTTCATCCACTGGGGCGTCTATTCGGTCCCGGGTTTCGCCAACGAATGGTACTCGCGCAACATGTATGTGCCGGGCAACAAGGCCTATGAGCACCACCGCGCCACCTGGGGCCCGCAGGACAAGTTCGGCTACAAGGACTTCATCCCGCTGTTCAAGGCCGAGAAGTTCGATCCCGCCGCCTGGATCCAGCTCTTCGCCGACGCCGGCGCGCGCTACGTCGTGCCCGTCGCCGAGCATTGCGACGGCTTCGCGATGTACGCCTCGGACTTCACGCGCTGGGACGCCGCCGACATGGGGCCCAAGCGCGACGTCACCGGCGAGATCGCCAAGGCCGCCCGCGCGCACGGCATGCATTTCGGCCTGTCCTCGCACCGCGCCGAGCATTGGTGGTGGTATCACAAGGGACGCAGCTTCCCCTCCGACGTCGCCGATCCGAAGAACCGCGGCCTCTACGGTCCCGCCGCGCCCACGGGACTGCCGTCGGACGACCCCGACACCTGGCCCGACAGCGGCCAGCTCCAGAACTGGATGCCGCCGAGCCAGGAATTCCTCGACGACTGGATGGCGCGCACCTCGGAGCTGATCGACAAGTACCGGCCCGAGCTCATCTATTTCGACTGGTGGACCTCGGCCCCGCTCTACGAGCCGCTGATGCGCGACACCGCGGCCTATTATTACAACCGGTCCGCCGGGTGGAAGGCGCCGGGGATCATCGCCTACAAGGGCTCGCAATTCGCCGAGGGCTCGGCGATGTTCGACATGGAGCGCGGCAAGAGCGACGCGCTCAAGCTCACCCCTTGGCAGTCCGACACCTCGGTCAGCGTGCACAGCTGGGGCTATGCCCAGAATGACAGCTACCGCACGCCCAAGTCGCTGATCGCCGACCTGATCGACATCGTCAGCAAGAACGGCAACCTCCTGCTCAACGTCGGCCCCAAGGCCGACGGCACGATTCCCCAGGAGATCGCGAGCGTGCTCAAGGGCATGGGCGCCTGGCTCAAGGTCAATGGCGAGGCGATCTACGGCACCCGCCCGTTCAAATATTTCGGCGAGGGGCCGACCAGTTCGGGCCAGGTCCGCGTCGGCGGACAGGTCGAGGAATCGGCGAAGAAGGGGTTCACCACCGCCGACATCCGCTTCACGGTCAAGGGCGACACGCTCTACGCGCTCGGGCTCGAGCGGCCCGCCGACGGCGTCGTGCTGGTCAAGACGCTCTATGCCGGCACGCCGTACCTGCCCGCCGCGATCAAGCGCATCGAGCTGCTCGACGGCGGCAAGCTGAGCTGGAAACAGACCGCGCGCGGGCTCGAGCTCAAGCTGCCGGCGGACAGTAGCGACGGCATGCCCTACGCGCTGCGGATCAAGGTGCGCTGATGCGGCTGGCGCTCCTGCTCGCCGCAGTCGTCGCCGCCGTTCCCGCATCGAGCCAGGAGATCGCGCTCCAGCCCTATCCGGTGGACCATGAGGTGCGCGTCGACTCCTCCGCCGATGCCCGCTTCCTGCTCGACGGGCCGGCGGGCAAGCACGGCTTCGTCCAGGCGCGCGACGGCAAGCTGTGGCGCGGCGACGGCAAGCGCTTCCGCTGCTGGGGCGTCAACATGACCGGCTGGGCGGTCGGATCGGACGAGATCCCCGCGCATGGCGCGGCGACCGCCTATGCCAAGGCGCTGGCCCGGCTCGGCGTCAATTGCGTGCGCCTCCACTTCCTCGACATGCCAGATTCGATCGCGCCGGTACGCAACGAGGGGGCCGCGCGAGGTCCGGCGGCGGGGCCGTTCACGCATCGCCCGCGCGGGCTGATCCGCGACGATCTTCCCGACAGCCAGAGCTTCAATCCCGAACGGCTCGACCGGCTCGATTTCTGGATTGCCGAGCTCAAGAAGAACGGCATCTACGTCAACTTCAACCTCAATGTCGGCCGCCGCTTCAAGAAAGGCGACGGCGTTCCCGACGCCGATCTGATCGCGCCGTTCAAAGCCTTCACCTATTTCGGCCCCGAGCTGATCGCGCTGCAGAAGGACTATGCGCGCAAGCTGCTCGGCCACACCAACCCCTATACCGGCCTGCGCTATGCCGACGACCCGGCGGTGATGACGGTCGAGGTGGTCAACGAGAATTCGCTGCTCGAATTCTGGATGCGCAACTGGCTGCGCGGCGAACGCGTGCCGGGCGGCGAGAACGCCCAGCTCGACATGACGCCGCATTACCAGAAGCTGCTGGTCGGCATGTACAATGACTGGCTCGGCAAGCACCGCACGCCTAGGGAGATCGCCAGCCTGCGCGACATGGCCGGCGTCGGCGAGGGCCAGCCGATCCCGCTGATGCGCCGCGGCGACCACCCCACCGCCCCGCGCCTGCGCTTCGATTCCGAGCTCGAGTTCGTGACGCAAGTCGAGCTCGACTTCCACGCCGACATGCGCCGCTTCCTGCGCGAGGAGATCGGCGTGAAGGTCCCGATCGTGCCGACCGCCGACCACACCTATTTCATGGCCAACCAGCCGCTGATGCGCACCGCACTAGCCGCCGACCTGCTCGACGCGCATGTCTATTGGCAGCACCCGGCGATCTATGGCCGCCGCAACGAGCCGATGGTCAATGCGCCTGAACTCTCGATCATCCAGAAGCTCGCGCGCAGCACCGCTATGGGCAAGCCGTTCACGGTGAGCGAGGTCAATCACCCCTTCCCCAGCGACTATGGCGCGGAGATGATCCCGATCCTCGCTTCCTATGCGGCGTTGCAGGACTGGGACGGCATCTTCTTCTACACCTTCGAGACCAAGATCGCGGGCGAATGGAAGCCGGCGATCGGCGACCATTTCGACATCACGCTCGATCCGGTGAAGATGGCCCAGATGCCGGCGGGGGCGATGATCTTCCTGCGCGGCGACGTGTCGGCGGCGAAGCGGACGCTCACCCGCTCCTACTCCGCCGAGCAGATCAGCGACGCGGCGCGGATGCCGCGCGCGGCGATGCCCTATTATTCGCCCGGCTTCGACATGACGATCCCGCTGCGCCACGGCTCGCGCATCGCCTGTATCGACTGCAAGCCCTCGCTCCCCGCGCCGCTGCCCGCCGCCAATCCGATCGTGTCGGACACCGGCGAGCTCAGCTGGCAGACCAATGGCGGCAAGGACGGGCTGGTGCGGATCGACAGTCCGCTGAGCCAGGGGCTGGTCGGCTTCGTCGCCGCCAATCGCGACGCGCAGACGCGGCATCTCGGCGCCGAGATCAGGAACCTTTTCGCCGCGATCACCCTGTCCTCGCTCGACGGCAAGCCGATCAACATTTCCGACCGGATGCTGCTCACCACCACCGGCCGGGTCGAGAACACCGGCGCCAAGTGGGACGCGCGCCGCGCGATGCTGACCGACTGGGGCACCGCGCCGACGCTGATCGAGCCGATCACCGGCTGGATCCAGCTCAAGGACCTCGAGGGCGCGGTCGGCGTCTTCGCGCAGCCGCTCGACGGATCGGCGCGGCCGATCGGACCCGAGATCCGCGGCAGGATGATCGAGCCGGGCTGGGAGATCGAGGTCGGCACCCCCGCCGCGGCCTCCTATCTCGTGCGCGTGATCCGCTAGGGAGAAATTCGATGATCGACCGGCGCAACCTGATCGGCGGTGCGCTCGCGGGCGCGGGGCTCACCGCGCTCCCGGCCCGGGCCGCGCGCGATCCGCTGGCGCCCTATCGCACGCCCTACAAGCATCCCAGGCTGATCCTCGGCGGTTCGGGGGTGAAGGGCAGCTTCGACGAGAAGGCGGTCGACTGCCCGTTCGTCTTCTCGGCGAACGGCAAGTTCTACCTGACCTATGTCGGCTTCGACGGCTCCGGCTACCAGACCGGCATCTGCGAATCGCGCGACCTGTTGAACTGGAAGCGGCTCGGCATGATCATGTCGCGCGACCCGAGCGATCCGGTCACGCGCCACAACATCGCCTGCGCCTCGATCCTGCGCGAGAACGAGTTGCGCAGCCCCGCGCGGCTGGTGAAGATCGGCGGACAGTACGTCGCGGCGTGGCACGCCTATCCCAGCCCCGGCTATGAGGAAGGTCCGGCGGTGATCGGCCTCGCCTTCAGCAAGGACTTCATGAAGTGGGAGCGCGGGCCCGTGATCCTGCGCGCCGAGGACGGCGCCGAATGGGAGCGCGGCGGGCTCTACAAGCCCTACCTCATCAAGGTCGGCGACACCTTCCACCTCTATTACAACGCCAAGACCACCGGCAGCCCGTGGAAGGAACAGACCGGCCTCGCCATCTCCAGGGACCTCAAGACCTGGACGCGCCACCCGGCGAGCCCGCTGCTGGTCAACGGCCCCAAGGGCTCGCCCGACGACCGCTTCGCCAGCGACCCCGTGGTGGTGACGCACCAGGGCCAATGGGCGATGTTCTATTTCGGCCTGTCGACCGACGGCTTCGCCCGCGACCTGATCGCGCTCGGCGACGGCCCGACCAGCTTCACCAAGTCGAGCGAGGTGCTGATCGACGTCGGTCCGCCGGGGTCGATCGACGAGAAATACGCGCATAAGCCAGCGGTGATCTGGCACGACGGGGCGCTCTATCACTTCTACTGCGCGGTCAGCGGGAAATGGCCGAACGACGTACGCGGGCTGGCGGTGGCGCGGTCGAAGCCGTGGTGAGGTGAGGGCGAGGTGAGCGACTCCGTCACCCCTCAATCCTCTTGCAATGTTGGAATTCGCCTGCTCCACTTCCGCTGCCGGCGCCCGCTGCTGGAGCATGTCCCGGCCGCTCTTGAACCGGGGATCACCCGCCGCGCGAACCCGTCAACTTCGTCAACGCCGCACGTCCGCGCGATAGTGTAAAGCCAGTGTCGACTTTCGGCGCGAGAGCCTTGATCGCGTCTCTTCTACCGCCCGCACCCCTGCCGCAGCACCACCGGCAGCGCGGCCTGCGCCATCGCCGTGTAACCCGCATCGTTCGGGTGCAGATGATCCCCGATCTGCCACGCCAGCCGCATCACGTTGGGCTTGCCCGGCTCCTGCATCGCTGCGTCGAAGTCGATCACCGCATCATACTGGCGCGCATTGTCGCGGATCCAGCGATTGACCGTCTGCCGCCGCTGCTCGCCCGCCGCATCGGCATAGGCCGCGCCCTCATAGGGCAGCAGCGTCCCGAGGATCACCTTGAGCCCCGCCGCCCTGGCCCGCGCGAGCAACTGGCGGTGCGCGGCGATGATCTGCGCCGCGGTCGCCTGCTCGTGCGCGCGCGCCGGATCGGCGATCTTGCCGATGTCGTTGATCCCCTCGAGCAGCACGACATGCGTCACGCCCGGCACGCTCAGCACGTCGCGCTCGAAGCGCGCCAGCGCATTCGGGCCGCGCCCGCTGCTCAGCAGCCGGTTGCCGCTGATCCCGGCATTGGCGACCGACCAGCAGCGCCCGCGCGCATTGGCCGCGAGCAGCCGCTGAAGCTGGTCGGGCCAGCTCATCGCCTTGCTCTGCGTCGCGCCGGCACCCTCGGTGATCGAATCGCCGAATGCGACGAGCACGCGGCTCTCGCGGCTGCCCGTCACCTCGACGCCCGAGACGATGCCCGAGGCCCGCGCCCGCCTGGCGTCGGTCAGCGCGACCGATTCCGTCTGGTTACCGGGCGCGATATCGACCATCTGCGCATGCGCCGCGGCCTCGCTCTCGCCGGCATAGTGGACAGAGACGGCAAAACGCTCGCCTGCCGCCACCGGGAAGTCGACGGGATCGCTCAGATACGGCGCCCGGCCTGGAATGATCACCTCGCCGCTGCCCGCGAAGCGCAGCGCTCGCAGGCTCCCCGGCACCGGTGCTCCCTGGGCATCGAGCCGCACGATCGACGCGCCGCCCAGCTTCAGCGGCGCATCGCTCAGCTCGTTCGACAGGCGGATACGCAGCGTGCGCCCGGCGATCCCCGCGCGCACCACTTGGCGCACCGTCTCGTCGCGATAGGGCCGGCCGAGCCCGTCGCGGATCTTGGGCTCATAGCCGATCGGCGGCGCAGTCCAGGCCGCGATCCAACGCTCGGGGGCTGCCGCGCCAATCAGCAGCAACGCGGCGGCGGAGGCGAGCAGCACCCTCATTTGAGCTGGAACAGCGCCACGCCGTGCGCTTTCATCTGGCCGTCCGCCCAATCGCCGCTGACGAAGCGCGCACCCTCGGGCGGCGCCAGCGGCCGCGCGCCGCTGCCATGGTTGATCACGATCATCACCCGCTTTCCGCCTCCCGCACGCTCGCTGATCTCGAGATCGGCATGCGCGCCGGGCACGAGCGGCGCGATCTTCGCCTCGCCCAGCAACCGCGCCGCCAGCGCCTGCATCGTCGTAGGATCGAGCCACGCACCGAAATAGGTGATCGTGCCGCGCCCGGCCTTGCGCGTCACCACCGCGGGCTTGCCGTCGAGCCAGCCGCCGGGATCGGTATAGGTCGCCAGCACGCGCACGTCCTTCGCGTCGGGCCGGATGTCCTCGGCCCAGATCGCGACCTTCCCCTCGCCCAGCTCGCCTTTGATCCCGACCGGCACGTCCAGCGCGTAATATTGCTCGACCGTCGCGCCGAGCAGCCCAGCCAGCGGCCCCGGCTGGCGCTGCGGCCACAGCGCGTTGGCGTCGTCCTTCATCCCCGAGCGCGGCCCGAGCACGAGATGCCCGCCGCCCCGCACATAGGCCGCAAGCCGGTCGGCCTGCGCCTGAGTCACGACGTTGAGGTTGGGCGCGACCACCAAAGGATAAGCCTTCAGCTCGGCATCCGGCGACACGACGTGCACGCCCTGGCTCTGCACGCGCAGCGGGCGGTAGACGTCGGTGAACGCCTTCACCGGATCGAACTCGCGATGGTGGCGCTGCAGATCGATCGCCCAGCGGCTGTCATAGGACCAAAGCATCGCGACCTTCGCCGCCGGGCCCGTATCCGCCAGCAGCGGCCCGGCCGCAGTCAGCTCCTTCGCGATCTGCGCGATCTCGGCATGGATCGGATTGGGCGTGCCGTCCTGCCCCAGCACCGCGCCGTGATAGGTCTCCTGCCCGTTCCGTGCCGGGCGCCACTGCCAGTAGAGCACCCCGTCCGAGCCATGGCTGACCGATTGCCACGCCAGCTCGCGCACCTGCCCCGGATCGAGCGCGCGGTTGACCGGCACCCAGTCGACCCGGCCAGGCTGAGTTTCCATCAACCAGAAATTGCGCTGCTTGTAGCCACGGACGAGGTCGTGATTGGCGCCGTTCGCCACCCAGTCGGGCCGCCCGTCGGGGATGTAATTGTCCCAGCTCGCGATATCGAGATCGCGGTGCATCACGAAATGGTCGAAGCCCGCGTTCCAGAACATCGTATTGGTCGTGATCCACGCCCGCGGCGCGATCAGCGGCCGGATCGCGCGCGCCTGGTTCTGGACGTAGTCGGTCCACACCGCGGTGGTGAAGTGACGGAAGTCGAGCAGCAGCCCGGGGTTCTGCTGCCCGGTCTGGCGCAGCGGGACCTGATCGAAGTCGTTATAGGATTGTGACCAATATTGCGTCGTCCAGCGGCGGTTGAGCTCGTCGATCGTGCCGTAGCGCTGCTTCAAAAACGCATGCCATGCCGCGACCGATTCCGCATCCCATGACGGCGGCCCGACCTCATTGTCGATCTGCCAGCCGACCACCGCGGGATGCTTGCCGTAGCGCTTCGCCATCTCCACCGCGATGCGGCGCGAAAGCTCGCGATAGCGCCGGCTGGCGAAGGAGAAGTGCCGCCGCCCGCCATGGCTGGCGCGCTGGCCATTCTCATCGACGCGCAGCGTATCGGGGTATTTCTGGGTGAGCCACGCCGGCGGCGCCGCACTCGGCGTGCCGATCACGACCATGAAGCCGCGCTTGACCGCCGCATCGATCGCGCGGTCCATCCAGGCGAAGTCGAACTTGCCCTCCTCCGGCTCCATTCGCGCCCAGGCGAACTCGCCGATGCGCACGGTGTTGAAGCCCGACGCCTTCATCAGGTCGAGATCGACCTCCCAGCGCGCCTCGGGCCACTGCTCGGGATACCAGGCGACGCCCACGGCGATCGCGGGCCGGTCGGCGAAGGCGGTCGCGCGGTTCGGGAACGCGGTCTGCGCCGAAGCCGCCGGGACCAGCGCCAGCGCCGCCGCCGCCGCGGCCAGCAGGATCGTCCGCATCATTTCCCCCTGCGCTGCAGCACCGCCACACCCTCGACCGGCAGCGTGACGCTCGACTTGGTGCCGCCGGCGAGGATGTCGGCCATCGGCTCGGGCAAGGTCACGGTCTGCGCCGTGCGCCCATGGTTGATCAGGATGACGATCCGCCGCTCCTGCCCCTCGCGAGTCATCAGCTCGACCTCCGCCGGCACGGCGAGGTCACGCGCCACGCCAGCGCCGGCCAGCGCCCCGTCGATCAGCGTCTTCATCACCGCATCGTCGACTAACGCGCCGACATAGGTGATGCGCCCTTTGCCGACCTTGCGGCTGATCACCGCTGGCTTGCCGTCGAGCCAGCCATTGGCCTTGCCGTAGCGCAGCAACGTCTCGGTATCGGGCGCGCTGGTCGAGAGCTGCTCGGCCCAGATCGTCGCCTTGCCCCCACCGACCTCGATTTCCTCGTCGAGCGCGTAATATTGCTCGACCCGCCCGCCGAGCAGTTCAGCAAGCGGCCCCGGCTGGCGCTGCGGCTCGAGCGCGTTGAACGCGTCCTTCATCCCCGATCGCGGCCCGAGGATCAGGTGCCCGCCGCTGCGGACATAATCGGTCAGCCGCTTCGCCGTCGTCTCGCTGATCACGTTGAGGCTCGGCGCGACCACCAGCTTGTATCCCGACAGCGGCGCCACCTCCGCCTCGACGATGTCCACCGCGCCCAGCGCGTCCTTGAGCGGCTGGTAGTAATCCAGCAGCACCTCGATCTGGTCATAGTCCTTGTGGTGCAGCTGGAAGTCGATCGCCCAGCGGCTGGCATAGTCCTGCAGCACCGCGACCGGCGACACCGGATGCGTGCCCGCGATCAGCGGCGTCGCCCTGGCCATCTCGCGCCCGATCTGCTGCACCTCGGCATAGACCGGCACCGGCTTGCCGTCGGCGCCGATCAGCGATCCGTGCAGCGTCTCCTGCCCGTTGAGCGCGTTGCGCCATTGCCAATAGAGGATGCCGTCCGATCCGTGGCCGATCGCCTGCCACGCCATGCGCCGCGTCTCGCCGGGATAGAGCATGTTGCTCACCCCCGCCCAGTTCACATAGCCGGGCTGGATCTCCATCACCCAGAAATTCTTGCGCTTCCACCCGCGCACCAGGTCGTGCGTCGCGCCGTTGCGATAGGGCTTCAAGTGCCCCGAGCCGACATAATTGTCCCACGAGGTGAAATCGAGGTCGCGATTGGCGGCGTAGCGGTCGAAGCGATTGGCCCAGCCGAGCCCGCCGAAGTTCACCGTGATGAACTGCGACGGCGCCGCGTGCGCGCGGATCGCGTCGAGCTGGTTCTTGTGGAAGCCCACCCATTGCGAGGTGATGAAGCGCTTCAATTCCAGCATCCAGCCGGGATTGGCCTTGTCGTTGCTGAACGGCACCTGCTCCCAGGCGGTGTAGCTCTGCGACCAATATTGCGTGGTCCACGCGTCGTTGAGCTTGTCCAAGGTGCCGTAGCGCTGCTTGAGCCAGGCGACCCACGCTGCGCGCGCCTCGGGGTCGTAGCTCTCGTCGGTCGGCTCGTTGCCGATCTGCCAGCCGATGACATTGGGCTCCTTGCCCAGCGCCTGCGCCATACGCGTCACGATCTCGCGGCAGAAGTCGCGATAGCGCTGCGACGAGATCGAGAATTGGCGCCGCCCGCCATGACCGACCTTCTGGCCGTTGCTCTGGATCTGCGAGACGTCGGGGTATTTCTGAGTCATCCAGGCGGGGGGCGTGTCACTCGGCGTGCCGATCACCACCTTGATGTCGTACTTGGCCGCCAGCCGCACCGCGCGCACCAGCCAGTCCATGTCGTACTTGCCTTCCTCCGGCTCCATCCGGCTCCAGGCATATTCGCCGATGCGCACGACATTGGCGCCATGCGCCTTCATCAGGCGCAGATCCTCGGCCCAGCGTTCCTCGGGCCATTGCTCGGGATACCAGGCGGAACCGAGCCACAGCTTTTCGAACTGCTGCTGGCCCGCCGGCGCATCGGTCTGCGCCGCCGCGGGAAGGACGGGCGCCGCCGCGAGCAGCGCGAATGCCAGAAGCCGCTTCATGCCGTCGCCGCCTTCTGGTCGAAGCCCTTGGAGCTGTCGATCAGCGCGAACAGCCCCGCGGCGATCAGCACCATCAGCGCGATGCCCTGCACCGGCAGGTCGTAGCTGCCGGTGCCCGCAATGATGTATCCGGTGGCCACGGTGCAGATGAACCCGCCGAGATTGCCGAGCATGTTCATGAAGCCCGTCGCGGTGCCGCCGTAGCGCCCACCGATCGACATGCACATCGCCCAGGCCGACGGCAGCATCAGGTCCATCACGGCGAAGCTCGCTGCCGCCAGCATCACGACCATGGTCTTGTCCGGCGTCAGGCTCATCGCCAGCAGCAGCGCCGCGGTGACGGTCAGGCACACGCTGGTGATCAGGCGATAGGCGAGCTTGAACCCGATCCGCGCGCCCAGCCGGTCGCTCAGCACCCCGCCGATCAGGTTGCTGACGATGCCGAGCAGGAACGGGATCGCGGCATAGAAGGCCATCTCGGCCGGGGTGAAGCCGCGGCCGTTGGTCATCCACTGCGCGAACCAGCCGAAGAAGAACCAGCTGCCGAACGCATAGAAGAAATAGGCCACGCCGATCAGCCACAGCTGCGGCAGGCCGAGCAGCTTGCCCCACGGCGTGCCCGCATGGCCGGCGCCGGCATCGTCGCCGATCTCGGCTACTTCCTCCGCCGTGATGCCGGGCTGCTCGGCCGGACGATCATGATACCAGCGCCACCACAGGATCGCCCAGACGAAGCCGATCAGGCCCAGGATGACGAACACCATCTCCCAGCCGAGATGCGTGTTCATCGGCACCAGCAACAGCGGCGCCAGCGCCCCGCCCAGCCGGCTCGCCGCCCAGATCACGCCCTGCCCCCGCGCGCGCTCGCGCTTGGGGAACCAGCGGTAGAGCACGCCGGACATATTGGGATAGGCGCCCGCAGCGCCGAGCCCGAACAGGAAGCGCGCCGCGGTGATCTGCCAGAAATTGACGCAGGCCGCGGTGATCGCGGTGAAGAACGACCACCACACAGTGATGCGGGTCAGCTCCTTGCGATAGCCATAGCGGTCACCGATCGCGCCCGAGGGCACCTCGAACACCGCGTAGGCGAAGGTATAGGCGCCCAGCACCCAGCCCCATTGCGACGGCGTAAGGCCGAGGTCCTTCTGGATCGCCGTGCCGGTGACCGCGATCGCCATCCGGTCGATGAAGGTGATGACCGAGAGCGCGGCGAGCAGGCCGAGTACGACATGCCGCTTCTTCACGCGTCGAGACCCTTGAGCACTTCGGCCGCGCGCAGCATGCCGAGCTCGGGGCTCGACAGCACCGGCGCCTTGACCGCGCCGTCGGGCAGGCTCGCGACGACGCGCGCCATCGATGCCTGCGCCAGCACGATCGCGTCGACATCGGCCAGCGCGTTGGTCAGCGCCTCGCCGACGATGCGGTCATGCGTCGCGCCGTCGCCCTTCATCACAGCGTCGAACGCGCCTTCGCACAGATGCGCGACCAGCTCGATGTCCTTGCCCTGCTCGGCGGCGACGCGGCGGACGAGGTCGGCGGTGGGATCGAGCGTGGTCGAGAGCGTGGCGACCACGCCGATGCGCCTGGCGCTCGCCACCGCCTGCTCGGCCATCGCGCGATCGACGCGCAGGACGGGCTGCTCATAGAGTTCCGCCGCCATCTCGACCGCGCGGCCGATCGACGAGCAGGTCACCATCGCCACGTCGCAGCCGGCGTCGAAGGTCGATCCGACCAGCCGGATCACCTGCCGCATCGTCGCCTTCTGCAAGTGCCCGGCGGCGATGGTGTTCTTGATCGTGCTCTCGTCGACGAAGTGGAGGATGCGCACATCGGGCATCGCCCGCGCCGCGATCTCGTTGAACACGCCCGCCAGCATCGGCGAGTTGTGGATCAGTCCCAGCGTCGGCATCGCAATCCTCTCGATTATCTTGTGAATTCGTATTTGCCCGCGCCGACTTCGAAGCGGGTCGATCCTTCATCCTCGCGGGCGTTACTCACGCCGCGCCAACCAATGCCCGGCAGTTCGACTTCGGCGATCGTGTTGGCCGGCACGGTCAGCGCGAACCGCTTCAACCCCTCGCCATCGCCGCCCGTCTCGGTCGCGATCAGCCCGACCGGTGAATCGAACCGCGCCGCGACGCGACCCACTTCGGCCAGCCATACCGGCCGCACCGCGATCCGGCGGAAGCCCGGCGCGGCAGGCGCGATTCCGGCCAGCCGCCGATAGAAGAAGCCGACCACCGCACCGAAGGCATAGTGGTTGTAGCTGTTCATGCTGAGGTCGCCGGTGTCGCCGTTCCAGCGCTCCCACACCGTCGTCCCGCCCTGCTGCGGCATATAGCCCCAGCTCGGATAGCCGGTCTGGAGCAGCAGGCCGCTGACCTCCTCCCACAGCCCCGCATCGGCGAGCACATCGAGCAGATAGGGCGTGCCGAGGAAGCCAGTCGACAGCTTCATCCCGCGCCCGCGGATCTCCTTCGCCAGCACCTGCGCCGCCGCCGCGCGGCGGTCTTCCGGCACCAGCCCGAAGGCGAGCGAGAGCACCTGGCTCGTCTGGCTTCCATTGCCGCACACCCCGTCCGCGCCCACGAACTCGGCGGCATAGGCCTCACCGATCGCCTCGCGCAGCGCGCGGTAGCGCACCGCGTCGGCGTCGCGCCCCGTCGCGGCCGCCATCTCGGCCATCAGCTCGGCGGACCAGGCCCAATAGGCGGTCGCGCAGAGGATGCGCGGGGTGGTCTCGTCGTCGGGCTTGATCGCGTCGACCGACAGCCAGTCGCCGAGATCGAGCCCGCGGTCGTTGCGCCAGACATGGTCGGGATTGGTGCGCGCGACATAGGCCATCCAGCCTTCCATCGCGTCCCAATTCTCGTCGATCACCGCGGTGTCGCCATAGCGCTGCCACAGCTGCCAGGGCAGGATGATCCCGGCCTCGCTCCACCCCGCCGTCACCACGTCGGGGAAGGACAAGGGCTGCGGCACCACGATCGGATACGCCCCGTCCTCGCGCTGCGCCGCGCGCGCCTCGAGCAGGAAGCGGCGGATGAAGGGATCGACCTCCATGTTGAACGCGGCGGCGTCGAGGAACACCTGGATGTCGCCCATCCAGCCCATCCGCTCGTCGCGTTGCGGGCAATCGGTCGGCACCGCGAAGAAGTTGCTGCGCTGGCTCCACAGCGCGTTGTTCCAGATCTGCTGGAGCAACGGCGCGTCGTGGAAGGTCATCTCACCCACTTCGCGGCACGCGCTGTGGACGATCACGCCCTCGATATCGTCCGCCGTCGGCGTGCCCGGATAGCCCTCGACCTCGACATAGCGGAAACCGTGATAGGTGAAGTGCGGTTCGAAGCTCTCGACCGCCCCCGTCCCCGCCAGCGTGAAGCTGTCGGTCGCCTTGGCGAGGCGCAGGTTGGACAGGTCCGCCGTCCCGTCCGGGTTGAGCAGCTCGGCGAACTTGGCGGTGATCGTCGTGCCCGCCGGACCGGTGGCCCGGATACGCACCCAGCCGGAGAAATTCTGGCCGAAGTCGAACACGAAGCGGCCGGGCAACGGCTCGCTGACCGAAACCGCGCGGCGCGCGCCGGTGCGCTCGAGCAAAGGCGAGGTCTGCGCGACCAGCTTCGCGTTCGGCGCCACGCCGACCTTCGCCTCCGCCCAGCCCGACGCGTCGAACCCCGGCGCCGACCAGCCCGGCACGATCCGCCGCGCATCGAACGTCTCGCCGTCATAGATCTCGGACTTGAGGATCGGCGAGCTCGCGATCTTCCAGCCCCGCCCGGTCGTCACCCAGTCGTGCGAGCCGTCCGCATAGTCGATCCGCAGCATCGCGCGGAACCGCCGCGGCGCAGGGCCAAAGCCATAACGCTCGATCCGCCACCCGAACGGCGAGGCGTAGAAGCCGTCGCCGACCACCGCGCCGAGCGCATTCTCGCCCTGCGCGACCAAGCCGGTGACGTCGTGGGTCTGGTAGAGAATATGGCGCTTCGCCACCGTGATCTCGGGCGCGAGGATCGCCTCGCTAACCTTCTGGCCGTTGATCCGCGCGTCATAGGCGCCGAGCGCCGTCGCATAGAGCCGCGCTGAGGCGACCGGCTTCGAAACCTCGAACCCGGTCCGCAGCAGCATCGCCGGCTCGCTCGGCCGCGGGTCGCCTTGCGCCCAGCTCGTGCTCGGCACCGCCGCCGCCCAGCCGCTCGCGTCGAAGCCCGGCTCGGTCCAGTCCTCGGGCGCATCGGGCATCACGCGGAAGGCACGGCTCACGATCCGCTCGACGCTGCCGTCGGCGCGGTGCAGCCGGATCAGCGCGGCGAACGCGCCGCCGTCGACCGGGAAGAAGCCGGTCGTGTCCGCCTCGACCAGCGCACACACGCTGTTGCGGCCCGGCTTCACCTCGCCTGCATAGGGCGCGAGCGTGCCCCAGAAGGGCAGATAGGTGTCCCAGTCGAAATGCCAGTCGAGCGGCGACTTGGCGCCGTTGACCCACACGCCGCGCAGATGATCCTTGCCCGCGATCAGCACCTCGGCCGAGACCAGATCGGCCGGCGCGTCGAAATCGAGCCGGAAGGCGTGCGGCCGCGCGTCGAGCGAGGTCTCGCCCCACGTCCAGCTCACCCCCGCCGCGCGATCGGCGGCGGCGAATGCGTCCTCCGCCTCGATCCACTCGCCGCGCCAGTCGTCCGGCGTCAGCAGCCCCGCCTCGAACCATGCCGGCTCGGACGTCACCGCGCCGTCGACCTCGACGGTCCACCACACGCGCTGCATCGACGCGAGCGCCGGGCCGCCATAGGCGATGTCGATCGTCGCATCGCTGGCGACCTCGCCGCTGTCCCACAGCAGCCCACCGGCGTTCAGCGCCGCTTCGCTCGCCGCGGCGCGGATACGATAGCTGGTCTGGCGCGCGGCATCCTCGATCCGCCACGACAGGCGCGGGTGCCGCACCTCCGTGCCGAGCAGATCGACGGTGTATTCGGCACGAAGGTCGGTGACGCGCATGGCCTAGAGCTCGATCCCCAGCCGGTAGATGCGGTTGGCGTTGCCGCCGAACAGCGCCGCGCGTTCGTCCGCACTGAAGTCCGCGGTGATCGCGTCATAAGCGTCGAAATGCTTGTCGAAGCTGCCGAACAGCTTGTCGGTCGGGAAATTGCTCGCAAACATCGCGCGATCGGTGCCGAACAGCTCGATCGTCTCGAGCACATAGGGCCGCGCCTGCTCGGCGTCCCATGGCCGCCAGGTGAAGCCCATGCCCGAGATCTTGACCGCGACGTTGGGCAAGGCCGCGAAGCCCGCCATGCCGCGCCGCCACACGCCCCAGCCATCTTCGTCGCCGGGGATCGCCATGCCGGTATGGTCGAGGATCACCTGCGTGTCCGGATGCCGTGCGATAAGCTCGGCGAGATGCGCGAACTGGCCGGGATAGGCCTGCAGGTCGAAGCTCAGGTCGAACTTGCGGAGCAGCCCGAACCCGCGCTCCCATTCGTCGGTGGTGGTGACGTCGGCGGGCGAGTAGCTGCGCACCGGATCGGGATGCCAGTTGATGATGTGGCGGATGCCGCGCACGTTGCGATGCTCGGCGTGCGCCGCGAGCAGCGCCTCGACCCCCGGCTCATTGAGCGCCGCGAACGGCACGATCCCCGTCGGCAAGCCGCGTTCATCGGCCATTGCCTGGAGCCACTGCGTCTCCTTGAGCGAGTCCTCGGAATGCGCCCCCGCGTCGATATGCACGATCCCGCGCACGTCCCACTTCGCCGCATCGGCCAGATAGGCGTCGAGCGGATAGTCGACCGCGATCGGCTCTACGCTGCCGTTGGGATTATTGTCGTCGTACGGCGGCGCGAGCCACGGATAGCGGATGTGCGACAGGTCCCAGAGATGGACGTGCGCGTCGACGAGGGGCGGGCGCCCAAAGGACTCTGGGGTGCTCATGTCAGAAGGTGGTCCGTCCGCCGGAGGTGTCGAAGGTCGAGGCCGTGGTGAAGCTGCACTCCTCGCTCGCCATGAAGCAGACCATGGCGGCGCTCTCGTCGACCTCGCCGAGGCGGCCCATCGGGATCTTCGAGCGCATGTAATCGACCTGGCTCTGCGGCAGCTGCGCCAGGATCGGGCTTTCGAACGTCGCCGGGGTCAGCGCGTTGGCGATCACGCCCTTGCCCGCGAGCTCCTTGCCGAGCGACTTAGTGAGGCCGATCACCGCCGCCTTCGACGCCGAATAGGCACTGGCGTTGGGATTGCCTTCCTTGCCCGCGACCGAGGCGATGTTGACGATGCGGCCATAGCCGTTCGCGAGCATCAGCGGCACGATCGCGCGGTTGCAGTAGAACAGCCCGTTGACGTTGATGTCGAACACGCGAAGCCAGCTGTCGACCGGATACTCATGCACCGGCGCGGTCGCCCCGGTGATGCCCGCCGAGCAGACCAGCACGTCGACCTTGCCGCCCAGCGCCGCGGCGCTCGCCTTGGCCGCGGCCTCGACCGCCGCCTGATCCGACACGTCGAGCGCCTGGACGTCGGCGGCGCCGACCTCGTCCTTCGCCGCCGCGAGATTGTCTGCGCTGAGATCCCACAAAGCGACTTGCCCGCCCTCGGCGACGATGCGCTTGGCGACCGCCTTGCCGAGGCCCGACGCGCCGCCGGTGATCACCGCCGTACGCCCGGCGAAACGGCCCGCGTACGCGCTCACTTGGCCGGCGCCCATGCGACGAAGTCTTGGCGCTGCTGGCCGAGCTTCTCGATGCCGAGCTCCACCACGTCGCCGGCCTTCAGATACCAGGGCTCGGGCTTCTGGCCGAGGCCCACGCCCGGCGGGGTGCCGGTGGTGATCACGTCGCCGGGCAGCAGCGTCATGATCTGCGAGAGGTAGGAGACGATCTGCGCGACGTTGAAGATCATCGTCTTGGTGTTGCCGTCCTGGACCTTCTTGCCGTTGACCGACAGCCACATCGACAGGTTCTGCGGATCGCCCACCTCGTCGGCGGTGACCAGCCACGGGCCGATCGGACCGAAGGTCGGGAAGCCCTTGCCCTTGTCCCAGGTCATGCCGCGCTCGGCCTGCCAGTGGCGCTCGGACACGTCGTTGACCACGCAATAGCCGGCGACATGATCCAGCGCATCGGCCTCCGACACGTAATTGGCGGCGGTGCCGATGACGATGCCGAGCTCGACTTCCCAGTCGGTCTTCTTCGAATCCCTGGGGATCGTCACGGGATCGTTCGGACCCTGGATGCAGCTCACCCACTTGTTGAACACCACCGGCTCCTCGGGGATCGGCAGGTTCGATTCATGCGCGTGGTCGACATAGTTGAGGCCGATCGCGACGAACTGACGCGTGCCGGCGACGCAGGGGCCGTAGCGCACGCCGTCCTCGACCAGCGTGAGCGTCGCGGGATCGACAGCGGCGAGGTTCGCCAGCGTTTCCTTCGACAGCGTCCGGGCGTCGATATCGGCGACATAATTGGACAGGTCGCGGATACGGCCATCGGCGTCGATCAGGCCGGGCTTCTCGGCGCCGGGGGCGCCATAACGGCAGAGCTTCATGTCGAGTCCTTCAGTCTGGAGAATCAGTTGGCGGGATAGGGCCGGTGTAGCGCGATGTCTGGGTTGAGGGTGACGCCGAAGCCGGGTTTGTCGAGTTCGCTGGCGCGGATCTTGCCGTTCTGGGGCACGGGTTCGCCGAGGAGTTGCGGGGCGAACATGGGGACGACCTCGGTGGGTCCGGGGTGCATCATCAGGAACTCGGCGAAGGGCGAGTTGTGGCGGGTGATGACGAAGTGGTAGCTGTAGACCGACGAGCCGTGGGGGACCATGAGCACGCCGCGGCTGTCGGCATAGTTGGCGATCTTGATGAGCTCGGTGACGCCGCCGCACCAGCCGACATCGGGCTGGATGATGTCGCAGCAGTCCATGTCCATCAGCATGCGAAAGCCCCAGCGCGTCGCCTCATGCTCGCCGGTGGTGACGAGCAGGCCCTTGGGGGCGTTCTGCTTCAATGCGGCATAGCCCCAGTAATCGTCGGGCGAGAGCGCTTCCTCGATCCATTTGAGCCCGCACTCATGATAGGCGCGATGCGCGAGCCGGGTCGCATAGTCGAGGTCGAGGCTCATCCAGCAATCGAGCATCAGCCAGAAATCGTCGCCGCACTTTGAGCGCATGTCGGCAAGGTCGGCGATGTTCTTCTCGAGCCCCTCGAGCCCCTCGGCGGGGCCATGGTGCAGCGGCAGCTTGCCGCCGATGAACCCCATCTGCTTGGCCAGGTCGGGCCGCGCGCCGGTGGCGTAGAATTGCAGCTCGTCGCGCACCGCGCCGCCGAGCATGTGATAGACCGGCTCGCCGCGCAGCTTGCCGAGCAGGTCCCAGATCGCAAGGTCGACCCCCGAGATGGCGTTCACCACCAGCCCCTTGCGGCCATAATATTGCGTCGAGAAGTACATCTGGTCCCAGATCTTCTCATATTCGGCCGGGCTGCGCCCGATCAGGAAGCGCGAGAGATGCTTCTCGACGATGAAGCAGGCCGGCTCTCCTACTATGGC
>NZ_JBCNMA010000018.1:0-48606 GCF_039595165.1 Sphingomonas sp.
GTGCAGGCCTCCGGTGGCGTCCGCGATGTCCAGCCGCGCGAACCGCTCGACATGCTCGCGCCAGACGAAGGCGCGCAGCCGCAGCAGCTGCGCCGGATCGGTCAGGTCGACCGGCGCGACGTCGCAGCCCCAGATCGTCTCGAACCCCCAGCCCGGCGGCACCTCCGGCGGCCGCGGACCATGCCACTCCGGCGCGATCCGCATGCCGGACCCAACCGGCCCGACGCCCACCCCGCCCAGCTCGTAGCGATAGCGGTCGATCATCAGGTTGATCCCCGCGCTCGACCCGATCTCGTTGCATTCCCAGCGTGGCG
Source organism: Sphingomonas sp. (assembly GCF_039595165.1). Lineage (GTDB taxonomy): Bacteria > Pseudomonadota > Alphaproteobacteria > Sphingomonadales > Sphingomonadaceae > Sphingomonas. The sequence continues at coordinate 315 of NZ_JBCNMA010000018.1, forward strand.
GCAGCCCCTGCTCCGCCAGCCACAGCATCGCGGCGACATAGCCCCAGGAGCGTCCCGCCTCGTTGGTCTGCGGCGGCCCGTCGAGCCACGGCAGCAGCGCCGCATCGTGCCGCGCGATCGCCTCGCCCACCAGTCGCTCCGCATCGGCCAGCGCATCCGCCTCACCAGCATAGAGCGGCGCCAGTGCCGGCTCCGCCCCGGTCAGGTTGAGCGCATGCAGCCCAGCCGCCGCCCGCAGCGGCAGCGCATCGGCCATCGGCACGCCCTGCCACTCCCGGATCGCTTTCAGGAACACGCCCGGCCCGTCGATGTTCGCCAAGATCGCCTCGACCACCCGCATCGTGATCGTCCCGCCATTCGCCCGGCAATAGGCGACCTGGTTGGCGAACGCCGCCCGCACATCGTTCGAAGTCATCCAGTCCCGCATGCCCGAATCTCCCGCCGCTTGTTGCGCCCAGCCCACCCCCCAAGTAAAGGCGCGCCACCTATGTCCGAACCGATCATCCTCGCCGTGCCCAAGGGACGCATCCTCGAAGAGGCGCTTCCCCTGCTCGCGCACGCCGGGATCATCCCCGAACCGGCCTTCGCCGACGAAGGCAGCCGAGCGCTCCGCTTCAAGACCAATCGCCCGGACATCGACCTGATCCGCGTGCGCGCGTTCGACGTCGCCACCTTCGTCGCGCACGGCGCGGCGCAGCTCGGCATCGTCGGCTCGGACGTGCTCGCCGAGTTCGCATATTCCGAGCTCTACGCCCCGGTCGATCTCGGCATCGGCCATTGCCGCCTGTCGGTCGCCGAGCCCGCCGCGCTCGCCGCCACCGACGATCCGCGCGGTTGGAGCCATGTCCGCGTCGCGACCAAATATCCCGCGCTCACCCGCCGCCATTTCGAGGCGCGCGGCGTGCAGGCCGAGTGCATCAAGCTCAATGGCGCGATGGAGCTGGCGCCGCTGCTCGCGCTCGCCCCGCGCATCGTCGATCTTGTCTCGTCGGGCCGTACGCTCAGGGAGAACGGGCTGGTCGAGGTCGAGACGATCATGGAGGTGTCGAGCCGCCTCGTCGCCAACCGCGCCGCGTTCAAGACCCGGCCCGAGATCGTCCCGCTCGTCGACGCCTTCCGCCGCGCGGTCGAGCGCGAGGCCCAAGCCCCCGCAGGGACTAAAGCGTGATCAAGCTCTCCACCTCCGAGCCCGGCTTCGCCCGGGCGTTCCGCGACCTCGTCGAAGCCCGGCGCGAGGCCGATGCCGATGTCGCGCGCGACGTGCGCACGATCGTCGCCAGCGTCCGCGACGAAGGCGATGCCGCGCTCCACGCCTTCACCAGGAAATTCGACCGCCACGACCTCAACGACACCGGCTGGCGGATCGAGAAGGCCGATTGCGCCGCCGCGCTCGACGCGCTCGAGCCCAGGCTGCGCGACGCGCTCCGGCTCGCCGCCGACCGCATCACGGCGTATCACGAGAAGCAGAAGCCGGCCGACAGCGACTCCACCGACGCCGCGGGCGTGCGCACCGGCGCGCGCTGGCAGGCGGTCGAAGCGGCGGGCGTCTACGTCCCCGGCGGCCGCGCGGCCTATCCCAGCTCGGTGCTGATGAACGCGATCCCCGCCAAGGTCGCGGGCGTCGACCGGCTGGTCATGGTCACTCCCACTCCGGACGGCGAGATCAACCCGCTGGTCCTCGCCGCGGCGGAGATCGCCGGCGTCGACGAGATCTGGCGCGTCGGCGGCGCGCAGGCGATCGCCGCGCTCGCTTATGGCACCGGCCGCATCGCCGCGGTCGACGTGATCACCGGCCCGGGCAACGCCTGGGTCGCCGAGGCCAAGCGCCAGCTCTACGGCGTGGTCGGCATCGACATGGTCGCCGGCCCCTCGGAAATCGTCGTGGTCGCCGACGGCAAGAACGACCCCGAATGGATCGCCGCCGACCTGCTCAGCCAGTCCGAGCATGATCCGACCAGCCAGTCGATCCTGCTCACCGACGACGCGGTCTTTGCCGGCAAGGTCGCCGAGGCGGTCGATCGTCAGATCGGCACGCTCTCGACCAAGGCGGTCGCGCGCGAAAGCTGGGACGCCAACGGCGCGATCATCCTCACCGGCTCGCTCGACGAGGCGGTCCCGCTGGTCAACAAGCTCGCCCCCGAGCATCTCGAGCTTGCCTGCGACGATCCCGACGCGCTGTTCGCGCGCGTCCGTCACGCCGGCTCGGTGTTCCTCGGCCGCATGACGCCCGAGGCGATCGGGGACTATGTCGCCGGCCCCAACCACGTCCTCCCCACCGGCCGTCGCGCACGCTTCGCCAGCGGCTTGTCGGTGCTCGACTTCATGAAGCGCACCAGCTTCCTCGCCCTCGACGACGCCGGTCTCGCCGCGATCGGCCCCGCTGCCGTCGCGCTGGCCGAAGCGGAAGGTCTTCCGGCGCATGCGAAGTCGGTCGCCGTCCGTTTAGGAACCCTGTAATGCCCAGCTCTACCGCTAAGTCCCGCTCGAAAGCCCGCGCCGCAGCGCGCCTCGCCGCCGTCCAGGCGCTCTATCAGCAGGAAATGGAGAAGACCCCGCTTCCCCAGCTCCTCCACGAGTTCCACCAGCATCGCCTCGGCGCGACGATCGAGGACGTCGAATATGCCGATGCCGACGCCGATTTCTTCGACGACATCGTCAAGGGCGTCGACGCGCGCCGCGGCGAGATCGACGCGCTGATCGCGTCCAAGCTCAGCAGCGACTGGAGCTTCGACCGGCTCGACCGCCCGATGCGCCAGATCCTGCGCGCCGGCGCCTATGAGCTGCTTGCCCGCAACGACGTGCCCACCGGCGCCGCGATCAGCGAGTATCTCGACGTCACCGACGCCTTCTACGACCGCCGCGAAAAGGGCTTCGTCAACGGCCTGCTCGACGCCATCGCCAAGGCGGTGCGGAGCTAAGTCCGCCGAGCCCCTTGCGTCACCCCGGCCTTGAGCCGGGGCCGGGTTTGCTTTGCCCGCTTGCAATGTTGGAACTGATTTGCTCGACTCGGGGGGCGCGCCGGATCGCCGGCCCGCTCTTTGATATCGCAATCCGCAGGCCCGCGCGTTTGACTCCCTCGCGCGAAAACACCTCGATAGTGTCAACCTTCCGTCAACTTCGATCATTTTGGGCAGGCTGGTTTCCGCTTATCGCGGCGTCACATCCTTCACGCGTCCCAACGCGGGTGGATCGACCACCTGCCCGCGCGCGAACCATGCCTCCAGCGCGTCGAGGTCGAGCATCCCGCCCGCGACGTCCTTCCCGGCCTTGAGCGTCGAGAAGCCGTCGCCCCCACCGCCAAGGAAGCTGTTCACCGTCACGCGGTAGACGGCATCGTCGCGCATCGGCTTACCGCCCACCATCGGCGCGATGATCCGCTGCCCCTCCGGCTTCGACAGGTCGTAGCTATAGCTCAGCCCCGCCGGGAACAGCAAAGCGGTGCCGTCGGTCTTGGCGAATTGCTGCTCGAGCACGGCACGCAGTTGCGCCCCGCTCATCTCCTTGACCTGCAGATTGTTGCCGAAGGGCTGCACCGTGTAGATGTCGCCGAAGGTGACCTGGCCGCCCTCGGCACTGATCGAGGCGCGCACCCCGCCCGGGTTCATCAGCGCGACCTGCGCCCCGCTCGCTCGCGTCGCGGCGAGCTGCGAATCGGCGATCAGCAGCCCCAGCGGCGACTCCTTCATGTCGTCATGCTCGTCACGCAGGATCGGCGCGGAGGCGCGCCCCACCACCCGCCTGGCCCGCGGCTCGGCCGCGGCGGCGTAGCGCGCGACATGCGCCGCGACCGCCGGATCGGCGGCAAAGGCCGGGAAGGCGGCGCTGGGCTTTACCGGCCCCGCGCTGCTCGTCACGCCGTCGCCCTGCACGATCACCTGGCGTGCATGCTTCGCCGTCACGCGTTTCGTCGCGGGATCGAAGCTCAGGTCGATATCGGTCAGCATCACCCCGTTGTTGCCCGCGCTGGTCAGCAGCAGCGGCTTGGCTGGGTCGGTCACGCCGTAGTCGCAGATATAGGCACGGTGGGTATGGCCCGAGACGATCACGTCCACCGCCGGGGTCAGCCGCTTGGCGATATCGACGATCGGCCCCGACAGACCATCGCACTTCTCGGGCTGGTCCGAGCGTGCGGGATAGCCGCCCTCGTGCACCAGCATCACCACCGCGTCGGCGCCCTTGGCCTTGAGCTCCGCCGCGAGCTTGTTGGCGGTGTCCGCCTCGTCGGCGAAGCTGATCCCCTTGATCCCCGCCGGATCGACATAGTTGCCGGTCAGCCGCGTCGTCAGCCCGATGAAGCCGATCGTGACCTTGCGCCGCCCGCTGCCGAAACTGCGCAGCGCGGTGCCCGGGAACAGGCTGGTCCCGTCCGCCTGGATCGTGTTGCCGGCGAGGTAGGCGTAGCTCGCGCCCTTGAACGGCTCGAGCTGGCACGGCTCGGTCTTGGTCAGCTTGGCGCAGCCGCCGTTCTGCAGCCGCTTCAGCTCCGCAGCGCCGCGATCGAACTCGTGATTGCCCGCGGCGTTGATCTCCAGCCCGGCCATGCTCAGCGCCTTGACCGTCGGCTCGTCGAGGAACAGCGAGGAGACCAGCGGGCTCGCGCTGGTGAGATCGCCCGCCGCGACGACCACGCTGTTCGCCGCCTTGGCGCGGAGCGACTTCACGGCACTCGCGAAATAGGCCGCGCCGCCCGCCGGCACCTTGACCACCGATCCGTCGGCCGCCTGCAGGTCGATCGCCCGCCCCGGCGTCTCGAGCGCGCCGTGGAAGTCGTTGAACGCGACGATCTTCACCGTCAGCGGCGCGCCGTCCGGCCCCGCTGCCCGCGGTTGCGCACAACCGGCCAGCGCCAGCGCGCCGAGCGCTGCCACGGTGATCCGGTTCATGGTCAGCCGTCGCCGACGCGCTCGATATCGGCGCCGACACCCTGGAGCTTCTCCTCCAGCCGCTCGTAACCGCGGTCGAGGTGATAGATGCGGCTCACCTGAGTCTCGCCCTCGGCGATCAGGCCGGCGAGGATCAGGCTCATCGATGCGCGCAGGTCGGTTGCCATCACCGGCGCGCCGACCAGCTTGTCGACCCCGCGCACCACCGCGGTCCGCCCGCTCACCGTGATGTCCGCGCCCATCCGCGCCAGCTCGGGCACGTGCATGTAGCGATTCTCGAAGATCGTCTCGGTCAGCACGCTCGCGCCCTCGGCCTTGCACAGCATGGCCATGAACTGCGCCTGCATGTCGGTGGCGAAGCCCGGATAGGGCGCGGTCGAGAGCGTCAGCGGCTTGAGCGGCCCGTCGGCCGCGACGCGGACGCCGCCCGCCTTCTCCTCCACCGTCACGCCGGCCTCGACCAGCGCGTCGAGCGTGGCGCGCATGTCGTCGGCCTTGGCGCCCTCGAGCAGCACGTCGCCGCCGGTGATCGCCGCGGCGCAGGCATAGCTGCCCGCCTCGATCCGGTCGGGCATCACCTTGTAGGTCGCGCCGTGCAGCCGCTCGCGGCCCTCGATCGTCAGTGTCTCGCTGCCGATGCCGTGGATCGACGCGCCCATCGCCACCAGCAGGTTGCACAGGTCGACGATCTCGGGTTCGCGCGCGGCATTCTCCAGCACCGTCGTGCCCCTGGCGGTCGCCGCCGCCATCAGTGCATTCTCGGTCGCGCCCACCGACACCACCGGGAAGCGATAGCGCCCGCCCGCCAACCGTCCGCCCGGGGCGGTCGCCTTGACATAGCCCGCCGCCAGCTCGATCTCGGCGCCCATCGCCTCCAGCGCCTTGAGGTGCAGGTCGATCGGCCGGTTGCCGATCGCGCAGCCGCCGGGCAGCGATACCGTCGCCTCGCCCGCGCGGCCCAGCAGCGGCCCCAGCACCAGGATCGAGGCGCGCATCTTGCGCACGATGTCGTAGGGCGCGACCGTCGAGGTCAGGCGCGGCGAACGCACCGTGAGCACCCGCCCGAACTCGTTGGGCCGCGTGCCCTCGATCTCGGTCGAAGCGCCGAGCTCGTTGAGCAGATGCCCGAAGCCGTCGGCATCGGCGAGGCGCGGCAGGTTGCGCAGCGTCAGCGGCTCGTCGGTGAGCAGCGCGCAAGGCATCAGGGCGAGCGCCGAATTCTTGGCGCCGGAGATCGGGATTTTGCCGGAAAGGCGGTTGCCGCCGCGGATGAGGATACGGTCCATTTGCGGGCTTCTACCGCTTCGCAACGCCCGCGCAAGCACGGCGGACCGTTCGCCCGCTTGATCGATGTTAATGCATTGATTTCACTGCGCTGCTTTGCAGAGAACAGCGGGGGAAAGGTGTAGCGTGTCAGGCAGTTGTTTCGCGGACGTTCTCGGCGAGCTGGTTGAGCTCACGCCGGCCGAAAGGTCTGCGCTCGAGCGGCTGGAGGAGCGCCAGCGCAACGTCCGGCGCGGCGCGGCGCTGCTGCGCGAAAACGAGCCGGGCGGCGAGCTCTTCATCCTGCGCAAGGGCCTGATGATGAGCTATGTGCTGCTCGACGACGGCAGCCGCCAGATCCTGCGCTTCCTGTTCCCCGGCGACATGCTCGGCGTATCGAGCATGGTCTATCGCGAATCGCCCGAGACGCTGTACGCGCTCTCGGACTGCATCGTCTGCCCGTTCGAGCATGGCGCGTTCAGCGAACTCGCGGTCGCGCATCCCCGCCTTTCCGCGCTGATCCTGGTGTTCAGCCAGATCGAGCGCGTCGCGCTCACCGACCGGCTCGCCGCGCTCGGCCGCACCTCGGCCAAGGCGCGGATCGCCGCGCTGCTGCTCGACCTGCGCAATCGGCTGCGCTCGACCGACAAGTCGATCGACAAGGTGTTCGCGCTCGGCCTGACCCAGGAGGAGATCGGCGACGCGACCGGCCTCACCGCGGTCCATGTGAACCGCATGCTGCGCCAGCTCGAGCAGGAGGGGATGATCGGCCGCGAATCGGGCCGCGTGACGCTCAAGGACGTGCGCGCGCTGGCGAGCGCCGCCAATTACGTGAATCGCTACGAAGGGCTCGACCTCAGCTGGCTGCCACCGGCGCGGTAATGGACCGGCCAAAAACGGCGGCGGCGACGCATCGCGCCTAGACCGCTTCTCGCGGGCGGCGCTTGCGCTGCGATTCCGCCTTATCCAGCCAGTCGAGCACATGCCGCACATCGGCGGCCGCGAGCGTTCCCAGGCCGATCCGATGCGGACGGTCACTGCCATCGGTCGTAACGCGAACCTGCGCCGGCGGACTGTACTCGGAATAGGGATGCATGGTTTCGAAGCGAACGACTTCATCTGCGCGGATCGATCCGCGCCGGACCCAGACGCCGTCGAACCATCGAAAAGCCAAGCGGTCAGCCGTTAGCGTGATCGACACCGGCGCCACGCTAAGCATCAGATAGCCGCATAGGCATCCCATGAGCAGAATACCGCGCGGATCGAAATCATCGCCTCTCGCAAAGGCGACAAGGGTCGCGACGGTGACTAGCATGAGCGGGACAGCCCCAAGGCTCCCCATCATCCAGAATGCGGCCGGCGAAGCTGCGATGCGCCGTTCGTCAAGCGACGGAGAAGCGCTCAAGCTTTCTCCAGCGTACATTGCAGCGGGTGCTGGTTCTGACGCGCGAAGTCGATCACCTGCGCCACCTTGGTCTCGGCGACCTCGTAGCTGAACACCCCGCACACCCCCACGCCGCGCTGGTGGACGTGGAGCATCACCCGCGTCGCCTCTTCCATGTCCATCTTGAAGAAACGCTGGAGCACCAGCACGACGAACTCCATCGGCGTATAGTCGTCGTTGAGCATCAGCACGCGATACGGCGTCGGCTTCTTGGTCTTGGCGCGGGTGCGCGTGGCGACGCCGGTGGCGTTCCCGCCGTCGGTATCGTCGTCGCGGTCGGCATCGTCTGCCATGAGGATCGGAAACGGCGCTGTCATGAGGGCTTCAAAAATATGGCACCGGGGAATCGAGGGCAAGGGCGCTAACCTCAAAATTGTGCGGTATGACTTGGCGGTTCCCAATCCTCCCCCGCCAGGGGAGGTGGCGCCGAAGGGGACGGAGGGGAGGACTCCCCACAGTCGTGTCGTGTCCGCCCCCTCCGTCAGGCTACGCCTGCCACCTCCCCCTGGCGGGGGAGGATTCAGCTGCCATTATGACGCGCATCCGAACAAGAAGGGCGGCCGCTCGCGCGACCGCCCCTTTGTTCGGTTCCGAGCGAAAGGCTCAGGCCGCGGTCTTCACCTTCTCGACGGCAACCGCGAAGCGGTTCGAGACCGGCTGCGCGGCATCGCCGGCGAGCTTGATGAAGGCTTCGGTGTTCTTCGAGGTCTCGGCGACCATCGAGTCGAACGCCGAGCGGACATAGTCGCTCTGCAGCTTGAAGAAGTCGGCCGGGGTCTTGACCGCCGACAGGTTCTTCAGCGTGGCGGTCGCGTTCTCGAACGAACGGCGGCTGTACTCGGCGGCGTCCTGGCCCAGGGCCTCGAAGCCCTTGGCGGCGATCTTGCCGCTCTCGACGAACGCCTCGACATTGCCCTTGGCGAATTCGGTGAACTCGCCGGCGAGCTTGGTGTTCTTCTCGACCGCGGCCTTGGCGCGCTCGTTGAAGTCGGCGAAAAAGGCCTGGCTCTTCTCGATCGTGGTTTCCATGATGTCAGTTCCCTTGGTTGCGGTTTCCGCCATCCGGGGGGCGGTTTCCTCGACGATGTTGGTGACGGGTGCGGCTTCCGCGACCGTCTCGGCTGCAGTCTGCGTGACGTTCTGGGCGGCTTCCGCCGCGACTTCGACGGCCTTCGCCACCGGCTCGGCAACGATCACCGGCTTCGCCGTCTCGACGACCGGAGCCGGAACGGGCTCGGGCTTGGGAGCGACGGTCTTCTTCTCGGCCGGCGCAGCCGCCTTGGGCTTTACCGGAGCGGGGGTCTTGGCGGCCGGCTTCTTCGTGCCGGTGCCGGGAACCTTGCTGGCCATATACGGTCCTCGCAGCGATTGTTGCGACGCAACATATACGCGGCCGGCGAGACAGTTTCAAGACACTTTTTGTGCAGTGCACAAAAAGCCGCTATCGGGCTTGGACGTAGCGCCCCGGTGCATCGCCAAGTTCCTGATCATGCTTGGGAATTCGCGCACCTTTGGTAGCAACGCGCTTGCCGTCCAGCGCCTCGATCCAGCCGATCCAGTCGGGCCACCAGCTACCCTTGGTTTCTGTCGCACCCGCAACAAACTCGTCGAGGGTCGCCGCCGGCGCGTCGTTGGTCCAATATTGATACTTGCCCGCGGCGGGCGGGTTGACCACCCCGGCGATATGCCCGGATCCGGCCAGCACGAAGCGCATCGGCCCGCCGAAATGCCCGGTCATCTTCCACACGCTCCGGGCCGGCGCGATATGGTCCTCGCGGCCCGCCTGGATATAGGCGGGCACCGTCACCTTGCCGAGATCAACCGGCGTTCCGCCGATGCTCAGTGCGCCCGCCTGCGCCAGCAGATTGTCGCGGTACAGGTCGGACAGATAGCTCGCATGCCATTTGGCGGGCAGGTTGGTGACGTCCGAATTCCAGTGCAGCAGGTCGAACGGCACATAGTCCTCGCCGAGCAGATAGTTGCTCGTGACATAGTTCCAGATCAGGTCGCGCCCGCGCAGCAGGTTGAAGGTCGCCGCCATGTAGCGCCCGTCGAGGAAGCCCTCGGTGGTCAGCGACTGGATCAGCGCGAGCTGCTCGTCGTCGACGAAGACGTTGAGGTCGCCTGCCTCGGTGAAGTCGACCTGCGCGGTGAAGAAGGTCGCGCTCCGCACCTTGTCGGCCTGCTGCCGGGCGGCGAGCACCGCCAGCGTCGCCGCCAGCGTCGTCCCGGCGACGCAATAGCCGATCGCATGCACCGCCTCGACACCGAGCAGCTCGCGCACCGTGTCGATCGCGTCGATCTGACCGCGCTCGACATAATCGTCCCACACCACGTCGGCCATCGACGCGTCGGCCGACTTCCACGACACGACGAACACGGTCAGTCCCTGCTCCACCGCCCAGCGGATGAAGCTCTTCTCCGGGCTCAGGTCGAGGATGTAGAAGCGGTTGATCCATGGCGGGAAGATCACCAGCGGCGTCTCGAACACCGTCTCGGTGGTCGGCGAGTACTGGATCAGCTCGTAGAGCGGGGTGCGCTTGACCACCTTGCCCGGCGTCATGGCGATGTTCTTGCCGACCTCGAACACGCCCTCGGCGGTCTGGGTCATCTGCCCCTTGCCCAAGTCCTTGAGCATGTGCGCGAGCCCCTTGAGCAGGTTCTCGCCCTTGGTCTCGATCGTCCGCTCGAGCACGATCGGGTTGGTCGCCGGAAAATTGGACGGGCTCATCGCGTCGATGAAGCCCTGAGTGGCGAAGCGCAGCTGCTCCTTCTGCTTCGGGGTCAGCCCCTCGATCGTCTCGACGCCCTTGAGCAGGTGCCGCGAGAGCGTGAAATAGCTTTGCCGGATGAAGTCGAACACCGGCTGCTCGCGCCATTGCGGCGCCTTGAAGCGCTTGTCGCGCGCCTGTTCGGGCGTCTCCTCGAACGGCGCCGCCTTGGCCGGGTCGAGGAAGCGCTGCCACAAGCCCATCGTGTCGGCCCAGAAATCGGCGCCCGCACGCATCGCCGCGGCCGGGTCGAGCGGGGCCGCAGCGGGCAGCTGCGGCACCTTGGCCGCGAGGTCGAGCCCCTGCTCCATCATCATCTGCTGCGCGCGGCCGAGCACCCAGGTCCAGTGCTGCAGGTCCTCCAGCGTCGGGGCGGCCGCCGCCTCCGGTTCCGGGGCGCGATCGGGAGCGGATTGGCGTTCGCTCTTGGGCTTGTTCGCCGCGGGCTTGCGGGGCTTGGGTTCGGTCGCGGCCTTGGGCGCCGCCGTCTTTTTCTTTTCCGCCGCCACTCGCCTCTCCTCTGGCACCCCCGCCCGGGCCCTGTATAACGGCTGCGCGCATCCCGCGCGACCTTAAGAGGAGCTCATCGAGAAATACGATGTCCGAGGAATTCTACCGCATCAAGCGCCTGCCGCCCTACGTCATCGCCGAAGTCAACGGCATGCGGGCAGCAGCACGTGCGGCAGGCGAGGACATCATCGATCTCGGCATGGGCAATCCCGATCTGCCGCCGCCGCAGCACGTCATCGACAAATTGTGCGAGGTCGCGCAGAAGCCCTCGGCGCACGGCTATTCGCAGTCCAAGGGCATTCCCGGCCTGCGCCGCGCCCAGGCCAACTACTACGGCCGCCGCTTCGGGGTCGATGTCGATCCCGAGAGCGAGGTCGTCGTGACGATGGGATCGAAGGAGGGCCTCGCCAGCCTCGCCACCGCGATCACCGCGCCGGGCGACGTGATCCTCGCGCCCAACCCGTCCTATCCGATCCACACCTTCGGCTTCATCATCGCCGGCGCGACGATCCGCGCGGTGCCGACCACGCCTGACGAGCGCTATTTCGAGAGCCTCGAACGGGCGATGAACTTCACCGTGCCGCGGCCCAGCATCCTGGTGGTGAACTATCCGTCGAACCCGACGGCGGAGACGGTGGATCTGGCCTTCTACGAGCGGCTGGTGGCGTGGGCGAAAGAGAACAAGGTGTGGATCATATCCGATCTCGCCTATTCGGAGCTGTACTACGACGGCAAGCCGACTGTCTCGATCCTGCAGGTCAAGGGCGCCAAGGACGTGGCGATCGAGTTCACCTCGCTCAGCAAGACCTATTCGATGGCGGGCTGGCGGATCGGCTTCGCGGTCGGCAACAAGCAGCTCATCGCCGCGATGACCCGCGTCAAATCCTATCTCGACTATGGCGCCTTCACCCCGGTCCAGGCGGCGGCATGCGCCGCGCTCAACGGCCCGCAGGACATCGTCGGGAAGAACCGCGAGCTCTATCACAAGCGCCGCGACGTGCTGGTCGAGAGCTTCGGCCGCGCCGGCTGGGACATCCCCGCCCCGCCCGCCTCGATGTTCGCCTGGGCGCCCTTGCCGCCCGCGCTCGCGCATCTCGGCAGCCTCGAATTCTCCAAGCAGCTGCTCACCCATGCCAAGGTCGCGGTCGCGCCGGGCGTCGGCTATGGCGAGAATGGCGAGGGGTTCGTGCGCATCGCGATGGTCGAGAACGAGCAGCGCCTGCGCCAGGCCGCGCGCAACGTGCGCAAGTACCTCCAGTCGATGGGCGTCAACACCGGCGCGAAGACCGCCTGAACGGGACCGGCCGCGAAGGCCTGGACCGTTCGATCCGACTTCGCGTCCGCCCAGCGTCAACCGGGTCTTAACGCCGCGCGCCTAAGGGTCGGCTGCGATGGTTCAGCTTGCCCGAACCGGCCGGAGCTCCCTCGTCCTGGGTGGGGTGGGCTTCGCCTATTTCCTGCTCGCGCTGGCCGCGATCTCGTTCACGCGCCTCAGCGACAATGTGGCGCTGCTGTGGCTCGCCAACGCGATGCTGCTGGCGGCGCTGTGCACGCGCCCGTCGCGCGAGCATCGCCAGCTGCTGCTGGTCGCCGCCCTCGGCTCGTGCGCGGCGACGATGGTGGTCTCCCCCTTCTCGCCGCTCGCGCCGATCTTCGTCCTCGCCAATATCAGCGAGGCGCTGCTCGCCTGGATGCTGCTGCGCTATCTCGGCAACGCACGGCGCGTCTTCCTGCGGCTGCGCTCGATCCCGGCCTTCGTCCTCGCCGCGGGCATCGTCGCGCCGGCGGCAAGCGGCTCCATCGCCAGCATCACGCTGTGGCTGGCGCGCGGCGCCGATCCTGGCTTCACCTGGACCAACTGGATGATCGGCCACGGCCTGGGCATGCTGATCGGCACGCCGGTCGCATTGCTCGTGCTGGGCGGGCGCGCCTATCGGGAGGCGCTGACCCGCCGGCTCGACGTCCCGAATTTCCTCCTGGTAATGGCCGGCACGATCGCCGTCGCGTCGGCGACCTTCTCGCAGAGCACGCTGCCCTTGCTGTTCCTTCCGATCCTCCCGGCGATCATCGCCACCGCGATGTTCCGGTTCGCGGGGGCGGCGCTCAGCGTGTTCGCGATCGCGGTGATCGGCGGCCTGTTCACCATCGCCGGACAAGGACCGATCGAACTGGTCGCGGGCAGCATGGCGACGCATCTTCAGTTCTTCCAATTCTATCTCGGCGTGGTGTTCCTGATCGCGCTCCCGTTCGCCACGCTGATGGCCGAGAACCGCCGGCTCGCCGACGCCGTCGCGGCGAGCGAAGCGCGCTACCGCATGATCGCCGACCATGCGTCGGACGCCATGCTCACGCTCGACCCCTGGGGCACGATCCGCTTCGCCTCGCCGTCGGTGCGCGAGCTGACCGGCTTCGAGCCGCTGGCGCTGATCGGCCGCAATGCGCTCAGCCTCATCGCCGAGGACGATCGCGAACGCGTGCGCGCGGTCCATCTCGCCGCGATCGCCGCACCCGATTCCGCGCATCGCGTCGAATATCGCGGCATCGTCGCCGGCGGCGCCACGCGCTGGTTCGAGACCACCGCGCGCGCCGTCGCGAAGGAGAATGGGCGGATCGCCAGCATCGTCAGCGTCGTCCGCGACCTCAGCCAGCAAAAGGCGCGCGAAGCCGATCTCGAGCGGCAGGCGGCGACCGATCCGATGACCGGCGTGCTCAACCGCCGCGCCTTCCAGAAGCGGCTCGCCGAGATCCCGCCGCGCGATTTCGGCCATGTCGGCTCGCTGGCCGTGCTCGACCTGGATCATTTCAAGCAAGTGAACGACCGGCTCGGCCATGCCGCGGGCGACGCGGCGCTGCTCAGCTTCGCGGACGTGATGCGCGCCAACCTGCGCGGCGAGGACGTGATCGCGCGGCTGGGCGGCGAGGAATTCGCGATCCTCTTCCCGACGCTTTCCGCCTCCGCGGCGCTGGCGGCGTGCGAGCGGCTGCGCCATGCGCTGGAGACGACGGAGATCGTGACAGCGCCGGGCAGCTTCCGCATCACGGTGAGCATCGGGCTCGCGCCGATGCATGCCGGGGTGCCCGCCGACGAGCTGCTGCAGCGCGCCGACGCCGCGCTTTACCGCGCCAAGGCGGCGGGGCGGAACCGCACCGTACTTGCCGACTAGGCCGTTACTCCGCCGCCTCCTGCGCGGCGTGACGGCCCTCCCCCGCAACATCCTCGGGCAGGGACCAGAGCAGGTCGTGCTTGGTCAGCGGGCGGCCGTCATGGCTCATCACCTGCACCGGTGCGATGCGGCGGCGGTCGCGCGCGTCCACCAGCACCGGCGTTGCCGGCTCGCCGGTCTCCCAGCGTTCGCCCCATTGCCGCAGCGCCACCATCGTCGGCAGCAGCGCGAAGCCCTTCTCGGTCAGGCGATACTCCACCTTGCGCCGGTCGTCGTCGCAGGTCTGGCGGGCGAGGATGCCGTGATCGACCAGCCGCGCCAGCCGGTTGGCGAGGATGTTGCGCGCGATCCCCAGCTCCGACTGGAACTCCTCGAAATGATAGAGGCCGTTGAACGACGCACGCAGGATGAGGAAGGACCAGCGCTCGCCCATCGCCTCCAGCGCGGCCGGGAGGCTGCATTGATTTGCCAGCTGACGAAGCGGCTCTCGCAGTCCGTTATGACCCATGACCGATGAACCTACTCCAATTTCCCTTGCCGACAAACCGCTTAAGTTGCGGCGGCGCAGCACCAGTTTTCGATTGCAACTTAAAACCTAATCAGATAAGTAGCGATTCGCAACCTTTGTTGCGCCTACCCCAGGGAGAACCGCCATGATCCGCCTCGCCCCGCTCGCCGCCGCCGCGCTGTCGCTCGCGGCGTTCATGCCTTCGGCCGCGCTCGCCCAGTCGGGCGGCCACTACGCCGCAACCGCCGTCGATGCGCCGAAAAAGACCAGCTTCGTCACCCAGAACACCATCTGGAAGTGCAAGGACGGCGTCTGCATCGCGCCCAAGACCTCGACCCAGGACAAGGTGATGTGCGAGCGCGCCGTGCAGCGCATCGGCACGCTCTCGGCGTTCAGCGTCGGCGGTTCGGCGTTCGACGCGGAGGCGCTCGCCGCCTGCAACGCGCGCGCCAGGTAAGTCACACCAAAGCCACACCCGAGCGGGCATCGGCATCGCCGGTGCCCGCTTCGCATTGAAACTTATTGCAAAGCAGCAGTCCGCCGCACCATCTTGAGACCGTGCTGCGTCAATATGAACTGGTCGATCGGGTCCTTGGCTACGATCCTGAAGCGGATGAAGCGCTTCTCAACCGCGCTTACGTCTTCTCGATGCACGCGCATGGCAGCCAGAAGCGCGCCTCGGGTGATCCCTATTTCAGCCACCCGATCGAAGTCGCCGGCATCCTGACCGACCTGCATCTCGACGACGAGACGATCGCCACCGCGATCCTCCACGACACGATCGAGGACACCGTCGCCACCCCCGACGAGATCCTCGCCAAGTTCGGGCCCAGCGTCGCGCGGCTGGTCGACGGGGTCACAAAGCTGTCGAAGATCGAGGCGCAGACCGAGAACGAGCGCGCCGCGGAGAATCTCCGCAAATTCCTGCTCGCCATGTCGGACGACATCCGCGTGCTGCTGGTCAAGCTCGCCGACCGGCTGCACAACATGCGCACGCTGCATCACATCCCGAAGCCCGACAAGCGCCGCCGCATCGCCCGCGAGACGATGGACATCTATGCCCCGCTCGCCGAGCGGATCGGCATGTACGAGTTCATGAACGAGATGCAGACGCTGGCCTTCCAGCAGCTCGAGCCGGAAGCCTATGAGTCAATCACCAAGCGGCTCGAGGCGCTCAAGGTCGAGGGCGAGGACCGCATCTCGAAGATCGGCTCGGGCCTCAAGCTGCTGCTCTCGCGCGGCGGGATCGAGGCCGAGGTGTCGGGGCGCGAGAAGCACCCCTATTCGATCTGGAAGAAGATGTCGGAGCGGCACGTCAGCTTCGAGCAGCTCTCCGACATCATGGCGTTCCGCGCGATCGTCGGGAGCGAGGAGGAATGCTATCGCGCGCTCGGCATCATCCATCGTCGCTGGCCGATGGTCCCGGGGCGGTTCAAGGACTATATCTCGACCCCCAAGCGCAACGGCTATCGCTCGCTCCACACCAGCATCATCCATGCCGGCGACACCCGCGTCGAGATCCAGATCCGCACGCGCGAGATGCACGCCCAGGCCGAGTACGGCCTCGCCGCGCACTGGGCCTACAAGCAGGACAATGTCCGCCCCGACACACAGGTGCGCTGGATCCAGGACCTGGTCGAGATCCTCGAGACCGCCGAGAGCCCCGAGGAGCTGCTCGAGCATACGCGGATGGCGATGTACCAGGATCGGATCTTCGCCTTCACGCCCAAGGGCGAGCTGATCCAGCTGCCCAAGGGCGCGACGCCGATCGACTTCGCCTATGCCGTCCACACCGATCTCGGCGACCAGTCGGTCGGCGCCAAGATCAACGGCCGCGTCGTTCCGCTGCGCACCGAGATCGCGCAGGGCGACCAGGTCGCGATCCTGCGCTCCAAGGCGCAGCGGCCGCAGGAGAACTGGCTCAACTTCGCGATCACCGGCAAGGCGCGCGCCGCGATCCGGCGGCACCTGCGCCACAAGGAGCGCGACGAGACGATCGCGCTCGGCCGCAAGCTCTATGACGACATCGTCCGCCGCCTGCCCGTGCCGATCGGCGAGGAGGCGCTCGGCGCCGCGCTCACCCGCCTCAAGCTCGACGATGCCGATGCGCTCATGGAGGCGATCGCGCGGCAGAAGTTCACCGACGCGCAGGTGATGGAAGCGCTGATGCCGGGTTCGACCGAGGGCGACGCACCCGCCCTGCCCGCCGCGCGCGAGCCGATCTCGATCAAGGGCCTGACCCCCGGCGTCACCTTCACCCTCGCGCCCTGCTGCCACCCGATCCCCGGCGACCGCATCGTCGGGGTGCGCCAGCCCGACGCGCCGATCGAGGTCCACCAGATCAGCTGCCCCAAGCTCGATGATGTCGAGGACAGCGACTGGATCGACATCGGCTGGGGCGACAAGGCCGAGGGCGGCACCGCGCGCATCGCGGTCACGCTCAAGAACGAGCCCGGCGCGCTCGGTGCGGTCGCGACCTTGCTCGGCCAGCACAAGGCGAACATCCTCAACATCCGCTTCGACACGCGCGACACGACCTTCCACACCAACATGATCGACCTCGAGGTGCGCGACGCCGCGCATCTCATGAAGCTGGTCGCCGCGCTCCGCGCCGCCGATGCGGTGAGCTCGGCGGAGCGGGTGTGATTAGTTCAATCCTCCCCCGCCAGGGGGAGGTGGCAGGCGTAGCCTGACGGAGGGGGAGGGTTCCAGAACGCACGTTGGAAGTCCCCCTCCGTCGCCTTCGGCCGCCTCCGCCGCCGGAGGGAGATTTTTCCACGGGCCCACATAATTCGACCAACAGCGTTGCAATGTTGGAATTGATTTGCTTGCCTCTCCGGATGCGCTTGCGCCCACCCGCACCGGCCTCCTTCCGCTCCCGGCCGACCGGGGGGCGCAGGCGCGGGAAGCAGGCTCGATAGTGTCAAGCTAGTGTAAACTTCCGCGCTCCCGGCGGCTTGCCCGGCGCTCGACCACGCCCTGAAAGGAACGCTCTTGGACCGCCGTACCTTCCTCGCCGCCGGCACCGCGACCGCGGCGCTCGCTGCCTCTCCTGCCGTTGCGCGCACGCTTCAGGCGGCCGCGCCCCGGCCGGGCCCGGGCGATGCCGGGCTCAACGCGATCTTCGACGGGCTGCTCAAGGACATGATCCAGCGCGCGCCCGAACTCGCGACCTCGATCGGCTTCGACAAGGGCCCGGGTGCCGCGCTCAAGCGCCAGCTCACCGACCGCTCGCCCGAAGCCAAGGCCAGGGCCCAGGCCGACACCAAGGCCTATCTCGGCAAGATCGAGGCGGTCGATCCCGCGACGCTCTCCGACTCCTCGAAGCTCGACCGCGAGATCGTGATCTATTCCCTTAACAGCCAGCTGCTGCCGCGCGACAAGTTCCAGATCGATTCGGTGATGCGCCCCTTCGCGATCTTCCAGCAGGGCGGCGTCTATTTCTCGATGCCCGACTTCCTCAACACGACGCACACGATCGCCACCAGGGAGGATGCCGAAGCGCTGCTGTCGCGGCTCGAGCAGGTCGGCCAGGCGCTCGACTACAACACGCAGGAGCAGGCCGAGCTCGGCAAGCGCGGCGTGGTCGCGCCCGATTTCTCGCTCGACCTCACGATCGAGCAGATGGGCAAGCTGCGCGCTCCCGCCCCGATCGACAACACCATCGCCAGGTCGCTTGTCCAGCGCACCGCCGCCAAGGGGATCGCCGGCGACTGGGGCGCCCGCGCGGCGAAGATCATCGAGGGTTCGGTCTATCCCGCGCTCGACCGCCAGCTCGCGCTGATCAGGCAGCAGCGCGCCACGGCCCGCACCTCCGCGGGCGTGTGGGACGTGCCGCAGGGCGATGCGATCTACGCCGCGGCGCTGGCGCAGGCGACCACCACCAACTTCTCGCCCGACGAGGTCCACAAGATCGGGCTCGAGGAAGTCGCCGAGATCAGCGCGCAGCTCGACACGATCCTCAAGGCGCAGGGCCTGACCCAGGGCAGCGTCGGCGCGCGGCTGACCGCGCTCAACCAGCGGCCCGACCAGCTCTATCCCGACACCGCCGCGGGCCGCGCCGAGCTGCTCAAGTCGCTCAATGCCGACAATGAGAAGGTGGCGAAGCTCCTGCCCAGGATGTTCATCAATCCGACCGACGCGCCGCTCGAGATCCGCGCGGTGCCGGTCGAGATCCAGGACGGCGCGTCGAACGGCTATTACAACCGCGCCGCGCTCGACGGCTCGCGCCCGGCAATCTACTTCATCAACCTCAAGAGCGTGGCCGACTGGCCCAAATTCTCGCTGCCCTCGCTGACCTATCACGAGGGGCTGTCCGGCCATCACCTGCAGATCAGCACCTCGCAGCAGGCCGAGGGGCCGATGATCCGCAAGTTCAGCTTCTTCGGTGCCTATACCGAGGGCTGGGCGCTCTATGCCGAGCAGGTCGCCGACGAGCTCGGCGCCTATGCCAACGACCTCGAGCGCGCCGGCTATCTCCAGTCCTTCTTGTTCCGCGCCGCGCGGCTGGTGATCGACACCGGCATCCACGCCAAGAAATGGACTCGCGAGCAGGCCACCGATTACATGGTCGACACCGTCGGCTTCGCCCGCCCGCGCTCGCAGCGTGAGATCGAGCGCTACTGCACCCAGCCCGGCCAGGCGTGCAGCTACAAGATCGGCCACACCAGCTGGGTGCGCGCGCGCAAGAGGGCGCAGGAGATCGCCGGGTCGAAGTTCGACTTGAAGCAGTTCCACGAGGTGATCCGCCGCGGCGCCACGCCGCTCACGATCCTCGAGCGCCTGGTCGAGGAGGACGCGCGGCGGATGGCGGCGGGCTGATAATTACCGCCCGCCCAGCCGCAGGCTCAGCGAGGCGCCGTCAATTGCGCGGCGGCGCATGCGTGCAAATCCGCATGACGTTTCGATGGCGCCGCGCTAAAGCCGCTCGTCATGCAACGTCCCAAGCTTTCGGTCGTCGTGCCGTGCTACAATGAGGAAGGCTGTCTCGAGCTGCTGCACGGCCGCGTCTCGGCCGCCGTGCGCGCCGCGGTCGGCGACGATTACGAGATCGTGCTGGTCAATGACGGTTCGCGCGACGGCAGCTGGGCGGTGATGCAGCGCCTCGCCGCCGCCGATCCGCGGCTCGTCGCGATCAACCTGTCGCGCAACCACGGCCACCAGCTCGCGCTCACCGCCGGGCTCGACCTGTGCGCGGGCGAAGAGATCCTGATCATCGACGCCGACCTGCAGGACCCGCCCGAGCTGCTCACCGAGATGCGCGCGACGATGCGCGAGCAGGGCGCCGACGTCGTCTACGCCGTGCGCCGCAAGCGCGAGGGCGAGACCTTCTTCAAGAAGGTCACCGCCGCCTTCTTCTACCGCATGCTCGACCGCATCACCGACACGCCGATCCCGCTCGACACGGGCGATTTCCGGCTGATGACGCGGCGCGCGCTCGACGCCTTCCTGTCGCTGCCCGAGCAGGCGCGCTTCATCCGCGGCATGGTCGCCTGGGTCGGATTCCGCCAGGTGCCGTTCGTCTATGACCGGCATGAGCGGCACGCCGGCGAGACCAAATACCCGCTCGCCAAGATGATCCGCTTCGCGCTCGACGCGGTGACCGGCTTCTCGACCGCGCCGCTGCGCTTCGCCAGCCATGCGGGCTTGGCGCTCACCGGCCTGTCGGCGCTGCTGTTCCTCTACATCGTCATCGGCTGGCTGCTGGGCAATGCGGTGCAGGGCTGGACCTCGACGATGCTCGTCGTCGTCTTCCTCGGCGCGGTGCAGATGTTCGTGCTGGGCATGATCGGCGAGTATCTCGGCCGGCTCTACGTCGAATCGAAGCGGCGCCCGCTCTACCTCGTCGCCGATGTCGCCGGGCCGGTGAAGGGCCATGCCTCGCTCGGCTATCGCTTCGCCGATTCGGGCGAGGTCACCGTCTCGCCGCACGCGCCGGCGCGCGCCGGCCTGTCCGACGCCGTGGCGCCCGTCATGCCGCATGCTCCCGCCAAAGCGCCGCGCCGCAAGGCCGAGCCGCCGACCCTGCTCTGAAACACGCGCTCGCCCTTCTCGCGCTCACGCTCGCCGCGCCGCTGTCGGCGCAGCAGACGCCGCCGCTCCAGGCCCGCGTCGAGGCCGAGCTCGCCAAGGCCGCGGCCGGGACTCGGTTCGGCCTGGTCGTGACCGACGCGCAGGGCCGCGAGATCGTCGCGGTCAACCCCGACCAGCGCTTCATCCCGGCATCGAACACCAAGATCGTCACCACCGCGGCGGCGTTCGCCACCCTGCCCATGCTCGACCGGCCCGACGTGTCGGGCGGCGCCGCCGTGCGGCTCGACGGACGCGACGTGGTCCTCACCGGCCGGGGCGATGCGCGCCTCTCCAGCGCGCCCGGCTGCACGGCCAACTGCCTGTCGCAGCTCGCCGACGCCATCGCGGCGAGGACGAAGCGCGTGCGCAACGTCACCGGCGACGCGACGCTGTTCCCCGACGAGCGCTGGAGCGCGGGGATGAGCTGGAACAACATCCCCAGCCCCTATGGCACTGCCCTCGGCGTGCTGACGCTCGACGACAACGAGCTGCTCGCGACTGCCACGCCGGGGAAGGAGGGCGCGGTGCCGGGCGTTGTCCATCCCGGCTATCTCGCGATCGACAATCGCGCCGTCACCGTGGCCGCGGGCGGCACGACCGACCTCAATATCGACCGGCTGCCCTTCGACCGGACGATCCGCCTGACCGGCACCATCGCCGCCGACGCCAAGCCGCAGCGGATCCGCATGGGGATCGACGACCCTGCCCACTATGCCGCCTGGAGGCTCGCCGCGCTGCTGCGCGAACGCGGGGTCAGGGTTACGGGCGAGATCGGGTCGCGCTATCGCCCGATGGGCCCCGGCGACGATCCGCGCCAGCGCGCCGGAACGCCCCCGCTCCGGATCGGATTCGGCGCGCAGCTCGCCACGCTCACCCCGCCGCCGCTGCTCGACGACATCCGCACGATCAACAAGGACAGCCAGAACCTTCACGCCGAGCTGCTGCTCCGCCGCACCGGGCTGGCGCGCGGCACCGGCTCGGTCGCCGACGGACAGGTCGAGGTCGAGGCGATGTTCGCCAGGGCCGGCGTGCCGCGCACCGCCTGGGACTTTTCCGACGGGTCGGGCATGTCGACCTACAACCGCATCGCGCCGCGCGGGATGGTCAAGCTGCTCGGCTGGATCGCCGCCCAGCCGTGGGGCGCGGCGTGGCGCGAGACGCTGCCGATCGGCGGAGTCGACGGCACCCTCGCCCGGCGGTTCAAGGGCACGATCCTCGAGGGCCGCATCTTCGCCAAGACCGGGACGATCAACGCCACCAACGCGCTCGCCGGCTACATGACCGCGAAGAGCGGGAGGACGCTGACGTTCGCGGCCTATGCCAACGACGTGCCCTCCGGCACCGCCGCCACGCCGGCGATGGACGCGGCGCTGGTGGCGATCGCGGAGGCGAACTAGCCCTTCGGCTGCGCCAGCACGATCAGCGACAGGCCCGGCGGCAGCGGCACCCGGCCGACCAGGTGCCGTTCGAGCCCGAAGATCTTCTCGAACAGCGCGTTGATCGGCTTGGCCGGCGGCGAATCGTCGCTGTCGTCCTTGCCGGTGAGCTTGCCCGCCAGCCGCGCCGCGACCGCCGCGGGGAACAGCAGCGAGTTGAACCAGCCGAGCTTGCGCCATTTGAGCCCGGCGCGCTCGAGCGCCGCGGTCAACGTCGCCTTGGAATAGCGGCGCTTGTGGTGGTTCACCACATCGTGCGCGCTCCACATCCATTGATGCGCGGGCACGGTGATCAGGATCGTGCCGCCGGGCTTGAGCCGCTTGGCCATCGCCTGGAGCGCCGCCACGTCGTCCTCGATATGCTCGACGACGTCGAGCACGGCGATCAAGTCGTACTGCCCCTCGGCCACGCCCGTCAGCTCGGGCAGCGGCGAGCTGCCGACTTCCTTGCCAAGCCGCTTGCTGGCGATGCCCCGGGCCGCGGGATCGATCTCGATCGCATCGACCTCGCCGAACGCGCCGAGCATGGGGAGGTTGTGTCCGGTGCCGCAGCCGATCTCGAGGATGCGCGCGCCCTCGGGCGGGTTCACCTCGCGCGCGATGAAGTCGGCGAGGATGTCGCGGCGCGCCACATACCACCAATGGGTGGAATCATGCTCGGCCATGCGGTCGTAGACGATGCGGTCCATAACTTATCCAAACACCCATTGCCGATTGAGAGCGAAAGTCGCGAGCGGCGTGATCGTGACGATCGGGATCAGCGGTACCCAGTCGGGATAGTGCAGCAGGTCCGCCAGCACCCAGGTGAACAGCGCGTTGAGCAGCAGGCCGAAGCCCTGCACGATCAGGAACTTGAGGTGCTGGCGCCCGCTATTGTCGCGGCTGCCATGTCCCTTGAAGCTCCACATCGAGTGCATGAAGAAGCCGCACGTCACCGCCACCGCGAAGGCGAAGGGGACGGCGGCGACCGCCAGGTTCGGGAACACCCAGGTGACCAGCGGCATATAGACCGCGGCGTAGATGAGCGTCGACATCACCCCCGCCATGCCGAAGCGCACGAGCTGTCCCAGCACGCCGCTGCGCCGCAATTCACCGATTCTGTGGATGATCGCCGTCACGCCTGCCTTGCCCTGAAGCCGGGCGCCGCACTAATGCCCATCCAACGACAGGGGAAGCGGTTTTGGAATCGAAGCGATTTTCGGGCTTTGACCTCGAGCGGGAGCTGTCGGTCCACTGGCTGCGCTGGACGCTGCTCGCCTGGGGCGTGATCGCGGGCTGGTATCTGTGGAACCGGTGGGGCCAGATCAACGGGCTCGCGCTCGGCGACACCGACGACAACATGCGGCTGATGCAGGTGCGCGCGCTCCTCGACGGGCAGGGCTGGTACGATCTGCGCCAGTATCGCCTGAGCCCGCCGGGCGGCCTCGACATCCACTGGTCGCGGCTGGTCGACCTGCCGATCGCGGCGCTGATCCTGATCTTCAAGCCATTCATGGGCACGCCGATGGCCGAGCGGCTGGCGTGCGGCATCGCGCCGCTGTTCCCGCTCGGCGTGACGATGGCGGCGCTGGGCCTCACCGTCCGCCGCCTGATCGCGCCCGCCGCCTGGCCGCTGGCGATCATCATCCTGATGGGCTGCACCGCGACGATGCTGATGTTCGTGCCGCTGCGCATCGATCATCATGGCTGGCAGCTCGCCTGTCTCGCGCTCACCGTCGCCGGGCTCGCCGATCCCCGCCGAGCGCGCGGCGGGCTGACGGTCGGCCTGTCGAGTGCCGCCTCGCTGACGATCGGGCTCGAGCTGCTCCCCTATTGCGCGATCGCCGGCGCGATCGTGACGTTGCGCTGGGTGTGGGACGGCGGCGAGGTGCGGCGGATACAGGCCTATGCGCTGAGCCTGGCGGGCGGGAGCACGCTCGGCTTCGCGGTCTTCGCCTCCAACGCCAACTACGCGATGCGCTGCGATGCGCTGACCCCGGTGTGGCTCTCGGTGACGATCGCCTCGGGCATGCTGCTGTTCGCCCTCAGCCTGCTCAACCCGGCGAGCCGCGCGGCGCGCCTCGGCCTCGCCGCGGTCGCCGGCGCGGCGATCGCGGGCGGGTTCGCCGGGCTGTTCCCGCAATGCCTGTCGCGGCCCGAGGGCGTCTCGGACGAGCTCTACAACACCTGGCTCAACAATGTCCGCGAGGCGCGGCCGATCTACAAGCACAGCTTCGCCATGGGCTTCCCGATCGCCGTTTTACCGGTGATCGGCATCATCGGCGCGGCGGTAGCGGCGATGCGCGCGCGGACCGCCGACCAGCTCGTCGCCTGGGTCGCGATCGGGCTGTTCACCGCCTTCGCCGGCGCGATGCTGCTGTGGCAGATCCGCGCGGGACCGGCGGCGCAGTTGCTCGCCGTGCCCGGTGCGACCGCGCTCGCCTGGATCGTCGTGCCGTGGTTCCTCGGTCACAAATGGATGCCGGTGCGCATCCTCGGCTCGGCCGCGGCGTTCCTGCTCGTTTCGGGCCTGTTCGCCGGCTTCGTCGTCAAATATGTCAAGGTCGACACGCCGAAGCCCAACCGCGCAGTGGTCGCCCGTGCCAATGCGCGCTGCATGAGCGCCGCGGGCATGTCGCTGCTCGACCGTAGCCTGCCTCCTTCGACCCTGTTCACCCATGTCGATCTAGGCCCGCGGCTGATCGTGATGACGCATCACAAGGGCATCGCCGGCCCCTATCACCGCAACGAGCGCGCGATCCTCGACGTGCACCACGCCTTCACCGGCAAGCCCGAAGCGTTCCGGCCGATCGCCCGCCGCTATGGCGCGCAGTACCTGCTGGTCTGTCCCAACATGGCCGAGAGCACGGTGTATCGCGCCCGCGAGCCCAATGGCTTCTACGGCCAGCTCGCCAAGGGCAAGGTGCCCGCCTGGCTCGAGCCGGTGCGGCTGCCCAGGAAAGCGCCCTACAGGCTGTGGCGAATCCGTTACGATCGCCGTTAGAGCCCGAAGCTGCGCTTCACCCCGTCGATCACGAACTGGATCGCCAGTGCCGCGAGCAGCACCCCGAGCAGGCGGGTAATGACCGATTCGATCTTGGCGCCGAGCAACCGCATCAGCGGCCCCGCGGCGAGCAGCGCGACCAGCGTGAGGACCAGCACCAGCGCGAGCGCGCCGAACACCGCGGCGGTCTCGCCCGCCCCTTCGGCGCGCGACACCAGCAGCATCACGGTGGCGATCGAGCCGGGACCGGCGATCATCGGCATGCCCATCGGGAAAACCGAGACGTCCTCGACCTCGGGCGTCTCCATGATCTTGGTCGCGCGGTCCTCGCGCCGCTCCTGGCGCTTCTCGAACACCATCTCGAGCGCGATCAGGAACAGCATGATCCCGCCCGCGATGCGGAAGGCATTGAGGCTGATGCCGAGCGTCTTGAGCAGCGCTTCGCCGACCAGCGCGAAGACGAGCAGGATCGCGCTGGCGATCAGCACCGCGCGGATCGCCATGCCGCGCTGCTGCACCGGCGTCGCGCCCTTGGTCAGCCCGGCATAGATCGGCGCGCAGCCCGGCGGGTCGATCACCACGAACAGCGTGGCGAAGGCGGAGACGAACAGCTCGATCATGCGCGCTCCGCGAGCTTGCGCTCCCAGGCGAGGGCGTCGGTGACGATCCGGTCGAGATCGTCATGCTTGGGGCGCCAGGGCAGCGCCTCGAGGATCGCGCGATTGTCCGACACCAGTTCGTCGGGATCGCCGGCGCGGCGGCCCTCCAGGCGGCGCTCGATCTTGACGTTGGTCACGCGGTCGACCGCGTCGAGCACTTCGAGCACCGAATAGCCGCGGCCATAGCCGGCGTTGAGGAAATGGCTCCTGCCCGGTTCGGCGATCAGCAGGTCGAGCGCATCGACATGCGCGGCGGCGAGATCGCTGACATGGATATAGTCGCGCACGCCGGTGCCGTCGCGCGTCGCGAAATCGGTGCCGAAGACCGAGACGCCGTCGCGCTTGCCCGTCGCCGCCTCGACCGCGACCTTGATCAGGTGAGTCGCGCCCGCGGTGCTCTGGCCCGAACGGCCCTGCGGGTCGGCGCCGGCCACGTTGAAATAGCGCAACGCCGCGAAGTTGAGCGGATGCGCCGCGGCGACGTCGCGCAGCATGTGCTCGGTCATCAGCTTCGACATGCCGTAGGGATTGATCGGCAACTGCGGCGACGTCTCGCGCACCGGGACTTCCTCCGGAATGCCATAGGTCGCGGCGGTCGAGGAGAAGATGAAGTGGCGCACGCCCTCGCGCACCGCGCTCTCGATCAGGCTGCGCGACGCCGCAGTGTTGTTGCGGTAATATTTGAGCGGGTCGCTGACCGATTCCGGGACGACCACCGATCCCGCGAAATGCATGACCGCGACGACGCCGTGCTCGCGGATCGCGGCGCGGACCTTGTCGTCGTCGGCGACGTTGGCGACGACCAGCGCCGCACGCGGATCGACCGCCCAGTCGAAGCCGGTGACGAGATTGTCGACCACCACCACGCGCCAGCCCGCGTCGAGCAGCGCGAGCACGGCGTGGCTCCCGATATAGCCCGCCCCGCCCGTCACCATCACCGCGCCGTCACGCATAAAGCTCGTCCTCTTGGAGGGAAGCGGCACCGGCCCGCTCCCCCACCCGGCCACCCACGCCAGTATATCTTGATGGGTGGCCGGGTGAGGGAGCGGGCCGGTGCCGCCCTGTTTCAGCTCAGCTGAAACAGATACTAGTTGCACGCGATGCTCAACCCTATCTTGGGCGGCGTAGCAAGGAGTTGAGGCGAATGACTACCGAAACCGCAATCTTCGCGGGCGGCTGCTTCTGGTGCGTGGAAGCCGTGTTCAAGGACCTGATCGGCGTCGAGAGCGTCGAGAGCGGCTATATCGGCGGGCATGTCGACAACCCGACCTACAAGGCGGTGTGCGGCGGCGATACCGGCCACGCCGAGGCGCTCAAGGTTACGTTCGACCCCGCGCAGATCCGTTACGACGACCTGCTCGACATCTTCTTCGCAACGCACGACCCGACCCAGCTCAACCGCCAGGGCAACGATGTCGGCACGCAATACCGTTCGGCGATCTTCCCGCAGTCCCCCGAGCAGGAGGAAGCGGCGAAGGCCGGGATCGAACGCAACGCCAGCGAGTGGCCGGCGCCGATCGTGACCACGATCGAGGCCAACGACACCTGGTGGCCGGCCGAGGCCTACCACCAGGATTATTGGGAGGGCGAAGGCCAGCGCAATCCCTATTGCCTGGCGGTGATTCCGCCCA
The DNA here is from genome assembly GCF_039595165.1 of Sphingomonas sp. Classification (GTDB taxonomy): domain Bacteria; phylum Pseudomonadota; class Alphaproteobacteria; order Sphingomonadales; family Sphingomonadaceae; genus Sphingomonas. Next base: position 27,639 of record NZ_JBCNMA010000018.1, read on the forward strand.
AGCTCAACAAGCTTCGCAAGAGCTTCGCCAACCGGATCAAGGAGGGGGCGGCGGCCTGACGGGACCGTCACCCCGGCGAAAGCCGGGGTCCCCGCCACAAGCTCTGCGCTTGCCGCACGAGATCCCAGCTTCCGCCGGGATGACGATGATCGTTATTCCTCCGCGGCCGGAAGCGGCGCGCCCTCGACCGGCGGCCGCTTGGCGGCTTCGGCGCCGAGCATCTTGTAGACCAGCCCGCCGATGATCCCGCCGACGATCGGTGCGACCCAGAACAGCCAGAGCTGCTGGATCGCCCACCCGCCCACCACCAGCGCCGGGCCGGTGCTGCGCGCCGGGTTGACCGAGGTGTTGGTGACCGGGATCGAGATGAGATGGATCAGCGTCAGCGCGAGGCCGATCGCGATCGGCGCAAAGCCCGCGGGCGCGCGGCTGTCGGTCGATCCCATGATGATCAGCAGGAACATCGCGGTCAACACGACCTCGATCGTCAGCGCCGCGCCCATGCTGAACTTGCCTGGCGAATGGTCGCCGAAGCCGTTCGCCGCGAGCCCGCCGGCGAGGTCGTAGCCGCCCGGCGCGCCGTTCGCGATGCAGTAGAGCAGCCACGCCGCGACAGCCGCGCCGATCACCTGCGCGATCACGTAGAGCGGGATGTCCTTGCCCGCGAAGCGTCCGCCCGCCCACAGGCCGAGCGTCACCGCCGGATTGAGGTGGCAGCCCGAGATATGCCCGATCGAATAGGCCATGGTCAGCACCGTCAGGCCGAAGGCGAGCGATACGCCGAGCAGCCCGATCCCGACATCCGGAAACGCCGCCGCCAGCACCGCGCTGCCGCAACCGCCGAAGACCAGCCAGAAGGTGCCGATCAATTCCGCGAGTCCCCGTTGCACATTGGTCATCATGCTTCTCCCACTCTCGTGTTCGAACACAGGCCCGGTACGCGGCGAGGAGGAGACTAGGACTCGTTGCGCGGGTGTAAAGGCCTAGCGATGCGCGGCACGGCGCAAGCGGTCGTTGATCGCGACGCCGATTCCCTCGTCGGATATCGGGGCGACGGCGATTGCCGCGCGGTCCGACTCATCGGCGCGGTGGAGCGCGTCGAACAGCTTCGCCGCCGCTTCGAGCAAGTCGCCTTTGGCGGAGAGCGTGTCATCGCCCGCCACTGGGCCGAAGCCGATCAGCCACTCGTCGGCGCAGCGCTCGGTCGCGTCGAGCCGTACCGGCTTGACGGGGGCGTAGTGACTGGCGAGCTGACCCGGCGCCTCGATCTTCTCGCTCCCGCCAGCCAGCCAGCGACCGATCTCACGCTCGATCGCCTCGGCCGGGACCAGGCCCGGACGCAGCAGCCGGGGCGATCCGCCCAGCGCGACGATGGTCGATTCGATCCCGCCGCTGGTCGGCCCGTCATCGACGATCAGCGCGATGCGGCCGCCGAGGCTGCCGTCGACGTGAGCGGCGCGCGTCGGGCTGATCGTGCCGCTGGCATTGGCCGAGGGTGCAGCGAGCGGCTTGCCCGAGGCGGCGAGCAGCGCCTGCATCGCGCGATGCTGCGGCACGCGGATCGCGACGGTGTCGAGGCCCGCGGTGACCAACCCGGCGATCGCGGCGTCCGGGCGGAGCGGCAGCACCAGCGTAAGCGGGCCCGGCCAGAACGCATCGGCCAGCGCGCGCGCATCGCGATCGAACAGCGCAACCCGTTCCGCCGCCTGACGATCGGCGACGTGGACGATCAGCGGGTTGAACGAGGGACGGCCCTTGGCGGCGTAGATGCCGGCCACCGCCTCGCGATTCGTCGCGTCGGCGGCGAGGCCGTAGACCGTCTCGGTCGGCACCGCGACGCATCCGCCCGCGGCGATCAACGCCGCCGCCTCGGCAATCGCCGCCTCGCCGTAGGGTAAGGCTCGGGTCTCGATCGGCGGATTTGGAGCGGCCATATCCGCTGGCTATAGCGAGGGAAAAATGACGGCAAGAGAGGACCGATGAGCTTCACCCCCGCCACCGCCGAGCAGCGCTTCGTGCTGGAGCATATCGCCGGCATTTCCGACCTGTCCGAAGCCGCGACGCCCGACCTGGTCGATGCCGTGCTGGAGGGCGCGGGCGCGTTCGCGGCAGGCGAATGGGCGCCGCTCGACCGCGTCGGCGACACCGTCGGCGCCAAGTGGACGCCCGAGGGCGTGAAGATGCCCGAAGGCTTCGCCGCGGCGTACAAGGCCTATGTCGCGGGCGGCTGGGGCACGATCGGCTCGCCCGAGGCGTATGGTGGCCAGGGCTTGCCGTTCACGCTGGCGACGGCGGTGCTGGAAACGCTGGGCACCGCGAACATGGGTTTCGCGCTCTGCCCGATGCTCAATGTCGGCGCGATCGAATCGCTGGTGCATCATGGCACGCCCGAGCAGCAGGACCTTTGGTTGCCCCGGCTCGCCACTGGCGAGTGGACCGGCACGATGAACCTGACAGAGCCGCAAGCGGGTAGCGACGTCGGTGCGCTCAAGACCCGCGCCGAGCCGCGCGCGGACGGCAAATGGTCGATCACCGGCACCAAGATCTTCATCAGCTTCGGCGACCACGACATGGCGGACAATATCGTCCACCTCGTCCTCGCCCGCACGCCCGACGCGCCGCCGGGGACCAAGGGCATCTCGCTGTTCCTCGTCCCGAAATACCGCCTGGATGCCGACGGCAGTCCGGACGCGTTCAACGACGTCCGCGTCGTCTCGATCGAGCATAAGATGGGGATCCATGCCTCGCCGACCTGCGTCCTCTCGTTCGGCGACAATGGTGATTGCGTCGGCGAGCTGATCGGACCCGAGCTCGGCGGCATGCGCGCGATGTTCACGATGATGAACAATGCGCGGCTCAATGTCGGGCTGCAGGGCGTGCAGGTCGCCGAGCGCGCGACTCAGCGCGCCGTCGCCTATGCCCGCGAGCGCATCCAGTCGGCGCGGGCGGGCGCAGGCCGCGAGCCCGTGGCGATCATCGAGCACCCCGACGTCCGCCGCATGCTGCTGCGGATGAAGGCGCAGACGATGGCCGCGCGGGCGCTGGTCTATCTGGCGGCGTCGATGGTCGATCGCGCCAATGCTGGCGACGCCGCGGCAAAGGCAAGGCTCGAGCTGCTCACCCCGCTCGCCAAGGCGCACGGCACCGATCTCGGCAACGAGGTCGCCAGCCTCGGCATCCAGGTGCATGGCGGCATGGGCTATATCGAGGAGACCGGCGCCGCCCAGCATTTCCGCGACGCGCGCATCACGCCGATCTATGAGGGGACCAACGGCATCCAGGCCGCCGATCTGGTCGGCCGCAAGCTCAGCATGGACAATGGCGGGACGCTGCTGGCGCTGACCGCACAGATGCGCGGCGAGGTGCAAGACGTCGGGCTGGCAGCGCTGATCGATGGATGCGAGGAGGTGGGGCGCCACATGCTGGCGAGCGAGATCGACGATCGCCTCGCCGGCTCCTATCCGTTCCTGACGATGCTGTCGGTCGCGGTGTGCGGCTGGCTGATGGAGAAGCAGGGCGGCATCGCGGCGAGCGCCGAGGGCGACCCGGCGTTCCTCGCGATGAAGCGGGCGGCGGCGCGCTTCTATGTCGAGCAGATCGTGCCCGAGGCGCTGGGGCTGAAAGCGGCGGCGCTGGCGAAAGCGGAGGTGCTCTATGTGGTTCAGGCGGAAATCTTTGCCGCTTAGCCCCTCGTTCGAACTAGGCGACGCGCCGCTGGAGCGATTACGCCGCTGGTTTGAACGGGAAGATGTCTCGACCGCGCCCGCAAGTGCAGAGCAGATCGCGCGGCTCGAAGCGCGCTATCAGGTCCGCCTGCCCGATGATTTCCGTGCCTATCTCGCTGCGATTGCCCCGGCAGTCGAGCAAATGGATGACGAATGCGGCACTTGGTGGCCAGTCGCTCGCATCAAAAATGTACCGGAGGAGTATAAATGGGGTGATCCTGCACTGACCAAGTACCTGTTCTTTGCCGATCATCTGATCTGGAGTTGGGCATGGGCCATCGCGTGCACCGATGATAAGAACCGTGGCCGCGTCCTGATCGTAGGCGGCGGCGACCGCTTCGTCGCTGACAGCTTCGACGAGTTCGTCGACAAATATCTGACCGACAACCGTTCGGTTTACTGAACCTCAGGCGATCTCACGGTCGAGCAACTCGTGCGCATTCAGGCCGAGCAGCGCGATATGCTCGCGCACCTTGGGCCAGTAGCTGGTCAGGAAGCGGTCGCGCTCGGCGACCTTCAGGCGCTCGACCGCGCCGGGCAGCACGAACATGCCGACGCCGCGGCGCACCTCGACATAGCCGTCGTCCTGGAAGCTCTGATAGGCCTTGGCAACCGTCAGCGGGTTCGCGCCATGCTCGGCGGCGAGCGCTCGCACCGACGGCAACTGGTCCCCCGCCCGGTATTCGCCGCGCAGAATCGCCGTGGCGATGCTGGCGCGCAGCTTCAGGTAAACCGGGCTGTCTTCATGCTCGAGCGCTGTCATGCTGCCTTAATACAGCATGGGAGCGGAAAGTTCCACCCTTAAGAAGGTTTCGTCAGATACCGTCCGTCGCGGTTCCGGCCCAGGTCGCCACCACCTTATCCCTGTCGGGACGCGGCCGCTCCTCCAGCGGCTTGCCGGGGGTACCGATGAACACGAAGCCGGCGATCCGCTCGGGCGCCGCACCGAACAGGTCGCGTACCCGGTCGCTATACGCCGCCCAGCCGGTGAGCCAGCATCCGGCATAGCCGCTGGCGTGCACCGCATGGAGCAGGTTCATCGTCGCCGCCCCCACCGACAATTCCTGCTCCCACAACGGGATATGGCTCTCGACCTTGGGCGAAGCGAGCACCACGACCAGCGCCGGCGCCTGGCGCGCGAACTGGTCCATCGCCTCGATCTCCAGCCGCCCCGCGCTCGGCTTCTCGGCGCGATAGGCATCGATGATGCCCGCCGCGAGCGCATCGCGCGCCTCGGCCGGCACCATGATGAAGCGCCAGGGCGCGAGCTTGCCATGGTCGGGCGTGCGCGTCGCGATCGCGAGAATATCCGCAAGCTCGTCGGCGCCGGGCGCGGGTGCGACCAGGTCGCGGGCCTTGGCGGAGCGGCGCGTGGCAAGCAGCGAGAGCGGGGTGGAGCGATCGTTGAAGGTCATGCCGGGCGCCCTAGCCGCTCCCGCAGTGGAGCAAAAGCGGTGAACAAGCGAAATCGATCGCTCAGCCAGGGTTCAGTTTCGTATGACACAATCCCGCTTCACATGGCGATTTTCGCCGTTAGGCTCCCGCGCAGCAATCCGCCCTGCACGTACGGGGCCGGAATTCTGTCTATAAAGGGGTTCGACGTTGCCGCATTTCAAAGACGTAGCATTATGGGCGGAGGCCGAGTGGATCGCCGTGATCGCCACGGTCCTGCTCTTCGCCTTCCTCGCCGGGGGCGCCTTGATCGCCGCCAGCAAGAAGCCGGAATTCGCGGGCCATCCCAAGGGCCTGTACATGCTGTTCTTCGCCGAGATGTGGGAGCGCTTCTCCTACTACGGCATGCGCGCGATCCTGATCTTCTACCTGACTCAGCACTGGCTGTTCTCGGACGGCAAGTCGAACCTGATCTACGGCGCCTATACCTCGCTGGTCTACATCACCCCCGTGCTCGGCGGCTATCTCGCCGACCGCTATCTCGGCCAGCGCAAGGCGGTGATCTTCGGCGGCCTGCTGCTCGCGGCGGGTCACTCGCTGATGGCGGTCGAGGGCACGGGCGGGCAGAATGATCCGACGATCAACGTCTTCTGGCTCGCGCTCGCCTTCATCATCGTCGGCTCGGGCTTCCTCAAGGCCAACATCTCGGTGATGGTCGGGCAGCTCTACAACTTGACCGACACGCGCCGCGACGCCGCCTATACGATCTTCTACATGGGCATCAACGTGGGCGCCGCGCTCGGCACGATCCTGGTCGCCTATCTTGGCCAGACGATCGGCTGGGGCTTCGGCTTCGGTCTCGCCGGCATCGGCATGCTCGCCGGCCTGATCGTGTTCGTGCTGGGCAAGGCTTCGCTGCACGGCGCGGGCGAGGCGCCGGCGCCGCTGCCGCGATCACGCGAATGGGTGCTCTATGGCGTGGGTTTCGCCTCGGTCGCGGTGATCTGGGCGCTGGTCCAGTATCAGGACGTGATCCAGACGCTGCTCGCCATCTCCGGCGTCGCGCTGCTCGGCTATGTCCTCTACGAGAGCTTCAAGCTGCCCAAGGAACCGCGCGAGCGCATGTTCGCGATCCTGTTCCTGATCTCGCTCAACCCGATCTTCTGGGGCCTGTTCGAGCAGGCGGGCGGGTCGATGAACCTGTTCACCGACGAGTTCGTCGACCGCGGCGGGGTGCCGGCCGGCATCTTCCAGTCGATCAACCCGATCTACATCATCCTGCTCGCACCATTGTTCGCGGGCCTGTGGCAGTTCCTCGGCAAGCGCGGACTCGAGCCGTCGGCGCCCGCCAAGTTCGGCCTCGCACTGCTGCAGATGGGCTTCGCCAACCTCGTGCTGGTGTGGGGCGCGCATGCCTGGGGCATCGCGGCGATGACCCCGGTGTTCCTGGTCTTCGCCTATTATTTCTTCGCCACCACCGCGGAGCTCTGCCTCTCGCCTGTCGGCCTGTCCGCGATGAACCGGCTCGCGCCCAAGTTCCTCGCCTCGCTCATCATGGGCGCATGGTTCTACATGACCGCGGTCGGCAACTTCGTCGCAGGCAAGATCGGCGAGGCGACCGGCGGCCATGACGGTCAAATGACCAAGGACGGCCTGCTCTCGATCTACGACCTGTTCGGCTGGATCGCGATCGGCGTCGGCGTGGGCGTGCTGGTGCTCAGCCCGATCGTGCGGCGCTGGATGCACCTCGACACGCTCAAGGACGACCGCGACCTGGCGGGCCAGCCGGAGCTGGCGGAGAACCAGGCGGCGGGCACGCGCCCGGATCTCGAGACCAAGCCGGTCTGACGAACGGCGCAGCGAAAACGGGCGTGGGGATCACCTCCCCGCGCCCTTTTTCATGCGGTCAGCCCAGCGCTTCCTCGTAGACGCGGCGCATCTCGGTGCCGAACGCGACCAGCGTCACCTCCAGATCGGGGTTTGCGGCAATCGCGGCGCGGCATTCGCGCACGGCGATCTCCGCAGCCCGGTCGACCGGGAAGCGATAGACGCCGCAGCTGATCGCCGGGAATGCGATGCTCCGGATTCCCGCTGCGGCCGCGATCTCGAAGCAGCGCCGGTAGCAGCTCGCCAGCAGCGCCGGCTCGCCCTTGTCGCCGCCCTGCCACACCGGCCCGACGGTATGGATGATGTGGCGCGCCGGCAGCCGGTAACCGCCGGTCAGCTTGGCATCGCCGGTCCTGCAGCCGCCCAGCGCGTACAGCTTGCGGCATTCCTCGATCAGTCCCGGTCCCGCCGCCCGGTGGATCGCGCCGTCGACGCCACCCCCGCCAAGCAGGGACGAGTTCGCCGCATTGACGATCGCATCGACATCGAGCCGGGTAATGTCCCCCTCGACGACGCGAAGGCTCATCGCACCCGGTTCGCGACCAGGTCGTCGACCACCGCCGGATCGGCGAGCGTACTCGTGTCCCCCAGCGAAGACACGTCGCCTTCGGCAATCTTGCGCAGGATGCGGCGCATGATCTTGCCCGAGCGCGTCTTGGGCAGGCCCGGCGCGAACTGCAGCGCGTCGGGTGTGGCGATCGGGCCGATCTCGGTGCGCACCCACTTGACCAGCTCGGCGCGCAGCGCGTCGTCCGCCGTCTCGCCGGCGTTGAGCGTGACATAGGCGTAGATGCCCTGCCCCTTCACGTCGTGCGGCATGCCCACCACCGCCGCCTCGGCGACCTTGGGATGGAGCACCAGCGCGCTCTCGACCTCGGCGGTGCCCATGCGATGGCCGCTGACGTTGATCACGTCGTCCACCCGTCCGGTGATCCAGTAATAGCCGTCCTCGTCGCGGCGGCAGCCGTCGCCGGTGAAATACTTCCCCGGATAGGTGGTGAAATAGGTCTGGAAGAACCGCGCGTGATCGCCCCACACGGTGCGCATCTGCCCCGGCCAGCTGCGCGCGATGACGAGGTTGCCCTCGGTCGCGCCGTGCAGCACCGCCCCCTCGCTGTCGACCAGCTGGGGATCGACGCCCGGCATCGGCTTTGTCGCGGAGCCGGGCTTGAGCGCGGTTGCGCCCGGCATCGGCGCGATCATCGCGCCGCCGGTCTCGGTCTGCCACCAGGTGTCGATGATCGGGCAGCGTCCCTCGCCGACCACTTCGTGATACCAGCGCCACGCCTCGGGGTTGATCGGCTCGCCGACCGTGCCGAGCAGCTTCAGCGACTTGCGGCTGGTCTTGGCGACGAACTCGTCGCCATCCTTCATCAGCGCGCGCAGCGCGGTCGGCGCGGTGAAGATGGTGTGGACGTTGTGGCGGTCGACCACCTGCCAGATGCGGCTGGCGTCGGGCCAGTTGGGCAGGCCTTCGTACATCAGCGTCGTCGCGCCGTTCGAAAGCGGGCCGTACAGGATATAGCTGTGCCCGGTGACCCAGCCGATGTCCGCCGCGCACCACCACACGTCGCCCGGACGATAGTCGAAGCACAGCTCATGGGTCAGGCTCGCCCACAGCAGATAGCCGCCGCTCGTATGCAGCACGCCCTTCGGCTTGCCGGTCGAGCCGCTGGTATACAGGATGAACAGCGGATCCTCGGCGTTCATTGCCTCGGCGGGGCAGTCGGCGGAGACGTTCGCCGCGGCGTCATGATACCAGACATCGCGCTCCGCGGTCATCGCGATCTCGCCGCCGGTCGCCTTGACCACGATCACCGTCTCGAGCGACGGCGCGCGCTTCGCCGCCTCGTCGACATTGGCCTTGAGCGCGATGCGCTTGCCGCCGCGCCGCCCCTCGTCGGCGGTCACCACCACCTTGCTGTCGCAATCGGTGATGCGCCCGGCCAGCGCCTCGGGCGAGAAGCCGCCGAACACCACGGAGTGAATTGCGCCGATCCGCGCGCAGGCGAGCACCGCGAACGCCGCCTCGGGGATCATCGGCATGTAGATGGTGACGCGATCGCCGCGGGCGACGCCCTTCGCCTTCAGCACATTGGCGAAGCGGCACACCTGCTGGTGCAGCTCGAGATAGGTGAAGCGGCGGGGCTCCTCGGCGGGATCGTCGGGCTCCCAGATGATCGCGATGTCGCCGCCGCGGCTGGCGAGGTGGCGATCGATGCAATTGGCGGCGACGTTGAGCTTGCCGTCGGCGAACCAGTTGATCCGGAAATCCGCCTCGTCGAACGACCAGTCGCCCGCCAGCTCCGGCCGCTTGATCCAGTCGAGCCGCTTCGCCTGATCGAGCCAGAAGCTGCCCGGATCGGCGAGCGAGCGCCCGTAGAGCCGCTCATAGCCCGCCGCATCGTAACGCGCGTTCCGTGCCCATTCCGCGGGAACGGGATAAATCTCGCCGGTCATCGCCTCTCCTCTCGGGCGCGACCTTTAACGGGCGGCGCGCGCCGCGTGCAAGCGAGGATCAGGCCTTGGCGCGGGCATATTCCTGCGTCCCGCGCGTGATCACGCGGTCGCCATCGACGATCTCGGCGATCGGGATGTCGGGCTGGGCCAGGATCTCGCGATAGAGCGGGGCGAAATCGCTCTCGACCGTGACGCGGAGCAGTTCGTCGAAGCTCGGGATGACGAAGTAGTTCTGCTGGAAATCGTCGATGCGATATTCGGTGCGCATCACTCGCTTCAAGTCGAAGCCGATGCGGTTGGGGCTGTCACTATCGAGCGCGAAGCGGCTCTCGCCAAAGCTCGATACGATGCCCGAGCCGTAGATGCGCAGCCCCTCGGCTTCCTCGATCAGCCCGAATTCGACGGTGTACCAGTAGAGCCGCGAGAGCTGCGTGAGCGCGCCGAACTCCATCGCGCGCTGCCCGCCGCGGCCATAGGCCTCCATGTAATCGGCGAACACCGGATCGGCGAGCATCGGGACATGGCCGAACACGTCGTGGAACACATCCGGCTCCTGGAGATAATCGAGCTGGTCGGGCCGGCGGATGAAATTGCCCGCGACGAAGCGGCGGTTGGCCATGTGATCGAAGAACACCTCGTCGGGGACGAGGCCGGGCACGGCGACGACCTGCCAGCCGGTCAGCTTCATCAGCCGTTCGGACAGCTCCTCGAAATTGGGGATGCCCGATTCCGACAGCTTGAGCAGCTCGAGGCCGTGCAGATAGGCCTTGGAGGCGCGGCCCGGGAGCAGCTTGATCTGGCGCTCGAACAGCGTGTCCCACACCGCGTGCTCGGCGGGCGTGAAAGCCTTCCAATCCTGGTCAATCGTCCAGTCGGCCGCAGCGCCTTCGGGCGGGCGGTCGAGGACATGGGTTTCACTTGTCATTCCTCCCCCATAACATGCGCGGCGCATGGACGGAAACACGCGGGGATATCGGGCACGAAAGGCGCTGCGCTGGCTGTTGCGCGGCGTGGCGACGGCGCTTGTGCTGCTGCTCGGCTATGGCGGCGCGGGCTGGGTCGGCGGACTGCTCCCGGCGAATGGCGCGTGGGAGGAGCCGGCCCAGGGCATCCGCATCTATGTCGAGGACAATGGCATCCACACCGGCATCGTGCTGCCCGTGCGCGCCGCGGACGTGGACTGGAGCGACCTGGTGCGCGGCGAGGACCTGCGCGACCCGCGCTTCGGGGGGCATAGCTGGCGCAGCTTCGGCTGGGGCGACCGCGACTTCTACCTCAACACCCCGACCTGGTCCGAATTGCGCCCGGGCCGCGTACTCAAGGCAGCGGCTGGCAGCCGCGACACGCTGATGCATGTCGACTTCATCCCCGAGCCGACCGAAGGGCCGAACGTGCGCGCGATCGTGCTGCGGCCGGAGGAGTATCACCGGCTCGCCGCCTTCATCCGCGCGAGCTTCCGCACCGGAGCGGACGGCCGCGCGGCGCGTTACCCGGGCTATGGCAGCTATGATGCCTTCTACGACGGCACCGGCACCTACAGCGCGATCCGCACCTGCAACGCTTGGACCGGCGAGGCATTTCGCGCGGCAGGGGTGAAAATGGGAATCTGGACCCCATTTCCATCTACGGTGATGCGATGGTTGCCCGTGGAGAGCATGCGATGACTCCAACCGAGATTTTGCCGCCGCCGCGCGCTTCCTTCTACGCGGAGGCGCCGCGCCTCGCCTGGGCGCTTGCCGAGCTCGCGACCAAATGGCGCAGCCTCAAGGATGCGCCATTGGGCGACGGCCGGCCGGTGCTGCTACTGCCTGGCCTTGCCAATGGCGACGCGTCGATGGGGGCCATGCATCGTTTCCTGCGCGGGCGCGGCTATCGCACCTGGCGCTGGCGGCTGGGCATCAATCTCGGCGTCCGATCGGTCGGCGGCGACGTCGAGCGGCTGATCGCGCGGATCGAAGAGGTCCATGCCGAAGCCGGCGAGCCGGTGACGCTGATCGGCGTCAGTCTAGGCGGGATTCTCGCCCGCGTCGCCGCGCACCGCCGCCCCGATCTGGTGCGCGAAGTGGTGACGATCTCCTCACCCTATGCCGGCCCGCCCACCGCGACCAATGTCTGGCGCCATTTCGAAGTGCTGACCGGTCAGAAGATCGACGATCCCGCGGCACGCGCGATGCTGGCCGAAGCGGCCGCGCCACTGCCGATGCCCGCGACCTCGATCTGGAGCCGCAGCGACGGCTTCGTCAACGGCAGCATCTGCCATGAAGGGGATCACGACGGCGCACGCTCCGTCGAGGTGGTCAGCAACCATATCGGCGTGCATTTCCGTCCGCAGGTGCTGCGCGCCATCGCCGAGACGCTGGCCGGCAGCGCGAGCCGCGCCTAGTCCGCGTCGCCCTCGGGATCTCCGGCGCGATAGCCCTGATAGGGGCCGCAATCGTCCGGGGCCTTGCGGCACGCCTCTTCATGCTTCTTGCGCTCGCGGCCTTCGCGGGCCTCCTGCTTGCGCAGCTTGCGCCCGGCGTTGCGGTCGGCCTCGTCCTGGCTGGTCGTCGCCCAGTCGGCGGTCTGCCCTACCGCCTTGACCGGCAGCGTGACGACGTCGAACGCGGTCTTGGCGATGCAACCGCCCGCCAGCAGCGGCAGCGCCGCGATGACCAACATGAACTCCTTGCGCATCGCGCCCATCTCCCAGTCGATCAGCGGGACTGCCGATCGCGCGCCTGAACCCCGTGATAAGGGTAATCGGTGAAGAAACCATCCACCCCGGCGGCGAGATGGCGCGAAATCTCCTCTTCCAGCCGCCCATGGCCGGCCGGGTTGATGCCCGAGCGCAGGCTCGCCGGGAGGAAGAAATTCTCGGCGCGGAAGGTCCAGGGATGCACCGCGAGCCCCGCCGCGTGCGCATCCGCGACGAGCGGCATGGCGGTGCCGTCGTTCTTCACCACCAGCGACTTGTTGGGGCCGATCCCCGCGGCATAGACGGCGATCGCCTTCAGCCCCTCGGGCGTGATCATCGCGGCGTAGCTCGGCTGCGCCTTGTCGGCGGGGCCGCCGTCGGTATCGAGCAGCTGGATCAGCCGGACCTTGGTCTGCTTGCTGAGCGCCTTCAGATTGTCCACCTCGAACGACTGGATGAACACCGGCGCATCGGCACGGTCCCAGCCGGCCGCCTGAAGTTCGGCGAGCAGCTTCGCTTCCATCGGCAGGCCGATCGATGCGAAATAGGTCGGATGCTTGGTCTCGGGATAGATGCCGACCGGGCGCCCGCGCGAGACCGCGGCCGATTTGGCCAGCGCGATCACCTCGCGCAGCGTCGGGATCTCGAACTGGCCGTCATATTTGGTGTTGTCGCGGCGGAGCATCGGCAGCCGCTCCCTGGCGCGCAGCGTCTTGAGCTCGGCAAGGGTGAAATCCTCGGTGAACCACCCAGTGTACTTGACTCCGTCGATCGTCTTGGTCGTCTTGCGATCCTTGAACTCGGCGCGCGACCCGACGTCGGTGGTCTCGGCGATGTTGTTCTCGTGCCGCGCGACCAGCTCGCCGTCCCTGGTCATCACAAGATCGGGCTCGATGAAGTCGGCGCCCTGCTCGATCGCGAGGGTGTAGGACGCCAGCGTATGCTCGGGACGTTCGCCGCTGGCGCCGCGATGCGCGATGACGATTGGCTTGGTGGCTGGCATGATCGCATCCTTCGCAGCGGCGGGCGCCGCGAGCATAATCAGTGCAAGCGCCGCTCGCCACATCCCCGCCATCGCCCTATCTCCTTCGAAACGCTCGGATCGGCTAATCGATTCGGGTGACAGCATTGAGGCACAGCGATGGTGAGGAAGCCGGATGATCGAGGCTGAACGCGTTGCGCTGGTGCTGCTCGCCGCAGGCCGCTCCGAACGGTTCGGCGGAGACAAGCTGACTCAGCTCTATCTCGGGCGCCCGGTCGGGCTGCACGTCGTCGTCGCGCTCGAGGCGGTGCCGTTTCGCGAACGCATCGCGGTGGTATCGGAGACCCGGCTGGATCTCGCCGGGTGCGGCTACCGCATCGTCCACAACGACGACCCCGCGGCTGGGATGAGCCGCTCGCTGCGCCTCGGCGTCGAAGCGGCGTGCGCCAGCGGCGCGGAAGCGGTGCTGATCGCGCTCGCGGACATGCCCAAGGTCACCGCCACGCATATCTATCGCCTGCTCGACCGCGCCGAGGGCCCCGACGCGATCGTGGCGTCGAGCGATGGCGAGATTCCACGTCCGCCGGTGCTGTTCGGCTGCAGCCATTTCGACGCGCTGCTGCGCGCGGAAGGCGACATGGGCGCGCGCGAGCTGGTCAAGCATGGCCACCACGTCGTCACCTCGCCCGCCGAGCTGGTCGACATCGACACGGTCGAGGATCTCGACCGCCTGATCCACGCCAAATAGACGCCAGCCCTATTCGTGCCGCAGCGCGTCGATCGGGTTGAGGCTCGCCGCGCGCCGCGCCGGGAAGAAGCCGAACACCACGCCGATCGCCGCCGCGATGATGAAGGCGATGATGTTGATCTGCAGGTCGAACGTCCATGGCACCTGCATGATCGGCGTGATGATCGCGATCACCAGCTGCGCCAGCAACAGCCCGATCACCCCGCCCAGCATTGACAGCACGATCGCCTCGACCAGGAACTGCAACAGCACCTCGCTCGCGATCGCGCCGATGGCGAGGCGGATGCCGATCTCGCGCGTGCGCTCGGTCACCGAGACCAGCATGATGTTCATGATCCCGATCCCGCCGACGATCAGGCTGATGCCCGCCACCGCCGCGACGATCTGGGTGAGCAGGGTGGTGGTGCCGGTCAGCGTCGCGCTGATCTGGGCGGTGTCAAAGATGTTGAAATTGTCCTCGGCGCCGGGCTCGAGCCGCCGCCGCTCGCGCAGCAGATCGGTGAGCGCGGACTGGACCTGCTGGGTGTCATAGGCCTGGTCGACCCCGACCAGCATCAGGCGGATGTCGCGATTGCCGGTGAAGCGGCGCTGCACCGTCTTGATCGGCATGATGATGACGTCGTCCTGGTCGCCGCCGAACCCGGCCTGGCCGCGCGTCGAGAGCGTGCCGATCACGTCGCACGAGACGTTGTTGACGCGCATCCGCTGCCCGACCGCACGCCCGCCGCGGAACAGGTTCTGGCGCACCGTGTTGCCGATGATGCACACCGACTTGCCCGCCGCCTCCTCCGCCGGGGAGAAGGTGCGGCCGGCGGTCAGCGGCCAGGGCTGGACCTTGAAGAAATCGTTGGTGGTGCCGTTGATCGTGGTCGACCAGTTGGCACCCTCATGGATCGCGGTCGCGGTCGACTGGGCCTGCGGCGCGACCGCGGTCACGCCGGCGACCTGCTCCTTGACCGCCTCGACGTCGAGCTCCTCGAAATCGGGCGGGCGCGGTCCACCGCCGCCGCGGCCGAAGCCCTGGCCGGGGCGCACCTGGAGGATATTGGTGCCGAGGCTGGCGATCTGTTGCTGGACCGCGGCGGTGGTCGCTTTGCCCAGCGTGACCATCGCCACCACCGCGGCGACGCCGATGATGATGCCGAGCGTGGTCAGGAACGAGCGCAGCTTGTGGCGCAGGATCGAGCGGATCGCGAGGGTGAGCGTGGTGCCAAGCATCAGACGTGCGCTCCCGCCTTGCGGCCGGCGCCTTCACCTTCCTCGATCCGCTCGACCAGCCCGTCCTTGAAGTGGACGATGGTATGGGCGAAGGCCGCCATGTCGGGCTCGTGGGTGACCATCAGCACGGTGATGCCGCTGTCCTGGTTGAGACTGGTGAGCAGTTCCATGATCTCGATCGAGCGCGCCGAATCCAAGTTGCCGGTCGGCTCGTCGGCGAGCAGCACGGCGGGGCTGGTCACGATCGCACGGGCGATCGCCACGCGCTGCTGCTGGCCGCCCGAGAGCTCGGCCGGGGTATGGTCCCACCAGTCGGCGAGGCCGACCTTCTCGAGCGCCGCCATGCCGAGTTCGCGCCGCGTCTTCTTGTCCTCGCCGCGATAGAGCAGGGGCAGCTCGACATTCTCCAGCGCATGGGTGCGCGAGAGCAGGTTGAAGCCCTGGAAGACGAAGCCGAGATATTTGCGGCGGACCAGCGCGCGCTCGTCGCGGTCGAGCTTCTCGATATGCACGCCCTTGAACAGGAACTCGCCCGAGGTCGGCACGTCGAGGCAGCCGAGGATGTTCATCGTCGTCGACTTGCCCGAGCCCGACGGCCCCATCACCGCGACGAAATCGCGCTCGGCGATGTCGAGGTCGACGCCCTTCAGCGCCTGGAACGCCGTCGCGCCCTCCCCGAACACCTTGGTGATGTTGCGCAGGCGGATGATCGGGTCGGCGTCAGCCACCATTGCCTCCGCCACCGCCGCCCTGACGCCGCTGGCCCCCGCCACCGCCGGACTTGCGCTGGCCGGAGCGCGACGATTCGCCCGCATATTGGCCGGTGATGACTTCCATCCCCTCCTTGAGCTCGCCCGACAGGATCTCGGTCATCTGGCCGTTGGTGTCGCCGGTGGTGACCTGGATCGCGCGCGGCTCGCCATCCTCGCCCTTCACATAGAGCGTCTGGCGCGCGCCGCGGCCGATCGTCGCCGACTTCTCCGCCGCCTGCCCGCCACGCCGACCGCGCCGCGGCACGAGCGCGCCGGCCATGCCGCCGCCCGTCTGCTGGGCATTACCGTCGCTGGGGGTGAAGCGCAGCGCGGCGTTGGGAACGAGCAGCACGTTGTTCTTTTGCAACGTCACGATCTCGGCGGTCGCGGTCATGCCAGGGCGCAATTTCTGCTGGGCGTTGGCGACGCTCAGGATCGCGGCATAGGACACGACCTGCCCGGTCGTGCTCGACGTGCTGGTCGAGGACGAACTGGTGCTCTGCGCCGACAGGTTCGAACCGACATCGACGCGCTGGATCGTCGCCGGGAAGGTCTCGCCGGGGAAGGCGTCGACGGTGAAGTTCGCCTTCTGCCCGTCCTTGACCTGGCCGACATCGGCTTCGTCGATCGCGACCTGAAGCTCCATCGCGCCGAGATCCTCCGCGATCACGAACAGCGTCGGGGTGTTGAACGAGGCCGCGACCGTCTGGCCGGGCTCGACCTGCCGCGCAAGCACCACGCCGTTGACGGGCGAACGGATCACCGCCTTGTCGCGCTGCGTGACGTTGGAGCGCAGCGCCGCCTGCTGCGAGACGACCTGCGCCTGGCTGGCGCGCACCGTCGCTTGCGCGCGGGCGACTGCGGCGCGGGCATTGTCCATCTCGGTCTTGGCCGGGACGCGCCCGCCCGACAGCCGGCTCACTTCCTCGAACCGCGAAAGCTGGCTGCGCGCCTCGGTCAAGGTCGCCTGGTTCTGCGCGACCGTCGCCTGCGCGGCGGCGACCGCCGCTTCCCCCTGCTGGATCGTGTCGTTGAGGCGCGACTGGTCGATCAGCGCGAGCGGCTGGCCCGCAGTAACGCGGTCGTTCACGTCGACCAGCACCTTGGTGATCAGGCCCGACAGCTCCGAGCCGACCTGCACCTGATTGGTCGGGGCAAGCTTGCCGGTCGCCGAGACGGTGACGGTGAGCGCGCCGCGTTCCGCCTTCTGCGTCGCATAGCCGGCCTCGGCGCTTCCGCCGAAGAAGCGAGAGACGCCGAAGATCACCGCGATCACCACCAGCGCCAGCGCGACCCACTTGGCGTAGCGCTGCCATGGCGGAGTCACCTTGCCGCCGAGGAATTCGTCGAGCTTGGGGCTGGGGTTCGCATCGGCCATCAGTTTTGTCCGGTCTTGGAAAGGGTCGCGGGCGCGGGGACGCTCTGCGGGGTGGGCACGGCGCCGGCATCCCAGCCGCCGCCGAGCGCGAGATAGAGCTGGATCAGCGCCGAGGCCTGGTCCGAGCGCGCCTGGAGCAGGCCGTTGCGCGCCGAGATCAGCGACGCCTCGCTCTGGCTCAGCGTCAGGAAGTCGGCGAGCCCCGCACGGTACGAGCTGCGCGAGAGGATCGCACTGTTATTCGCCGCGTCGAGCGCGATCACGAACTCGCGCTCGCGGCGCTGCGCGGCCTGCAGCGCGACGATCGCATTCTCTACATCCTCGAGCGCGGCGAGCACGGTCTGCTTGTAGGCGACGAAGGCGCCGTCCGCCGCTGCCTGCGCCGAGCGGACCTGCGAGCGCGTGCGGCCGGCGTCGAAGATCGTCTGCGCGATGCTCGCGAAGAGGCGGCCAGTGATCACGTCGAAGATGCTGCCGAGGTTCGACGCACCGGCATCGATGCTGCCGCCGAGCGAGAGCTGCGGATAGAGCTGCGCCTCCGCCACGCCGATCTGCGCGACTGCGGCGGCGAGGTTGCGCTCGGCCGCGCGCACGTCGGGGCGCTGGCGCAGCGTGTCGGCGGGGATGCCGACCGCGATCGCCGCCGGGCCCTGCGGGACGGGACGCACCGCCTCCATCTCGCCCTTGAGCGCGCCCGGAGCCTGGCCGGTCAGCACGCCGAGCCGGGACACGGCGCTGTTGTAGCTCGCCTCGATATTGGGAATCGACGCCGCGGTCTGCGCGCGGCTCGCGCGCGCCTGCTCCTGGTCGAGCGAGGAAACGAGGCCGGCCTGCACGCGGAAGCCGGCGATCTCGAGATTGTCGTCCTGGATCGCCAGGCTGTCGCGCGCATTGGCGAGCTGCGCCTGTGCCGCCCGCGCGAGGATGTAGTTGCGCGCGATCTCCCCTTGGATCGAGATCAGCACCGTGGCGTAGTCATAGCCGCTCGCCTCGAGCTGCGCGCGGCTCGCCTGCACACCGCGGCGCACGCCACCGAACAGGTCGGCCTGATAATTGACGTCGGCACCGAGCGAGAAGCTCGAATTGCCCCCCTGCGATACGGTCGTCACGGTGCCGTCGGGCAAGGTGATCTGGCTGGTTGCGCCGCGGATCGGCTCGCTGCGCGACGCGCTCCCGCCGGCACTCACGCTCGGCAGCAGCGACGCGCGCGACTGGACCAGTGCCTCGCGCGCCTGGCGCAGCCGTACCACCGCCTGCGCCACGTCGAGATTCTGCGTCGCCGCCTGCTCGACCAGCTGCGTCAGCAGGGGGTCGTTGAACGCGGTCCACCATTGGCGCAGATCGGCCTGCGCCTGCTGCTGCGCCTCGACCGACCAGGCGGCCGGCACGCCGAGCTCCGACGCGCCCTTCGGCCGGTAATCCGGGCCGACGGTACACCCCGCGAGCGGCACCGCGATCAGCATCATGAGGATCGTCGGACGGTTCATCATGGCTCCGAAACTGGTCAGCGGCAGGCGCAACGTCCACCAAAACATTGTCGCAAATTGTATGCGATGTGCCTGAACGCAGCCGAAACGATCCGGTTGCGTCGCCGTCACCAGCTCCCGAAACCCGGAGCGAGCCCGACCCCGTCCGGACCTGGCCGCGACACCCGGTCCCAGCCATAGCGCGCGCGCTTGCGCAGCCGCAGCGCGGGCCAGTCGCCCATCGGAACCCGGCCTGCCAGCCGCAGCCCGTGGCGGCGATAGGCGTGCGCGACGCGCTCGGCCTGGGTCTCCAGCAGCCCCGCGAGCACCAGCGTCCCGCCCGGGGCGAGCGCCGCGGCGATGCTCGGCGCCAGCTCGATCAGCGGCCCGGCCAGGACGTTGGCGATGATCAGGTCATAGGGCGCGCGGCCGATCAGCAGCGGATGCTCCAGCCCGGGCGCCGCGGCGAGCGCGAGCTGCCCCGCGCCGTCGCCCAGCGCGACGTCGTTCGCGGCGGCGTTCTCCGCCGTCACCTCGACCGCCACCGGATCGATGTCCGACGCCGTCGCATAGGCGCGCGGCCACAGATGCATCGCGGCGAAGGCGAGCAGCCCAGTGCCGGTGCCGACATCGAGCAGGTTGCGCACCACCTCTCCCCGCGCGCGCATCGCGTCGAGCGTCAGCAGGCAGCCGCCGGTGGTCTCGTGCGTGCCGGTGCCGAACGCGCGTCCGGCCTCGATATGAAAGGTCTTGGCGCCGTCCGGCACGTCGCCCTTGTTGCTCGCGGTGTGGACGTAGAAGCGGCCGGCATGGACCGGCTCGATCCCCGCCTGGCTCAGCGTGACCCAGTCCTCGTCGGGCAGCTTCTCGGTCACGGGCTTGGCATTCCCGGCGCTCGGCACCAGCGTGCGCAGCGCGGCGATCTCGGCCTTGCCCGGCTTGCCCTCGAAGAAGGCCTCGAGCTGCCAGGCGAGCGGGTCGTCGGGGATGGTCTCACTGGTCAGCAGCACCGGCGCCGGATCGATGCCGAGCAGCTCGGCGCCCTCGAAATCGATCGCCTCCGCCTCGTCGCGCGTGCAGGGCAAGATCACTTTCCAGCTGCTCATTGTTTGCGCCCCGCCGAACGGAAAACCGGTGCCCACTTTTCCTGGCGGATGCTCATCGAACGTAGCTCGCCCCGTTCACATCGAGCACCGCGCCGGTCATCGATGCGGGCGCCTCGAGCGCGCAGAAGCGCGCCATCGTCGCCACTTCCTCGGGCATCGCGACGCGGCCGAGCGGGATGTCGGCGAGAAGCTTGTCGCCACCGCGGCTCGCCATATAGTCCTCGGCCATTCCGGTCATCGTGAACCCCGGGCAGATCGCGAAGGCGAGGATGCCCTCGCGCGCGAAGCCGCGGGCGATGCTCTTGGTCATGCCGACCATGCCCGCCTTGGACGCGGCATAGTGCCAGTGCGCCGGGCTGTCGCCGCGATAGGCGGCGCGGCTGGCGATGTTGACGATGCGCCCGCCGCTGCCGCGTACCTGCCAGTGCTTCACGGCAAAGCGCGAGAGCTGCGCGGCGGCGGTCAGGTTGACCTGCATCGTCCGCTCCCAGGCGTCGAGCCAGTCGTCATCGTCGAGATCGACCGGCGCAGCCTCGAAGATGCCGGCGTTGTTGATGAGCACGTCGATGCGCCCGTCGAGCGCGTCGATCGCCGCCTCCCACAACGAGCGCGGCGCGGCCGGATCGGTGAAGTCGGCGGGGATGCCGCTGCGCGTCCCCTGCCCCACCGCCTTCACGGTGGGGAGGTCGATCGCCTTTAGGATCGCCGCGCCGATGCCCCGGCTGCTGCCGGTGACCAGAATATGGATTGTCATCCCCGTTCTCTACCCGCCCGGATCGGGCGAAGTCGAGACGGCGCGCTTACGCCGCGACCGAGGCCGAGAAGCTGCCGGCGGCGTCGCTGAGCTGGTTCAGCCGCTCGTCGATCGCGCCGAACTCGTGCTGCAGCGTGTCGATCTCTCCGGCGACGCTCTTGGTATCCTCGCGGATCGCCCCGATCGTCGCGGACATCGAGTCGGCGGCGAGCGCGGTCTCGTCGACGGCGGCGGTGATCGCGGTGACGGTCTGGGCCTGGACCTCCATCGCGGTGCGGATGCGGTCGGCGCTGGCCTGCACCTCGAGCACCGTGTCGCGGATCGAGGCGTTGGTATCGACCGTGCCCTTGGTCGCCGACTGGATCGCGGCGATCTTGGCGGCGATATCGTCGGTCGCCCGCGCGGTCTGGTTGGCGAGGCTCT